>PMTT01000544.1:0-10262 GCA_003167275.1 Bryobacterales bacterium | reverse complement strand
GAGCCTATGGTGCCCAGCGGTCCCAGTCGGAGCCACGTGTTGGCGCGCTCAGAACGACCGCTGAACTACTGTTTTCCGCTACCAAGTCATTGATTACTGGTCAAAAGTTCTTGATCACCAACTCTGTGATGTTGCGGCTCTGGCTGTCCAGATTGATTTCACGGCGGTTCGTTATTTCAGACACGCGGAAATCCCGGTACAGCTCTCGGATGTACTCCGTGCTGCTGTTGCTTTGAACCCATCGAATTCCCCGCCTGTCCAAATCGACACAAACGTTTCGAAGTCGGAGGTGATCAATTTCTTTGAATTTGCCGCTCGTGTAACGATTGAAGTCGGAATAGCCGCCGATTCGGTGATACGGAGGATCGAGATACACGACGTCCTCAGGCTCCGCTTCAGCCAACGCCACTTCAAAATCCCCGACACGAAGTTCAAAACGGCCTATGCATTCAGAAAACGCGGCGAGATTCGCAGGGTCATAGTACCGTCGGTCGTACCTCCCATACGGCACGTTGAACTGATTGTGTCTGTTTACCCGGAACAGGCCACGGAAGCACGTTTTGTTAAGATAAATGAGCGTCGCCGCTCGAGTCCACTCGTCGACAGTTTTCGGGTTGAGCGCCCGAATCCGATAGAACTCCTCCTCGGTGTTCTTCATGGTGTCGAGTACCTTGGCAACTTGGCGCCAGTCATCTCGAATTGCCCGATAGGCATCGATCAGCCATTCATTCTGATCGTTAAGAAGCCCGCTCGTCGCACGGCTCTCCAGGGCAACGCTAGCTCCCCCAACGAAGGGGTCGAAATATCGCCGATATGTCTTAGGAAGGTATTCCACGAGCATTCGGGCTATAATCTGCTTTCCGCCTGCCCACTTGAGAACGGGTTCGGCCTTGAAGGAGAATTGGAACTGTAGTGCTGCGGATTGGCTCATACTTGCCCCGAAATATAGCTTAAGTCCTTCAGAATCATAATCCTATCTCATGGCGAAAATTAATTCGACAAAAACCATCGCCCCGGGAATCCAAGATGCTCCCGTCGAACACTCCATCTACCTTCACTCATCGGAACAAATGGAGAAACTCCTTAACGACTCCATCCATTTGACCGTCACCTCGCCCCCTTACATCACCACCCTGTTCCACGAGGGACAAGAGTTCAACTATAGCGGCTTTCTTGACCACTATCGCACGGTTGTTAGCGAAATTCACCGTGTGACCGTTCCCGGGGGGCGCTACGCGCTCAATGTTGGCGACATCGTCACGAAGTATCGGTACCCGAAGCTCGGCACGCTGCTCCGTGTCCCGCTCGGACCCGATCTCCTCCAGATCACCATAGATGCCGGGTTCGTCCTCCTCGAGAGGTTCATCTGGGACAAGGGCTATACTCGGAACATGGGCGGTCCGCTCCTCGGGTCGTTTCCCTACCCGATGACGGTATACAACAATGTTTATTTCGAGAATATCTACGTCTTCGCCAAGCCCGGCAAGCGTCGGGTGAAGCAAGCCGTCAGGGAAAAGAGCAAGTACACCCTTGAAGAGTGGCGAATATGGAGCCAGCAGTGGTGGCGCATAGAGACGATCTCGGAGAAATTCAAACACCACCCTGCGATTTTCCCCCTGGAGATCCCTATGCGGATGATCAGAATGTTCAGCTACGTTGGCGACACCGTGCTCGATCCATACATGGGAACTGGAGCCACAATGATGGCGGCTCACTTGTCCGGTCGGAGTTCGATCGGCTACGAGATCGATGAGAAAGTCGAAACATTGATAGTCCAGCGTATTGAGTTTGAGCAGAAGCGCGGCACTCCGCTGGACGGGTTACATTATCAATTATTCAACGGCAATGGTCAACGATGACAACGGCGAATTGGCGCAGGCTCGGGTGGGAGAGCCCCATCTGGGAACTGGTCCGCTACTACCTCAGTATCACTACCAACGAGGAGAGGGGAGCCTTCGTCAAAGTGCTCAAAGCCGAAAGCGTAGCGAAGGTCGGGAAAGTAAAGCTAGCGCTGGAGGGCGAGGTTGCATCGCAACTAGTCGAGTACCTCGATTTTAGGAGGACTCTATGGGACGCCGCGGAAAGACTGCTCCGCACGGAGGATGAGGCGAAGGCATACTGCCAGAAGAATTTCAACGAGCTTCCAAAGACCAGCCAGACCCAAAACCAGGAACACCACCAGTCTTCGAAAGCAATGGTCTTGACAACCACACGGCTGTCAGAAGCCGCATGCAGGGAATTCGGTATGGCGATCGAGCCAAGCCCGCAACGGCGATGCGTATGGGTGGCCGGCCAGCGACTACACGTCACGGCACGGAATCTCGATGGCGCGATTCCTGGGTTGGTCGATCCGTTTCTGGTCTGGGAAATCAAGGAGTACTGGGGAATGACTAGCGGCGGCAGCAAAATGAGTGATGCAGTCTACGAATGCGCCCTCGTTGGACGTGAACTGCGCGATTTTGAGAAGCGGACAAAACTTCACGTCGAACATGCGGTTCTCCTGGACGGCAAGGCCCAGTGGACTTCCCGTAAATCCGACCTACTTCGCTTCTATGACCTTTACCATCAGGGGCTAATCGACCTTCTGATCGTTGGCCGTGAGGTCGAGACTGTGTGGCAACCGTTCGTAAAATCAGTGATCGGGAAACACGGACCGACACCGAGGTCCTTGCGCATTGCGAAGACCCCGAAGTAGCCCTTCCGCGTCAAGTGGCATCCCTGCGCCTTGGCTGAAGAATGGGAACTCGTATACAGGGCAGGGGACTGCACAAGCGAGTGGCCGCGCTTCTCAGATCGGATGCGGACGGAACTCAAGTGCTGGGCGGCAGCTATTTCGGCAGTAACTTCACTTCTTCTTCCCCGCGATCTGCCATTCGGTGAATGGCGAACGTACCCCGTGGATCCTCGCGTTGACACAGTACGGCACGCCCGAAGCGAAGGCGCGCTCGACGGAGGGCCTTACTTCTTCCAGGCGCGCGATGGTCTCTCCCTCGCCGCCGAACGCTTTCATTATGAGATCATAGCGGGTCCACCGCAACTCGCATCCGACTGTTGGCGCGCCCGGATTCGCGAACGACTGCAGCTCCCGCTCCAAACCCCAACCGGCGTCATTGCCCACAATCAACACGATGGGAAGCTTGTGGCGCACGGCGCTATCCATTTCGGCGAGGTAAAACCCCAGCGCTCCATCGCCCGTGATGGCCACCACGCGCCTTCCGGGATGCGCCAATTGCAGCGCCAGGCTGTTGGGCAACGCGGAGCCGATTGTGCCCAGCGGTCCCAGGCGGAGCCACCCGCCCGGCTCGCACGCCGGCAGCATGGCCCGTCCCCAATGCGCGAAATCGCCGCCATCCCAGGAGTACAGGACATCCGGGGGAAGAGCCGCCCGCAGCTCCCGGAAGAACGCCGCGGGGTGCATGGCGTCGATCGCATTGGAGGGGAGGGACTCGGGAGCGCTCTGTGGCGGCCCGACGGCCGCGTCCGGGCCGGCGAAATCCGCCAGCCTGGCCTCCCAGTCCCGCCGCAATTCGCGGACGCGATCCAGCCAGGGCAGCGGCGGCCAGGGCTCCGGACCAACGGCGTCCGCCAGTGCGTCCAGGGCCGTCCGCGCGTCGGCGCAGATCGCGACGTCCAGCTTGCGATTCAGGCCGAGTTCCTCGGCGTGGATATCGATCTGGACGAAGCGGGCCTGCGGCGGGAACAGACGCGCCCCGCCCATCGCCAGCCGGTAATCGATGCGCTTGCCGACCACCAGAAAGAGGTCGGCTTCGCGGAAGGCGGTGTGGACCGCGTAGTTGAGCGCGGGATCGGCATACCCCATCGCCAGCGGNNAGCGCATCCTCCGCCCCCGACCACCACACCCCGCTCCCGGCAATCACGACAGGCCGCTGGGCCGCGCGGAGCATGGAAAGCAGGGGTTGGGGGTTTGGGGTTAGGGGTTGGGGCTGGCAACTCTCCCAACCCGATGCCGGCTGCGGTGAAGGCCCCAAAGGCTGCGAGTCCAACCCCCAACCCCCAGCCCCCAACCCCCAGCCCCCAACCCCCAGCCCCCAACCCCCAGCCCCCAACCTCTGCGTAAACAGATCCACCGGGATCGTCAAATGCACCGCGCCTTTCCGGCCCGTATTGGCCACCACATACGCCCTCTCCAGATAGAACGGGATCTGCGCGGCCGAGGGCGGTTCGGCAGCCCACTTCACCACCGGGCGCGCCATTCCCACCTGGTCGATATCCTGGAACGCCTGCCGATGCGCCATAGTGCTGGGCCGGCTGCCGCTCACCGCAATCAGGGGGCTCCCGGCCAGGTTCGCCGTGGCGATGCCCGTGAGCGAGTTGGTATGGCCGGGTCCGCCGGTCACCAGCGAGAGGGCCGGTCTCCGATGGATCCGAGCCCAGGCGTCCGCCGCATGCGTCACGCCGGATTCATGCCGCATGTCCACAATCCGGATCCCGCTGCGCGCGGCCGCCAGGAGGACTTCGTTCAGGTGATCGCCCACTAAAGTGAAGATCGNNGACGATCTTTCCAGGGGGTACCGGCACAATGTCCCTGCCGGGCGTCTATTCCAACTCAACCTCAACGAGACCAACGCGCTGGCGGAGTTGATGCGCCAGACCGCGTGCGAAGCCGTGGTCCACTTTGCCGCCTTCATGGCCGTCGGCGAGTCGATGCGCGAACCGGAGCGGTATTTCGCCAATAATGTAGGCGGCTCGCTGTCGCTCCTCACCGCCATGTTGCGGACCGGGGTGAAGCATGTGGTTTTCTCGTCCACCGCGGCCGTATATGGCAATCCGCACGCCGTTCCCATTCTGGAAACGTTTCCGATCCACTCCGTGAACCCATACGGCGAGTCCAAGGTGATGGTGGAGACTATGCTGCGGTGGTTCGACGAAATCCACCACCTGACCAGCATTCCTCTGCGATACTTCAACGCCGCGGGCGCCGATCCCGAAGGCCGTCTGGGAGAAGAGCACGAGCCGGAGACCCACCTGATTCCGCTGGTGCTCCAGGCAGCGATGACCGGAAACCCAGTCACCATCTTCGGCAACGATTACGATACGGCCGATGGCACCTGTGTCCGCGACTACGTCCACGTGGACGACCTGGCCCAGGCGCACATCCTGGCGGTGGAACACCTGCTGGCGGGTGGCGCGTCCGACCAGTTCAACGTCGGCACGGGCACCGGCCACACGGTCCTGGAGTTGATTCGGGCGGCTGAGGAAGTCACCGGGAAGAAGGTCCCTTACGTTACAGGCCCTCGAAGGGAAGGCGATCCGGCCAGCCTGGTGGCGTCCTCCGGCAAGCTGCGGAGCAAACTGGGCTGGAACCCAAAGTACACCGACCTGCGCACGATTGTCGAACACGCCTGGAATTTCGCGCAGAAGGCGGGGCATCGGGCCGGTTAGGGCTTGAGGGTGTAAGCAAGGTGGGGCGGACCCCCCGGTCCGCGGCCGACGCCCCCGTCGGCCTGTTCGCATCGCGCCGGATTCTGATTCCAGTTGCGAGCGGCACCCCGCCAAGACCGGCAAGTTGATAGTATAATGCCCATGTCCAAACTGCCAGCGTTGTTTCTGATTCTTATGACGGTCACCTCCGCAGCCGATCTACCGACCCGCAAGTGGTTGAATCTGGAAGCCATCAAAACCATGGTGGCCGCTGCCGAGGCGGAAGCGCAGAAGCGCAGCGTGCAGGTCACCATTTGCATCGTCGACGATAGCGGCAACCTGCTGTTCCTCCAGAAGGCCGACGCCGCGGGCATCAACACCATCCAGTTCGCACAGAAAAAGGCCCGCGACGCCGCCATTTATGGCCGCCCCTCCAAGGACCATGCCGACCAACTGAAGAACGGGAACCTCCAAGTCCTGGCGTTTCCCGACGCGTTCCCCAATCAGGGCGGCGTACCGATCAAGGTTGACGGCCGGACGCTCGGCGGTATCGCAGCCAGCGGAGCCGCATCCGAAGTGGATGAAGCGATTGCCCAGGCGGGCGTCGACGCACTTTTGAAGAAGTAGGCCCGCCCGAAGCCGGAGGCGGATTGAAAGTGTCCGGGGGCGGGCCGCGGTGTTCCCCCGTTTGTTTCATTTTCTTCTCACCTTTTCTACGGAATCTGCCGATATAAAGGTTGGAGGTCCCGCTCACCGCGCATCTAATGCTAGCTCTTGCCGGTATGGTGTTGGTATTCGCGGCCGTTCTGGGTGGATTTCTCCTCGAACGGGGGAATCCCTACGTCCTGATGCAACCCGCGGAAGTTCTGATCATTGTGGGCGCTGCCCTGGGGATCATTCTGGTGGCCAATCCGTGGACGGTCATTCGGAAGATGCTGCGAGGGGTCGCGGCGACCTTCCTCAGGCCGTCCCAGAGCCGCGCGTCCTTTCTCCGCAACTTGCGGATGCTCTACGAGGTTTTCGTCTACTCGCAGCGTTCGGGCGGCATCGTGGCCCTCGAACACGATGTCGAAGCTCCCTCTGAGAGCGTCATTTTCTCCCGTTATTCCGAGTTTCTGAGCGACCGGACCACCTGCGATTTCATCTGCGACTCGCTGCGCATGCTGATCATCGGGGCCACCACGCCTCAGGAACTGGACCTGCTCATGGATCTCGACATCGACGTCCAGCGGCGTGGCCGTCAGGAGCCCGTGAACGCCTTGAGCTCGGTGGCCGACTCCCTGCCCGGGTTGGGAATCGTCGCAGCGGTCTTAGGCGTGGTGATCACCATGGAGGCCATCGGCGGATCGCCTGAGTCGGTTGGCCAGAAGGTCGCCGCCGCGCTGGTGGGGACATTTCTGGGGATCCTGCTTTGTTATGGCGTGGTCAGTCCGGTGGCCGCACGCCTCGAAAACATGAGCGAGGCACAGACCCAGTTTTTCCAGGTGATCCGCATCGCCATCGTGTCGTTCGCTCGCGGGTCGGCTCCCATCCTGGCGATCGAATATGCGCGCCGCTCCATTCCCGTCGAACTGCGCCCTTCCTTCCTCGACATGGAAGCCAGCATCAAGCGCGAAGCCCGGATTCCGGCGTTGGCCAAACCGGGCGACCCGGGTGGTCCGCAGACGGAGGAATCGGATGTCCCAATTGAAGACGGCTGAGGCGCCGCCACCACCGCCGATCGCGCCCCGATCCCGCTCCGGGTCTCCTCGCCCGCATCGTGGCGGCGCGTGGAAGGTCGCCTATGCCGATTTCGTGACCGCCTTGATGGCGCTGTTTATCGTGATGTGGATGATGAGCAGCACGGCCAAAGTGAAGGCCAGCATCAGCGGGTATTTCCGGGATCCCCGGGGCTTCACCCACAAGCTGGGTGCCGGGCCGGCGGGTGCCGGCGAAGGGCTGGCCATGCACAGCCAGACCGCCGGGGATCTCGAAAGGCAGATCGAGCTTGCCCTGCACCAGATGCCCGAGTTTGGGAAGATCCGCGGCAACATTCAGATGAGCGTCACTGGGGAAGGCTTGCGGATTGACATGCTGGAGACCGAGCAGGGCATGTTTTTCATTAGTGGGAGTGCCAGTCCCACGGAGGCCGGAGTCCACCTGCTCCGGGTGCTGGCCGGCGAACTCGGCAAAATGCCCAACGCCATCGCGATTGAAGGCCACACCGATGCGCGCCCATTCCGCCGGGCCGATCCCAACAGCGGGTATGGGAACTGGGAGCTTGCCGTAGACCGTGGCAATGCGGCGCGCCGCCTGCTGCACAGTTCTGGAGTCCGCCCGGGGCAGGTGGTAGAAGTGCGCGGCTATGCGGACCAGAAGTTATTGAACCCCGACGATCCCAACGACCCAAAGAATCGCCGGGTCTCGGTGGTAGTGAAGTTCCAGTAGCCGTACGGTATGCTTTAGCTTGCCGACCGTGGGGCATGCTTTAGCTTGCCCGCAGTTGACGGACCAGTACGAAAGCACACCCCGCCACCTTTCATGCAGTTTCCCGGGGGCCCAAATCTACGATATTCACCCTCGGATTACCGCTTTGGATTAAAATGAATCTGCACGGTATTGGGTCGATTCTGCCGAGTGGTAACCTCGGCTGTAAGTAAAGACGCCTAAGTACTCAGATTTCCGAGGTGTATCGGTATGGCACTTTCGCGACGACATTTCTTCTTCGGCACCCTGCTCGCCGGGGCTGTCCCAACGGGGGGATTCGGCAGTACGCCGTCCCTCAAAATGATGGGCTACAAATCGCCCAATGAAAAGCTGAATGTGGCATCCATCGGGTGCGGAGGGAAGGCAGCCAGCGACATACGGGGCTGCGCGGCGACGGAGAATATCGTGGCGCTGTGCGACGTAGACGATAAGTCGGCCTCCGCCATCTACAAGCAGTTCGACAAGCAGCCCAAGTTCAAAGATTTCCGGAAGATGCTCGATCAGGAAGGCAAGAACTTCGATGCCTGCATCGTCACCATCCCCGATTTTATGCACGCCGTCGCCGCTATGGCCTGCATGGAGCGGGGCAAGCACGTCTACGTGCAAAAGCCGCTCACGCGCACGGTTTGGGAAGCCCGCATGCTCACCGAAGCGGCCGCGAAGTACAAGGTGGCGACCCAGATGGGCAACCAGGGCTACTCCAACGAAGGCACCCGGCAGTGCGCCGAGATGATCTGGGCCGGCGAGATCGGTGGCGTGACGGAAGTGCATGCCTGGACCAACCGTCCAATCTGGCCGCAGGGCGTCACCGAGATCCCGGCGCCGACACCGGTTCCAGCCACGCTGGATTGGGACCTGTGGCTTGGCTGCGCCCAACAACGCCCCTACACCCAAGGCGGGACGGGTTACCCCGCAGGGTACGCCAACGGGGACTTCTACCAGCCCTCCAACTGGCGCGGACACTTCGATTTCGGCTGCGGTTCCCTGGGCGACATGGCGTGCCATATCCTGGGCGCTCCGAACCTGGCTCTGAACCTCAGCAAACGCGCGCCGACCAGCGTCGAGTGCGTGAAGAAGGAAGGCGCCAGCAGCTTCATGTTCCCCAAGCAGTGCGTCATCCGCTTCGACTTCCCGGCCTATGGATCGATGCCGCCGTTGAAAGTCTTCTGGTATGACCTCCTGAAGGAACAGCCCAAGATCGCGGGAGTTCCGGACGGCGAATACCTGGGCGATATGCCCTCTCCCGCCCGTCCCCAGGGGCAGGCGCGTGGAGGCGGACAGGGTGGCGGAGGCGGCCGCGGAGGACGTGGCGGCGGAGCGGGCGCACCGCAGGGCCCGCGCACGGAAGGCACCGGACAGGTGTTCACCTGGGCGCGGATGGAAGCGGTCAAGGAGAATCCTCCGACCACCACCAGCGCCGGCGCCAACGGAAGCCTGTTCGTCGGCGACAAGGGCATGATCACCACCGGAACATACGGCGAAGGGACCCGCCTGATCCCGGTCGAGAAGATGCAGAATTACAACTTCCCGCAGGAAGTGCTGAGCCGCTCGCCGGGCCATTATCACGATTGGATCCGCGCATGCAAAGGCGGCGAGCAGGCCTGTTCGAACTTCAGCGTGGCCGGTCCGTTCGTCGAGTGGATGGTGCTGGGCGTGGTGGCAACGCGTGTGGAAGGCAAGCTGGAGTGGGACTCCTCCAAGATGAAGTTCACCAACAATGCGGAAGCCAACAAGTACGTGAAGCCCTTCTACCGCAAGGGTTGGGCTCCCAACTGGAAAGGCTGATCGTAGCCGTACCACGGGCATTCTTGCCTGTGTTCGCTTTTCCGGAAAAAACCGACACACGCAAGGATGCCCGCGCTACTGGGCTCGAATGGCCACCGTCACCAGCTAACCCCTCCTATCGTTAAAGGGATCGGAACCTCGCACCTGTCGGGGCGTTCGCCGGTACCTGTACGTTGACACGGATTGCGCCCGGGCACAATCATAACAGGCCCCACGAGCGAGCCGATACGGATATCGGGATCCGGCGGTAGAGAAGAGCGACAGCTTCCGGAAATTCATCACCTTCCCTTCCGCGGTCACAGCCCAAGCAAATAAATCGTCTCTGTCATTTCAATCCTTTACAGTCCTAAACTCCTTTTACCCACACTCCCCCATGCCACCATGAAGCCAGGTAGGAACTCAGATGACTCGCAACGCCTCCACAGGCCCACGCTCCGCCGNNATGCCCTGAAATCCGGCATCTACGCCAAGTCCCTCATCATCCCAGGCGAAGATCCCGCCCATCTCGACACCTTGCGCGACGAGTACTCTCAGCGCTTCTGTCCCGATCTTCCCGAGCAGCGCGACCTCGTCGATATCCTGGTCCGCTCCACCTGGACTCTCCGCCGCCTCGCCGTCGCCGAAGCCCA
>PMTT01000231.1:25181-28878 GCA_003167275.1 Bryobacterales bacterium | reverse complement strand
TTGCCGAGGCAAAACACCGAAATCGGCGAGCTAAAGCATACCCCACGGTTCTGCCGCACTCGCCCACCACCCCCCTGTTCGCGCTATCCTGCCGTGTCGGGCATGCTTTAGCTTGCCCAGGCATTACACAAAGAACTCGGCAAGCTAAAGCATGCCCCACTCGCCTCCAGAAAGGGCACCAGATCCTCCGGCGCGCTCAGTTCATTCAAGTTGAGCAGCTTCTTGGACGCCAACCCCTGCTCGATCTCCGCCAAATCCGGCGACTTCGCGCGATACACCAGGGTGAGGCCCACCACCACGGCGACGCCCACGGCCAGCATCCAGGCCAACTCCTGAAGCCGCCAGCCGGCCCCCTGCCCGGGGATCCGGCGCACTTCCTCACGCTCTACTGCTTTGCTGCGTGTGACGGCCATATATTACGGATGAGAGCCTGGATCCACGGCGGCACCGAGCGGGGCAGCTTGCGAAGAGCATTACCGTTTCCCAGGTGCGGCATGCTGTCCCGTTCGATCTCCTGCAGACGGGAATTCACTTTCTCCAGGCTGTTCTGCACCTTGATGATGTTGACGTTCGCGTAGGGGTAGGGAACGATCTCCTGATAGAGCTGGAGCGCCCGATCGTAGTCCTCCTTAGCGCGCTGGAGTTCGTCCTTCTCCTGCGGCAGTTCGCGAACGTTGTCGGAGGTCTTAACCAGTTCGTCGGCGCGCTCTCGATAGCCGTCCGCCAGGTACGCCTTCTCGCGGTTGCCCATCGGATATCCGCGCCGCTCGGCTTCTTGCAGGGCCTGATATGCCTTGTCCATGTCTTTCAGGCCGTACACGTAAACTCGCGCCAGTCCCAACTCCGGGTCGGGCGATTTGGGCAGCAGGTGATCCGCTTCCGTAAATTTCTCCACCGCCTGATTCAAATCTACCAGCACCGCCGAGCCGTGATCTCTGGTGCTGGCGATGCGGGCCAGATGCCCTTCGGTGAGCCGCAACTTGCCACGAACCGTATCGTCGGGGTCGAGCGACAGAGCACGCGACAGATCGTCCCGCGCTCCATTCCAGGTAGTCTCGTAAACCACCACTGCGCTGTTCCGATAGCTGTCGATGACGCGGTCGGCCGCCGCCACCAGCCTTTGTTCCACGGCTTTTCGCGCCCCGCGCAATAACCAGGAAGAGGTGTTGCCGTCGGAAAGTTCCGACCACCGATTCCAGATCACATTCGGGTCGGTCACCTGCTCCGACGCGATATCGTGTTCCAGTTGTGCCCCGCGGCGGTAGAGTACAACGTCGGAGATCGCCGTCGCAATCACCCAGATGGTCGCCAGCAAAATAAGAGCGGCAACCGTTCGCCGGCCCCAAACCGTTTGAGTCAACCAAGGCACCAAAGGGAAGGATGCCCGCTTGGTGTCCTTTCCCCAAACCACCGTCGACTTGGCCTCGGTCCGCTCCGTTCGCCGCGTCGCTTCGTCAGGCCTGGTTCGCCTCGTCTCATCGTCCGGCACCGTACGGTGCGTGTCTTGATCCGTGGGGCGGACCCCCTGGTCNNGCCGACCCCCCGGTCGGCCTGTCCGCGCCTACCTCCAATTCAGATACCTGGCCACCAGCGAGACGGGGGCGTCCCGCGCGGACCGGGGGGGCCGCCCCACCATTTGTTTCCGGCGCGGTCCGGGGAACCCGCGGCGACGTTCGCCGCGTGACGTCCAGATTTTCGAGAATCGCCTGGACCGGCTCTCCCGCCCGAAACGCCAACAAGTCCTCACGGAAGTCGTGCGCCGATTGATAACGCTCTTCCGCTTCGGGGGCCATGGCCTTCACCAGGATGCAGCGCAGCGGTTTGGGACACGGATCGGGCGCGGGGGGCGGCGGAATGCGCGAGCGGATCATCCGCTCCAGCCGCTCCGTGGTCGCCGCCTGGTACGGCTGCAGCCCAGTCACCATCTCGTAGAGCATCACCGCCAGCGACCACAGGTCGGAAAGCTCGTTGACCTCGCCCGCCTCCAGGCGCTCCGGCGAACCATACGGCACGCTGCCGAACTCGTTGCGCGTTAGCCGCCGCGAAAGCGAGAGGGCCTTGGCGATTCCGAAATCCAACACCCGAACCTCGCCGCGCGCATCGATCCGGATATTCTTCGGCTTAATATCCCCGTGGACAATCCCGTGGAACTCCTTGCCTCCGATCTCCATCTCGAGGCCGTGCGCATTCTCCAGCGTCTGGGCCACCGCAATCGCCACGTCCACCGCAAATTCCAGGGACAGCGGACCGCGCCGCATCAGATCCGAAAGGTCTTGCCCGTCCACGTACTCCATCGCGACGAAGAAGAACCCGTCCACGTCACCGGAATCGTGAACCTGGACCACACGATGATCGATCGCGGCGAGGTGCGCCTGCAGCACGGATCCACGCTTTTCCGCTTCGATGGCATCGCACGTATCGGCATCCGCCGCGTGCTCGATCAGCTTCAGCGCAACCCTGTTGTGGAGCACGGAATCCGTGGCCAGGTACACATCAGCCATGCCGCCGCGCCCCAGCTTCTGGATAATCTCGTACTTGCCGAGCTTACGACTCGCCGGCGCGATCATTGTTTTTTGCCCTCAGATGGGGCGGAAGGATGCCCCGCCCGGCCCGAAACAAGGGGCCTCGGCTTCGCGTCCACAAAGAAATTCTTGGCCTTGACCGCATCCATCGGAATTTCCGCCGGCAGCTCCAGCGTGTTCTTGTCGAACACATTGCCCACCAGCGACGGCCTGGCGCCCTCCCGAGCGGCCAGTTCCACGCCCTGGTTCCGCTGAAAGGAGTTGTGCGAGATCCACGGCGTTGAAGCCCCCACAACCAAAACGCCTTCGCGGATGGAGTCGTGAATCGCGCTGCCCAGCAGGACCACATTGCCGGCGCCCCGAATCTCGATTCCGGTACCGGCCCCCGAGACTTCCACGTCATCCAGTTCCACGTCCGAATCTTTCAGCACGATTCCCGCCGAAAGCGGCAGCTTATCGTCCGCTTGAATCAGGAAGCCGCTGACACGAACGTTCTTGACACCTTCCGCGTAGATCGCGGGGCCGGCGCCCTGGGGCGGAGCCCGCAGGATCGCCTCGCGGGGCACGGCGCTGCGAAGGTTCACTCCGCTCTTGAGGGTCAACTGCTCGCGATACTCCCCAATCAGCACTTCCACCGTATCGCCCGGCCGCGCCTCGGCCAGCGCTGCTGCGATACTGCTGTAACGCGCGCCATTCCCTACGGTTAGAACGCGCGGTCCCACCGCCACGGGCGTCTGCGGCATCCACAGAGTTCGGGAAAACCACGCACCGGCCGCGGCGGCGATCACTCCACAAAGAACGCCCGTGAGCACCCCGATGAGGAACCGTCCGGGCGAGGGCGCCGGCGGAGTTGGCGCTCGGTTAGCCGGGCGCGACGCCCCGAACTGGTCGCCCTCCACCACCAGCACCGTCACGTTGTCCTTGCCGCCCGCGAGGTTCGCCGCTTCGATCAACTCTCGAACGGCGGCCCGCGGGTTCCCGGCATTCCGCTCCACCGCGCCTAGGATATCGGCCGAGGGCACCTGGTCGCTCAGTCCGTCGCTACACAACAGCAAGGCGCTGTCCGGATCGAAGGGCAACCGCTGGATCTCGATGAAATCCGGGTCGTCCGGCTGGTGCTCCTCGGAGCCCACGTCCCGAAACACTTCGTTGCGCCGCGGGTGGCGCATGGCCTC
>PMTT01000231.1:16548-25025 GCA_003167275.1 Bryobacterales bacterium | reverse complement strand
TGCAATCTCCGCGGCCTTCTCCCCGGCGGCCTGCCCGCCTATGCCATCCACGACGAGGAAGATGCCGCGCTCCGGGTCCATGTGCCACGCATCTTCGTTGTTGCGGCGCACACGGCCGGGATTGCTGTCACCCGCGCAGTTCACTTTCGCCTTAACCATGGTTTGCGCTTCGGAATTCCAGGTACAGCACTTCCGCCAGGCCGATGCGGGCCTTTTCCGGAACCGGCACCTCCACGTTGCGGTCGCGCTTCTCGCCCTCCACGTATTCGATGCTGGAGGGCGCCTTCTCGCCATTGATAGTAGTACCGAGCCGGCTGAGGTCTTTCAGGAAGAACTTCCCGCTCTCCGGATCGCGCCGCAATCGAAAATGTTCGCGTGAAACGTCCGCCAGGGTATCCAGCTTCAAATCCGTCCAATAATCGCGGCCGCCGCGCCCCACTACGATCTGCTCCTTGGTCATCTGGTAGGTCTTGCGATCCCCGCCGTCCTCGTATTCGATCACCGCAAACGCCCCCGGCTCGGGACGGAGGCCGCTGGTCCCCGTTCCGGCCGCCGCCATTCCCGCCGCGGCGCTGGCCGCCTTTCCGGGCAAGGTGCCAGCGTCGGGAAACGGCGGCTTAGGTGGCTCCCCACCTGCCATGCCGACTTCACCAACCCGGCCTTCACCAACCGAGCCGCGACCGTCAGGGAGCGGTTGCTTCGCCTTGTCGTAACTCTGAGAGCTCGATTGGGCCCCACCCATACGACGCGTGGCAATCCGCTTGGTCATGCTGCCCGCGCCGAAATCCGGTTTGGCGGGTAACGCCAGCTCCGAAAAGATGACGATATCGCCCGGTTGCGTGTCGTCGTCGGTGTTTTCGAGGATGCGAACCTGCCAGCCGCCATCCGGCGGAGTGATCTTAGGCTCGGTCTTGCGCGTGAGTTTCAGCCGGTCCACAATCTTCAGACGTTCGACGATCGACCCCCGGTTCAATGTTTCCAGTTCCTCGTCCAGGGCGCGGCGCGCCTCCTCCACGATGCGCGGCACAATCCCGCGCAAACGGTCCATGTCATCCGGATGCAGGTAAACATGGTAGATAGCCGGCGCCAGGGTCGAGTAGTGCAGCGGCTCCAGGCCCTCCTTCATGTTCCGTACAATTTCGAGAATGATTTCGCGCGCAGTGGCGGGGGTGGGGGTGGCAGGACGGTCCATAAGGGAACCTCATCCGATTCTACCAACCCTCAGACACGGAGGATGTTCGAAGAAGGTTGTGGACAAATTTGCAGGAAAGGGGGCCGAGGGCTAGCAGGGCTGGTACCATGGAGAATCTATGAGTTTCCAGTGGCTCGAAATGCGGATCACCGAAGAGCAGGATCGCCGTAGGAAAGAGGCTATAGTGCTGGAGCGGCTTCCCCGCGCCCTGGAAGAACTGCACAAAGCCCTTGCCGCCTGCCTCGAAGAATTCACCGCAGCGTTCGGAACTGAGGCGGCGGAGATGACCCTTCAATCGTCCAGGATCCACATCTCGATCCGCGAGGAGCAGGACGGCAAGTGGCAACAGAGCGCCAAAGTCGACATCTCCGCAGTTCCCAGTGTGCCTGGCTTCCAGATTGAACACGGGAACGAACCCCTCATCATCGAAGTTGGCATGCTCCCCGGGGACAAGGTCTTTTACCGGGACCGCAAGATGGACAAATACGTGGCTCTGGATGAGTTGACGCGCCGGGTCCTGGACCGCGCACTCTTCCCGAAACTGGGCGAATAATTACTTCGCGGCGATGTACTTGTCCCAGAGTTTGGCAACATCCGCGCTCGTGGCATCACCCGGGTGGATGATCACCCGGTAGCGGTATCGCAGGCTCTTTCCCGGATCGATCGTCACCACTCCCTCCTGCGACTTGTCGCCGGTGATGAAAGTCGAGAGGCCGAATGGGTTGGCGGCGAACAGTCCGTAGGCGCGGGCATGCCACCGCACCACGCGCAGCGGGTTGCCCGGGTTGTCGAGAATGGCTACCCCGACCTTCTCCCCGTTGATTTCGCCGGAATAATCGCACCAGTGGGAGGGCTTCCCCCATAGATTCTTTTCACCCACCTGGCCGTCTGCGTTGGAGATGTGGCCGGTGCCCTTGTCTTCCTGAAGGATCGGGCGCAGCCGGATCCCGAACACGCCATCCTTTTCATCGCCGAAAGTGACCTGCTGGACGGCTGTCAGGAAAATGTCGAAGTCGATGATGCGCAAGGTGGGGTCGGCATAGAAAGTCATCAGGCGCGCTTCGGTGAGTATCGGTTTGCCATCGTGATCGGTCCAGTCGTACGTCGAGGCGATCGACCCCTTGTCCTTCCCGCTCTTGATTTCGCCCATCTTATTGAGAACGATCTTGCCCCGATTGGGCCGGTTGTAAGGGTCCGCGTCAATGGGGGCGATGTTCCAGAAATCCAGCTTGTTGACGTTCGCGTGGGCGAACCAAAGGCCGCGCTGGTGTGGGTGATCGGGGACCTTGCCGGTGCTCTGACCGTTGACGACCGCGAATCCCGTCTCGGCGTCGAACTCTTCCGACACCTTCTCCATGGGCCACATGCGCGTGATGTACGTGCCGGAGGCGGCGCGCAACGGCCAGAGATAGGGCTTGGCGACTTCGGGTCCCGATGCGTAGAAATCGGTGAAGGGCTTGCCGTTGATTTCCACCGGGATCTTCTGGGTTCCGGGAGTAATCTTTACCTGCCCGGCTGCCGGGAAGGCCAAAAGGGCGGCGGAGAAAAGGAGCGGAAAAACGGATTTCATTTGCCCTTTATTTTAGCGCTAATAGGAAGAACCGGTCCACGGGAGGGAGTGTCCTCACAGGTCCCCTAGCGTCAGCCCTGTCCGCTTGGAAATGCGCGAGAGCATCTTTGGCCCTAATTCCTGGTCATCGTGAAACGCCCAGGTATACTCGCCCCAACCAGTCCGTTCAAGTTGCTTATGCGACGATCCCTTCTGCGCTTTGATCGTCCACCCGATCTTGAGAAGAGCCCTGAAGACGATTCGGGCTTTTTGCGATCCCCATCGGCTCATGGGCGAGGGGAGAAACTCACGGTCATAGCGGCCGAATCTTCGGAATCTTCAACCCGGTCGGCAATCACCCGCAGCGCCAGTGCCTTGACTCGCGAGATGGCTTCCGCTGGAGTTTGTCCGTAGACCATGACTCCTGGCAATTCGAGAACCTCGGCGATCCATCGGCCATCATCCTCAGCTTCGATTTCAATGGTGTAGGAAAAGCTCATGGGTAGGGTTACGACCTAATTATAGAACCTTCGCGAATCCGCCGCTCATGGGGCTGGCCATCGCTCGGCCGGTCTGCGCCCTCTCTGGCCGAAAACTCGGGTGTATCCCACTCTGCGAATGTTGGCCGGTCCACGATGGCCGCTCCGGGTCGCCGTTCGACGAGACGTTCCGCTGCGGCCCGGCCGGTTTCGCCGTAAGATAACGATGTGGGCTTCGAAAAGCACAGACTCAAAGACAATCACACCTGGAAGTGCAAGCCTGGTTACTCCATTTGCGTCATCGAACGCGGTCTGGTGCGATTCGATTACCCCAGCAACTGGATTGTCGAGCCAGACGAGGGCTCGGTACACCTTTTTGACCGGCCGCCATCGGTCGAGAGCTGCGATCTCGGGGTGTCGATTTTCCGCGTACCGGTCGAACACGTTCAGGAGTTGCCGCTCGAAGAGATGCTGCGCGAGTCCCTCGGAGATGGCCGGAAGCCCTACCAGCAGTCCGAGATCCATCACATTGCGCGCGGCGATATGGATATTGCCTGGCTGGAACAGAGATATGTCGATGAAGAGTACAAGCGCGACGCACGTTTTCGCGTCGCACTCGCGCGCGGGCCGGCCCTTTGCCTGATCTCGATGAACTACTGGTCCAGCCGCGCCGCCTTCCTCCAGCGCGTGTGGGACGAAGTGCTGCGTACGCTGGTCTTCGGCTCTCCCATCGCGGATCCCACAGCAGGTCCGGTAGTACAGTAGCGCACGCGAAGAGGTGGCAGTCCCAGTCTCCGATCCGAAGGCGCTCCCCGTGCCACACAGGTCAATAGTGTAGAATCGGCCTGGAAAGGGTGGTCAATCATGCCACGAGCACAGATGGATCGCAGGTCCTTGCTGCGGGGCGCCCTCGCGACGGGGACGCTGCTGGGCCTGGACGCGCTGTTTACCGCCGAACGCACCAATGCCGCGGCGGTGGGGCCGAACGACCAGATCAAGGTCACTAAGGTGGAAGCGTTTGTCCTCAAGAACTCATGGGTCTTCGTCAAGGTCTCGACCGACGCCGGCATTGTTGGCTGGGGCGAAATGCTCAAAGACGATGCCAAGGCGTGCGCCGCGGGCGCGCTGGAAGTCGGACGCTACCTGGTCGGCCAGGACCCCAATCGCGTGGTATTTCACTGGGAGGCCATCCACCGTGGGTCGTTTTATCGCGGCGGGCCGATCAAGACTGCCATTCTCAGCGGCATCGACCAGGCGCTCTGGGACATCAAGGGCAAAGTCTACGGCGTGCCGGTCTACAAATTGCTCGGCGGACCGACACGCGACCGGATCCGGGTCTACGGCCAGGTCAATCCGGCTACGGGCGTCAATGCCATGAAAGTGGCGCCGAATGCGACCCGAGCCCCTTTCAAGTACATCGAGGGTCAGAAGTTCGTGGATGAAGTGGCGGAGCGTTTCAAGGCACTGCGGGAGCGCCAGGGTTCCGGCGTCGATATCGCAATCGACTTTCACGGGGCGGTGGAGCCTCCCACGGCCCAGCTTCTCATCAAAGCGCTGGAGCCGTATCAGCCCTGGTTCTATGAAGAGGTGGTGCAGCCTCTCAACGTGGACACCATGGCTGAGCTGGCGAAAAAGACCCACATCCCGCTGGCCACTGGAGAGCGCATCTTTACCAAGTGGGGCTTCCGGGAGATTCTTGAGAAACGGGCCGCGATGATCCTTCAGCCGGACGTCTGCTACGCCGGCGGTATCACAGAGCTCCGGCTCATCGCCGGGATGGCGGAGGCCTGGTACCTGCCGATCGCGCCGCACAATCCCCAGGGACCGTGCTCGCTGGCGGCGAGCATGCAGGTTGCCGCGTCCATCCCGAACTTCCTCATCCAGGAGCGCGGCGATATGGAGCACACCAACCTCCTCGCCAAACCGCTGCCACCGGTGAAGAACGGCCATCGCGAGCTGCCCACCGAGCCTGGCCTGGGGATCATGATCGACGAGAACAAGCTGATGTCGCAGGTGGGCGAGCCCCAGGAGTACCGGACCCGCTACGACCCCGACGACGGCTCGGTCGTCGATTGGTAACGTCGCTCGTCTTGGAACGTGGCGCGGACACTCGTGTCTGCAGCGTCGACATTCGTGTCGACGTTTTTGGTGCCTGGCGAGAATATGTGGGCCGTATTTCATGCGACGGCGCAAGCTGTGATGAAATGAAAGGGCGGTGCGTATGCGACTACCAGTGATGTTATTGTCGATTGCTTTGGGCCCGTTGATGGCACAAAGCTCCCAGACGCCGGACGACTGGCGGGGTTGGTTGAACCAGGGCGTGCAAGCCTTCAAGAGCCAGCACTACAGCGAAGCGGCCACCGACTTTCAAAAAGCGGTGGACCTCAGCCCGAACGAAGTCAATCCGCGGCTGTATCTGGCAACAGCGTATATGCAACAGTACATCCCCGGCGCGGATTCTGCCGAGAATCTGGTCATAGTGGAGAGGGCGGAGGCCGGGTTTCGCGCCGTGCTGACCATAGAAGCCGACAATCGCGTGGCCCTGGAATCGCTGGCTGCGCTGGAACTCAATGAGAGGAAATTCGACGAAGCGCGCGTCTGGTATCAGCGGCTGATCAAGGTCGATCCCACCAACGACCGGGCTTATTACTCGATGGGTTTCATTGCCTGGTCGAAGTGGTATCCGGCCTACATTACGGCGCGTGTCGAGACCGGCATGAGTCCTGAAGGGCCCGGCCCGATCAGGGACGCGGCCGTACGGAGGAGCCTGCGGAGTCAGTACTGGCAGGTCTTGGACGACGGCATATGGAATCTCAATAAGGCGCTGGATCTGAACCCGCAGGAGGCCGACGCCATGGCGTACCTCAACCTTCTGACGCGCGAGCGCGCCGACTTGCGCGACACCAAGGAAGAGTATGACCGCGACATCCGCGAAGCCGACCAGTGGATGGAGAAGGCCACCGAGATCAGAAAGATGAAGGCGGTCCAGGGAGGAATGGTGCCGCCTCCGCCGCTTCCGTCGACCGGTCATGGGCAAGGAGGGCCCGGGCAGCCCTCGGAGCGCATCATCGTCGCAGGTTCTGTCCAACAGCAGAAGCTCGTCAGCCAGATGCCCCCGGTGTATCCGCCGCTCGCCAGGCAGGCCGGGATACACGGCAACGTCAAGTTGACTGTGGTGATTGCAGTCGACGGCGGGGTTCGCAACATCCAGCTAGTGAGCGGCCATCCGCTGTTGGTTCCCGCGGCACTAGAGGCTGTCAAACAATGGCGCTACCAGCCGACCCTGCTCAACGGAGCGCCCGTGGAGGTCTCCACAACGATCGATGTGAACTTCACGCTTTCGCAGTGAGGGCCGTTAGCCGCGTCCGCTCACCTGCCGGACAGCCGCGGGGTGGTTCCAGGCTTCCGGCTTGATCCGCATGCCGAAGCCGCTTTCCTCGGGCACCCGGATGAATCCGCTCTCTGGGGCGATGGGGTTCTCCAACATGGCCGGCCAGTCGCGCTCGTAAAACCGCTGGCAGCTCTCCTGGATCCACACATTGGGAGAAGCGGTCGAAAGGTGAGTAGTGGCGTAGAACAGCAGTGGCCCGCCGGCCGTGTGCGGCGCGATAGGCAGCTCGAATGCGTCCGCCATCGCGGCGATCTTGCGCGCCTCGGTCAAGCCTCCGCACCACGTGACGTCGAACATCACGTACTTGACAGTGCGCGATTCCAGCAGTTGCTCGAATTGCAGCTTGCCTGCCATCCGTTCCCCAGCGATCAACGGCAAGCTGGTAGCGCTCGCCAGTTCGTGATACTGGAGGTAGTTGCCTGGCATGAGCATATCTTCGAGCCACATCGGCCGGTAGGGCTCCAGAGCGTGCGCAATGCGAATCGCGGAAGTGACGTTCCACTGCGCGTGGAACTCCACGGCGATCTCGATCTCCATGCCGAACGCCTCGCGCAGTTTCTGTACCGGCTTGAGCGCCTCGTCGATGTCCTGGGTGGTGATGAACTGATTCCGGTTGCGCGCGGCGGCACCGTCGAATGGCCAGATCTTGATCGCCTTGATGCCGCGAGTGTCGATCAGCTCCCGCATGATCTTCTCCGGTTCGCGGTTGAAGTCGTACTTGTAGGGAAAGCAGGTGTTGTACAGGCGGACGCGGGGGTTCGCTTTGCCCCCGATGAGCCGGTACACGGGTGAGTTGAGCTGCTTTCCGAGGAGGTCCCAGAGCGCCAGGTCGATGGCGCTCAAAGCCCTGATCTCGGCGCCGCCGGCGATCTGGAAGTCGAAAGCCCGGTAGAGATCGGCCCAAATCCGCTCGATATCGCGCGGGTCGTGGCCGAGCAGCGATCCGGCCACCGAATGGATCACGGCCGCCTCGGCCGCGTTGCGGGGATACGTCTCTCCGATGCCGGAGACGCCGGCGTCGGTGTCGATCTTGACCCAGGTCCAATGCGGCCAGAACGGGGCATCCTCGCGATTCTTCCAGTACACCGTTTCGATGCGGGTGATCTTCGAGGCCGCGGCGGTTTGGGCGGCGACGGTATAGGCGCCAGCGAGCGGGGAGGCGAGCAACCGCGAGACAAACGACCTTCGGCTGAGCGGCATGGCCGAATTATAGCGGACAGCGCGGAGGCTGTCGGAGGAATAACTGGAAACGATTGAGGCAATGCCCACGGCCGCCTGAAAAGGGGGCTGCAGCCAGGATTGGCTGCCCCACCAAGACCGGTATTACGGCGATCTGTCATCATGGCGTAGATGAATCTCTGGGAACTGATGGACCTCTCGACACCATGGTGCGTCCATGTCGTCGTAACGCTGCGGATCGCAGACCACATTGTGGCGGGAAACACGGAGATCGACCGGCTCGCTTCCGCGGCGGGCGCCGATCGTGACTCGCTGCACAGGGTTCTGCGCCACCTGGTGGGTAAAGGTCTCTTCGAGGAGCCATCACCCGGCCGGTTTGCGCTCAATGACGCTGCCCGAGGACTGCTGGAGGATGGGGCGCGCCTGGGCTTCGATCTCAACGGTATCGGAGGCCGCATGGCGTATGCCTGGGGAACCCTCTTATCCGCCGTCCGCAGCGGCAGGCCGGCCTATCACGAGGTTTTCGGCCGGGGCTTTTGGGAGGACCTGGACGCCCATCCGGACGTCGCCGCCAGTTTCGATGCGCTCATGGGGCCCGGCCACGGCACCCCGGACCCCCAGATCCTGGTCGATCCGGCGGACTGGGAATCGGTCAGAACGGTAGTGGACGTCGGCGGCGGTACGGGC
>PMTT01000231.1:0-16540 GCA_003167275.1 Bryobacterales bacterium | reverse complement strand
GACTGGCCCGATCGCGAGGCGACGGCGATTCTGAAGCGCTGCGGCGAAGCGGCACGTCCATCCGGACGGGTGGTGGTCTTCACCGGCGTGGGACCCGGTGAGGAGGCATCGCCGGAGTTGCTGATGATGGTCCTGGTGGGTGGCCGCGGGCGAACATTGGATGAGTTTCGCGAGATGGGCCGGGAAGCAGGCTTGGAGATGAGCGCGGTGGGCCGCCAGCGTTCGGGGCGCTACATCGCGGAGTTCCGTCCGGTCTGAGGGTGGGGGCGATTGCGGCTTGGCGCGGGGGTATCCAGCCTTTCCGATTCAGTCGGGAAAACCGACGTGCCGGGCTGGAGACGGTTTTCGGAAGGGGCTCCAAAAAGGGAACTATAGTTCCGCTTTTTGGGTCAAGATCGGACCTAACCAATTTGTATTCAACAATGGCAACCGGAACTGTCGTTCCCTTTTTGTAGGCCTTACCCGCGACGGAGCGTGGGTGTACAGGTTCGCATCTAAACGCTTCTCACGAAACATTCAGAACGCCGGCCACTGCTCCTCGCCGGCCAACCATTCCTCGGCATCGGCTTGTTCCTCGTCCGGCTTGAGCTTGCGAGACTCCCGTAGCAGGCGTGCCTTCTTCAGGCGCGCGAGTTTGTCCGCATCCGCATCTTGTGTCGGCATAAGCGTTAACCAATCACCCCACGGGTGCCGTCCTCTCCCATCTCCCCCTGGTGAAGTCCGGGAACTTCATGGGGGCGCTGCCTGCCGCTACCGACTGCTCGCTCAGCGGGCCGGGGGCGCTCCAGGCGGCGGCATCGTACACGTCGATATCCGGGGCCTTTCCTTCGCGGATGGCTTGCACCAGGCGCCAGGCCATCACGAAATCCATGCCGCCGTGGCCGCCGAGCGTGCGCGCCAGTTCGCCGGTCTCCTTCCAGAACGGATGCTCGAACTTGCCCCTTGTAGGGGTCGATCGATTCGAACTCCTCCTTGGGAGAGCCGTCCAGGTAGATCCGCGGAGGGTAATCGCGGAAGATCCCCTTCGTCCCGGCGATCAGATTGATACGGTCGACTCCTCATCCATTCCTGCTTCCCAAGAACGTCACCGCGTGCCCGCGTAGGGAGGCGGCGAAGCGCTGGAAGGTCAGATCCGCTGCGGGTTGCGTGATGCGGGTGTTGGGCGAATTCGTTGCCATGATGAAGCAGGCAGAATTGTAAAGCCGTTCCAAGACCAGTCGACGGCAGAGCAGTTCGTATCGCTTGCCATAGGAAACGCCCGCATACCGCTCCACACCGTTTTGGACTTTCCCAACCTGGCCACGGAACACGGGATCGACGGAAAAGTATGGCTCCTTGTTGGCTACTGGCTTCTTTACGTTGTCGCGATCCTCAAGCAGAAAGAAATAGCCGAGGAAAGGGGTAGGGGAGTTTCCGAAACAGCCTTCTCTAAATGCCGTCCAAATATCCTTAGCACTTCCCACCGCCTCTTCGGAACGGTTGTTAACGTTGTTGCCTATTGATTTGCCCGCTTGAGATTTGAATTCCATCGCCAGCACCAACTGGCGGTCGGACACGACAATCAAATCCCATTTCTTGGTGGCTCTGAAGTATCCAGGCAGTTCCAGAGCGGTTCGAGTCCGGACATCGAGCCTCTTCAAGCCCGCATCGCAGAGGAGATCGGCGACCAAAACTTCCAGCGCGCCCATCTGGGTGCCACCGGTCACCTCGCCGCGTGTTCCTGCGTCGATCTTTCCTGACTGCACCTGTTTTTCTTTGTTCTTCGCTCGGGCATCCCAGTAGCTTTGGACGGCTTCTTTCAGTCGTTTCTCAGTGTCCAAGTGCTGTCTCCATGGCCTGTTTGTCAATTCCGAAAACCTCGAGAGCAACCCGCGTAGCAAGCAGTCGATCACGACGTCGAAAAGCCAACTTCAGTTCTTCCTTCGAGGATGCACCCAAGGATTGAGGGCTAGGTACGCGGATCCGGCGCAGGTATTGTGCCTGGAACCGGAAGTAGCCGCCCCGCATGCGGACGCCGTATGACGCGACAAAGAACTGCCCGACATCTGACATCAGCAGGCCACCGAGTACTTCGAGGTCCCATTCATCCGACTGAATGAAATAGAGGTTGTGGTGCGGATAGGTTTCGCCAGCGTCGAGAACGGGGTCGAGTGTGCTTTTAATGTCGGCGATGTAAAGCTTGGGCTTCGCCGTAAGCGAATGTGACACGCGGTCTATGGTCTTGTACCAACCGCGCAGGTTTCTTGCCGCAGTGTGGCGTTTCTTTAGTACCGCAGCGTGTTTCTGAAAATACGCCGAGAGCCGAGGGTAGTTGTTCAAATTCACTAAGCCATCGCTGTTCCAGGGGTCGACCAGATAGTGGCCGGACCATTTCATCATGCCTTCATAAATGTCGCTGGCAATCCCTAACTTAAGGAGGCGTGAAGACTCTACCAGGTTCGGGTCGTTGGTGATAAATACACTATCATTACCGGTTGCAACGCCGATACCTACCTTGGCATTGGCTTCCAGGATCGGAAAGTGTTCTTCCAGACGACGCAGGAGTGCCAGCTGTTCCGGCGAATGACAAGGCCACGGGTCTGTGCCCTTAAACCACGTGCCAACCAATGCAGAGCGGAGCCCTCTCGGTGGAGGCTGTAACTCATGACGCGCAGTAGCTTCTAGCGATGCGGAGAGCGCTCCGGGAGAGACGGTTTCGGCTTCAGATCCCGCACTCGCAATAACAGTCGGCCCTTGTTCTTGGCGCCGAATCACGGTGATCGCAGGGTAGGCGTCCACCTCATCATGGAAGGCACCGGCATTGTGCATTTCAATGACCATCTCGATGCAATATGCCGAAGTTATAAGTTCACGCAATTGAGCGCCGTATTGATTGCGCATCCAACGATCAGCACAAATGAAGGCGCAGACGCCACCCTTCTTGAGTTGGCCGAGTGCGGCCTCAAAAAACGCCACATACAGGTCCGCCCGGCCACACATGGTCGGGTATGCGTCCCGATAAAGCTGGGCGGTCTCATCGGGTATGTCCTCAAGACGTACATAGGGAGGATTACCGATAACGAAGTCCGCATCGGTGCTTGTGGCTGTGAATAGGTAATCCCCAGTTCGTACCCAGCCCTTCCCCAACCGTTCGGCAAGCGATTCGTCAACACCGGCATCAGAGAGGATTCGTGTGGCTACGGCGCGTGCTCGATCGGCGCGAGCATCGTCAAGCTCGTAGGCGATGATTGAATCCCGGCAGTCCGAAAGCGGCCGGCCGAAATTCTTGCACGACTTCATCAGGCGCTCGATCATGGGTCCGAGGAACGCGCCGTCGCCAGCGGCGGGCTCAACAACGAGAAGATCGACAAGATTGGTTTCCGACCGGTAGCCAGCTAGATCCAGAACCAGATCTACCACCCAACGTTTGGTATAGACAACGCCTTTGGTTTCCACTGGCGCGCCGGGCTGGGACAGTCGTGGCGGAGCGAAGAGCGACTCCTGGATGCCACGCAGTGTACGTGTTGTAGCTTGGGTCTCTGACACTACGAAATTCTCAGTTTCACTATAGTGATGCGCTTTCATCTTAAACCGTGATCAGTACGAGGCGTGTCCCGACCTTTGCAGTTTGCGGGAAGACCGGAGCTAAACGGGGGGCGTCCTCTCCCATCTCCCTCTGGTGAAATCCGGGAACTTCATGGGGGCGCTGCCGGCCGCTACCGATTGCTCGCTCAGAGGGCCTGGAGCGCTCCAGGCGGCGGCGTCGTACACGTCGATATCCGGGGCCTTCCCTTCGCGGATGGCTTGCACCAGACGCCAGGCCATCACGAAATCCATGCCGCCGTGGCCGCCCAGCGTGCGCGCCAGTTCGCCGGTCTCCTTCCAAAACGGATGCTCGAACTTCTCCTTGTAGGGGTCGATCGATCCGAACTCCTCCTTGGGCGAGCCGTCCAGGTAGATCCGCGGCGGGTAATCGCGGAAGATCCCCTTCGTCCCGGCGATCAGATTGATACGGTCATACGGCTGCGGGCTGGAGGTGTTGTGCTCCAGGGTGATCACGCGGCCCTTCACGGTCCGGATCAGGCTGCTGTTGAGATCGCCCTCGTGATAGACCTCCTTCTGCCGCGGATCGTCAGCCGCCAGGTGCTCCTTGCGGTACGCGGGCAGCGACGCCACCAGCGAGCTCATCGAGACCAGATAATCGAAGCGGTCGCCGCGGTTGATGTCCATGTAGTGCGCCACCGGGCCCAGGCCATGGGTCGGGTAGAGATTGCCGTTGCGGTTCAGGTGCTCGAACCGCCGCCACAGACCTTCGCCTTCGTCCGAGAACAGAATACTGCGCAGGTCATGGTTGTACGCGCAGGCGCCGTGCGTCAATTCGCCAAACATTCCGGCCTTCACCATGTTCAAGACCAGCAGTTCGTTATATCCATAGCAGCAGTTTTCGAGCTGGATGCAGTGGCGCCGGGTGGCTTCGGACGTGTTGACGAGCTGCCAGCATTCTTTGATGGTCCGGGCAGCCGGCACTTCTACGGCCACGTGCTTGCCATGCTTCATGGCGGCCAGCGCCATGGGCGTGTGCCAAGTCCAGGGGGTGGCCACCAGCACCAGATCGAGATCGTCGCGCTTCACCAACTCTTCGAAGGCGTGGTCGCTCGAATGGTACAGGGCGGGCGTGTGAGACTGCTTCCCAGCTCGCTCCAGCTTGGCCTGGGCATTCAGCACCTTGTCCTTCACGGTGTCGCAGAGGGCCGCCACCTGCACCTCGGGCATCTCCGAGAAGTTGTCGATCAGCGAGTTCCCGCGGCCGCCCACACCGATGAAGCCGAGCCGCACGGTGTCTTTCTTTTCGAAGGGCATACCTGAGACGGTGCGTCCGGTGGCTGGGGTTGCCTGGCCTGCGGCCTGCTGGGGCCCGGCCTTGGCAAAGCCCATCGACAGCGAGGCCACGGATGCAAGCCGGAGCAAATCGCGGCGGGACGAGTTCTTCCAATCCTTTTCGTTTTCGTTCATTGTGTTACCTCCACAAGCGGCGCACCACCTGGATGAGAATCGTACCAGTCACTACAAAAACGGCCAGCAGCCCAAGCGCGTAGCCCATCCGGCCATACAAAAAGTTGCCTACGGTGAAAAGGGCCGACCAGATCATGATGCATCCTGTGAACCAGCCAAGCAACGAGAGGGGGAAATTCTCGGTGCGTAGATCCATGGCAGTGGCGTCGGCATTGGAGATTCCGGCCTTCCTCTGAATCGGGCGCCAGCCCGGGCCGAACGGGCGAACCCGCATGTAAAAGTCCATCAGGACTTTCGGATCGTTCTGCGGCCCCAGGTAAGCCGTGGCGACCCAGCAGACGGTCGTGATGAAAATGCCGATCAGCAATTGCTGGGCGGTCCCGATGTGCACGCCATTCCGGGTGAGGACCAGAAACATCACGGAAGAGAGGAAAGACGCCACCATGGCCACGATCTCGCACCATGCGGTGACCCGCCACCAGAACCAGCGCACCAGGTAGAGCAGGCCGGTGCCGGCGCCGATCTGCAGAATGATGTTAAAACTCCCCTGCGCCGTGTCCAGGGCGAAGACCAGCGCCGAGGAGCAGACAAACAGCAGGACAGTAGCCAGACGGCCCGCCACCACGTAATGGTGTTCCTCCTTGCCCTTCCTCACGAAGCGGCGATAGAAATCGTGGACCAGGTACGACGCGCCCCAGTTCAGGTGCGTGAGGATGGTCGACGAGTTGGCCGCGATCAACCCGCCCAGCATCAGGCCGATCCAGCCGGCGGGCAGGAAGCGCAGCATGGCCGGATAAGCGATATCGTGACCGATGAGTTTCGGATCCAGGTGCGGGAAGGCCTTTTGAATGTCCGAAAGCTCCGGGTAGACGATGATGGAAGCGAGTCCGACGAGGATCCAGGGCCACGGCCGCAGCACATAGTGGGCGACGTTAAAGAACAGGGTCCCACCAAGCGCGTCCTTCTCCGACTTGGAGGCCAGCATGCGTTGCGCGATGTAGCTGCCGCCGCCGGGTTCCGCGCCCGGGTACCACACGGCCCACCACTGCACGGCCACAGGAATGACGAAGATCGCCACAGCGAGGTCCCAATTGTTGGTGAAGTCGGGCAGCATGTTGAGGTAGTTCAGTCCGCCGGGGCCGTGCACGTGGGATAGTTTGTCCACCAGGCCGCTCATGCCGCCTACCTGCGGCAGGTTCACCGCGAAGTAGGCCGCTCCGATCACCGCGGTCATCTTGATGAAGAACTGGATCATGTCGATGACCAGCACGCCCCACAGGCCCGAGTGGGCGGCGAAGACCACGTTCAGGAGTCCCACGGCCAGCAGGGTTTGCCAGCGCTCGAACCCGAACAGCACCGCGGCGATCTTGCAGGCCGCCAGGTTCACGGTGGCCATGATCATGCAGTTGAAGAGCAGCCCCAGGTAAACGGCGCGAAAGCCGCGCACGGCTCCGGCGGCCTTGCCGGAGTAGCGGATCTCATAGAATTCCAGGTCGGTGAGGACTCCGGAGCGGCGCCAGAGCCGCGCATAGAAGAACACCGTGGAGACACCCGTGAGCGTGAAGGCCCACCATTGCCAGTTGCCGGCGACTCCCTGGGTGCGGACGAAGTTGGCGACCAGGTTGGGGGTGTCGCTTGAAAAGGTGGTGGCCACCATGGAGAGTCCGGCCAGCCACCAGGGGACGGAGCGGCCGGAGGCGAAGAATTCGGCCGTGCTCTTGCCCGAGCGCTTCCCAAAAAACAGCGCGGGAACGAAGCAGACGGCCACCGAAAGCAGTGCGATGATCCAGTCAATGGTGTGGAGTTGCATGGTTCTCCTCGTATAAGACACCCGGCCCGGGATCCGCGTCGATCAGGTGCCGACTCTCCTGAAATTCCGGCCGTTTGGAATAGTATCGTTCGATCATTCTGGCGCGCACGCGCTTGCGGTGGCGGATGCTGCAGAACGCCACGACGAATCCTCCGAAACCCGCGCCGGTCAGCCGCCCGCCACCGGCATGACATTCGCTGACAAGGTCCGCGACGCGGTCGAGCGCCGGGGAACTGACCTTGAGGCGGTCGCGCAAACTGGCGTGCGATTCCATGAGGGCGATGGCGAACTTGCCGACGTCTCCGCTTTCCATTGCGCTCACTGCCGTCTGTACGCGGAAGGCTTCGCTGGTGACGTGGAGGAAGGCGTCCTTCTCCTCCTCGGATGGGAGTTGGCCCAATGCCAGGCTTTCGAGTTGATGGAAAGTGCGGCCTTCCATGGCGACGCGGTAAGAGGGGAAGCCGAGCCGTTGGAGCGCGGTGGTCCCCGCCCGGCGCCTCGCGTTGTAGGCCTCCCGAACGCTGCCGGACTTCTCGGCCTCTTCAAGACTGTGGGCCACCAGGAAACTCCAATCCTTCGGGATGGGGATAGGGCGGACCGACAGAGGTTNNTTCGCCATCGGGAAGAACGGCCATCAGTTCCTCGAAGCTGGCGGCGCACTGGTTGGCCCGGAGAAGGGCGAGGGTGAAGGCGACCAGTAAGGCGGACGAGGAGGAAAGGCCAGCCGCCGAGGGAAGGTCGGAAACGACGGCGGCGTCGATGCCACGTAGGGTATGCTTTAGCTTGCCGATGGAGGAGACCACCTGCGCGGCCGCCCGCAGGTAATTCTGCCAGTCGCCCGGCGCGGCCGGCGCCAGATCGCTCGTCCACTCGAACTCCCGCGGGCCATACGGTTCCGTGCTGATGGCGCGGATCAAGCGGTCTTTGCGCGCGCGAAAGGCCACCCGCACGTATCTTTTGATAGCGATCGGCAGCACGGGGAGGCCGTGGTAATCGATGTGCTCGCCGATCAGGTTCACGCGGCCGGGCACCGACACGACTCCGATTTCGCCGGAGCCCCCGAAGGCCTGGCGGAGTCGCTCGCGAGCGTGGGTGATGCCTGACATTTGAGATGGCTCCCGAACACGATACCACCTTGCATCCCCGTTCAACGCTCTGCCCGTGCCGGCTCCTGGTTCCTGGTGGGACAGACGGTTTCGCCTGTCTGCCCGGCTGAAAGCCGCATCCGTCGACACGGGTGTCGACGCGGCAGACACAAGCGGTTTGGCGGCTTCAGGGGTTCGTTAACCCCTCAACGCAACGTTACGTTTCAGGCAACAGCGCAGGGAGGCCATCAATGCTCCTTCGGTTCTTCGTAGCCCGATAGGCCTTCAACCCTTCCGGTGTCTTCGTCGAGGCCCAGCGGTCGAGCGTTTCTTGTTGGCTTTGAAATTGATAGAGAGGAACCGAGTACCCGCACGAATCCGAAACGCGAGCCACCCGAATATGTACGAAAGCACGGGTACCCGGATTCGCAGAGAACAGTTTCACGAACTCTGCGTAACGAGGATCTTCGACTGTGATCAGCCTGGCATAGCCGTGTATCCACACGATTTTGGCTGGTCCCTGAAAAGCGCAGAACATGACGACAATTCGGCCATTCTCGCGAGCATGAGCAGCCGTCTCCGCGCCACTGCCGGTGAAATCCTGGTAAGCCACTTCAAGCGGACCAAGCACCCGAAACGAATCGCCCCCTTTGGGCGACACATTGATGTGGCCGTCTAACGAGCGGGGCGCGGTTGCGACGAAAAACACTTTCTGCTCACGGATCCAAGTCGAGATTTCAGGAGTGATGTTCTCGTGTCTCGTGCTCATCGCGTTTTAATAGACTGTCCTTTCAAAAGTCATGCGTCTCTCATGAATTTACTTCTTTGAGGGCTTATCGACATGATCGATCACCAGAAACTCAACGAGGCTCTTCTGTGGCTCCAGTTGCAGCCCAAGTGCCTGCACGGCGGTGAATACTGACGGCGGGTTACGCTTCCCGAGTTCCAAATACCATGTCATCTCAAGATCGTATTTTCCCATAAGCCCAGTCTTATCGACGACGATACGATCCGCGACCCTTCTGGACAAGGCAAAGACAAGATCCGACATAGCCATATTTTGGAGGACGAGCCGGCCCGCACTCTCCGTCGCAGGCTTTGGCCCCTCGTCGGATGCCGGCTGACTTTCGTGGAATTTTGGCCCTTCCTTTCCGACGATGAGCGAATAAACAGGCATTTCTTTTGTCTCGCGGTGGAGGGTTAACTTGAAACGATCCGCCAATAAAGTCTGGAGCATCCGCTTCATCTGACTGCGGCTAACCGGGTGTTCGGCTCTGGCAGTGATGTCGTATTTCTCCCCAAGAAGTGAGGTTTGCCCCGAAACCTGCTCCTGCAGGACATCGTATGGCTCCTGTCCTTTATCGTGGCTAGTGGGACCTTGTGGTAGATCTTGGCGTTGTCCTTCTTGCGAAAAACCCGGTACCGCACCTGATCTCTTGTCTGGTCCCATCTGTCACATCGTTGGTATATTACATTCTTCTCTTGCTGCCAGTGATGGGGGTCATCCGCGTCAGACAGAGCCTCAACGGACAGAGATCGCTGGTCCAGAAGATCAAGGGAGCCTGAAACCGAGCACTGACCATCCGCCAGCAGTTTGTTCTTGATCCAAACCGGCACCTGTGGCAACTCACCGCCGTCAACGTCAGCAACAACTTCATATCTGCCATTTGCTGCCCTGGAGTACGGAACGACCACATACATAGCCGTGGAGTTTGTTGAGCCAGGTAGCAGTGCAGAAGGGCGGATTCAGAAAAAGGCCGGGGAGCCGAATCAGAGCTAGACGCAGGGCCGAAAGCGATGTTAGGCCTGTCTTCGTTTTCCTGTCACCTGAGCGGTGCTGATCCGATTTTGGCAAGCGCCGGCCGTAGTACTCCTTGCTCCCAAACTATTGACTTCTGGGGGCCGCCAGGATCCCCCGCGCTACCGTCGACGTGCTTAATGTCAAGACCCGGATGGCGCTCCTTCAGGAGTTGCACGCAGAACTGCTCAAAGGTCTTTGGATCGAGTTCCTTGAGCCGTTGATATATGTGCATGAATCTCCTGTTGAAGTTCCTCATCGATCAAAACATCGCCTTCAGCGAGAACTGCACTTGCCGCGAGTTGCCCGCTGTCCGGCTGATGATTCCAAACCCCGATCCCGTGAGAATATTGGACGGCTGCCCGAAATTGACGATGTTAAACAGGTTGAACAGTTCGGCCCGAAACTGCAGGTTCACCGACTTTTGCGACCGGCCGACCTCCCAGGCCGTGTCCTTGATCAGAGCGGAATCGAAATTGCGCATGGCAGGCCCGCGGAATGTATTCCGCCCCAGCGTGCCGAACACGCCGCTGTTAGGCCCCGTTCCTCCCGGCACGTTCACCGGGATCGAGAAATAGGAGGCATTGGCCGCGCCCAAGCCGAAGTAGTCTTCCCGCACCGTGCGGCCGGTGGAGAGCACTGGCGTGCCGATCTGATCCGGCCGATCCGTCCCTATCGAGCCCACACCGGTCTGTTGCACCCCCGAGTACACCGTGAACGGCAATCCGCTCGTCAGGGTGGAGATGCTGAGCAACTGCCAACCGCCAGTCAGTTTCGGGCCGAGCAGTCTGAGCCCCGGTGCCCTCTCCGCATGCAGATCCTGCACCACGGTCGCGGTGAACGCTAACTTCACATCGAAGCCGGACGGTCCCTTGTCCGCGCCTGGATCGAACGGATTCTGCGGCCACGCCGGCGACGCTCCAGATGCGCCGCCCACCCCGGGCCCGATCACGCTGCTGGTGTCATCCAGCGACTTGGACCACGTGAAGTTGACCTGGACCTGCGGCCCACTCCTCCCGGCCGCCCCCTGCGCCGAAGTCTGCAGCGCATGATAGGTGGAGTGCGAGCGGTTAGTCGCCAGCATGTCCGTGCCGAATCCGCCGGTGATCTGCCCCAGGGAGTTGAACTGCGTATAGTGAGCGAACGCGGCGGTCGCGCCCGGGAAGGCGTTCGGGAAGTCGATTGCGGGCAGATACATGCCAGACGTGCCGACATATCCCGTGCTGAGGCTGAGCCCATGCAGTGACCGTTCCAGACTGAACGACCACGTCCCCAGACATGCATTCTTGAAGTTCTGCGCAATCGCGCTCGCATTCAGCGGGCTGATCAGGTGGCTTGGCGAGAGTGCGGCAAGCGCCTGATCGAAGCGGGTCACGTCCCAGACCGTGTTGTCCGGCACGGCTTTCGAATTGCCGGACGCAAGGATGTTGACTCCCGAGGGCGTGTACACGCCGGGAAGATCCGAGGGCCTGATTACCGTCCCGATGGGCAGCGGTGCGCCCGGAGCCGCCGTGATGCGCGGGTAATCGACATATGGGGCTGCGCCAGTGAGCAGGTTGTCCTGCCAGATATTGGGCGGAATCGTCGTCAGCGCGCCGCCTGCCCGGATGCGAAGATCTTTCGATGCCTGCCAGCTCACCCCAACGCGCGGTCCCCAGTTGTTCCCGAGCCAGCGATACGGCGGTTCCGGATTAATTAGGTAGAGCTGCTCCGGCCCTGAGGACCCGTTGGTGAACTCCATGCCTGCTGTCCGCCGCGCCCGCTCGGTGATCGGCGAATACAGCTCGTACCGCAAGCCGTAATCCAGCGTCAGCCGCTGGGAGATTTTCCACGTGTCTTGCGCGTAGACGTTCAGATTGTAGCGCGAAATCGCCGCCACGCCGATCTGGTCGCCTTGCGGGAACTGCGGCGGCGCTACCGCCACGGTATAGGAGAACGCGCTGCCGAGCAGGAACGCGCTAAGCGTATCAGGCAACTGCTGGCCAGCCGCGATGTTGTGACCCCCGCTCGCCGATAGGATCGGGCTCGTGGCGAATGCCGCGCCTCCGCCGAAGACGTACTGCCCGTTGGGAGACATTCCGAAATAAGTCGTGTCGCGGTTTGCCCGGAACTCCCCGCCGAACTTGAACGAGTGTTTCCCTCGCGTCCACGCGAAGTTCTGCCGTCCCACGAACAGATTGCCCATCGCCGCGGTGACCGATCCGCCGGCCGCGTCGAACGCCTCGTAGAGCCCATCCCCGAACACCACCGACGGATCCGTGTGGTCTGGCGTCGGGAAATTCGGCGTCGTCCGCGTCACGCTCAGGGATGACTCCCGGGAGAAGTGGGGAGAAGAAGTATGCGACCACGTCACCACACCGTTCCGCTGGTGATCGACATACTTCACTGCGAACGCCGGATCGATGGCGGTCTGGTCCGGATTGGTCGTCGGCCCGCGCAGGTTATCGAAGGTAAACCGCGCAAACAGCTTGTCTTTCGACGACAGTTCGCGATCCAGCCGTGCCGAGAACTGGTCCGCGCTGGTTCCGACGGGCGACGACGTCGCGTACGTCCGCGCTCCGAATGCCCCGGTCGGATCGTCCGGCAACGGATACCAGCTCAGAATCCTGGCCACGATCGGGTTGACGGGCACATACAGCGTATCGCCCGGAAACGCCGTCGTGTCAATTCCTTTGCGCTCAGCGGCTGTCGGAACCGGCATCACCTGCGTGGTGCCCAGCATCTGGCGGAAACCTTGATACTCCACGAAAAACAACGTCTTGTTGCGCCCGGTGTGCCCGGGCAGTTTCACCGGGCCGCCCAGCGTAAACCCGAACTCGTTCCGCCGGAAGGGCGGGATGCGCTCCGGATTCTCCGGGGTGCTGCGGTCGAAGAAGTTGCGCGCGTCCAATGCCGAGTTGCGCAGAAACTCGAACAGCGACCCGTGCAAATCGTTCGTGCCCGAGCGCGTGTTGATGTTCGTGAACCCCGCCGCTCCCCGCCCGATCTCCGCCGGCATCCAACCCGAGGACGACTGAATCTCTTCGACCGCATCCACGTTGAAGTTCGAAAATGTAGCGCCGCCCATTTCCGGATCGCTCACATCGGCGCCGTCCATGGCGAAGACAGCCTCCACGCCACGCTGCCCGTTCACCGCGAACTGTTGCGTGAAGTTCGTGGTGCCGTTCGTGTCGGTCATGGTGCCGGCCGCTAACAGAAGCAACTGGCTGAAGTCCCGCTTGTTGAGCGGAATGGATGTCACCGACTTGCTGTTGAGGGTCTCGCCGCCGCTCGCCTGAGTGGGGCCTTCCCGCTCCAGTGCAATCGATCCATCAGCCAGCAGCGTGACTTTCGAGCTGCCCTCAATCGGAATCGCGACCGGTGCCGCCATCCGGAACAACCGCCCTCCGAAGCTCACCGTCAGCTCGTACGAACCCCGCGCTGGTACAGGGAAATGAAAGCTTCCGCTCTCGGTCGCCACCGACGAGTAACGGTTGCCGTTGCCTTGCAACACCAGCTCGGCTTTCGCGGCACCCCCGCCTGAGACATCGCGCACCGATCCATTCCAGTCCGGCGACGCCTGCACCTGCCCCCAGGCCACCACCCCCCAAGACAAGATCCCAATCGTCGCGGCGATCCTGGCTAGGGTCTTCTCCGCTGGGCACTCCAGGGGCTCAGTCTTCCAGCCGTGATTTCCAGTTTGGCCGTCCCTGACCGGCATCCTTATACGCCAACGTCCATGGAAATAGTCTCGCTGCCCACGCGCAAGATGCCTGCAAGTAGACACGTGAGGCCGCTTAGGGTGGCTACGAGTCCTAAAGCCAAACGCAGGGAATAAGCCTGCGCAAGAAACCCGATTGCCGGTGGACCCACGAGGAACCCTAAATAGCCTGTCATCGCCACGGCCGAGACTCCTGCCTGAGGCCGATTGTGGGTGCGCCTACCCGCTACGCTGCAAACGATCGGGAAGATTGCCGAGAAACCACACCCCACAATAGCGAAGCCGATCAACGTAGTTGCTGTGGTGCCGAAGCATAATGCGCCGGCCAAACCCGTCGCTGCAAGTCCGCTGCCCCACCTCACAGTAGACGAAGGGCCGAGGTGTTCGTGAAACCAATCCCCACCCAGCCTGCCCATAGCCATGGTCAGTGAGAACACCGCGTAACCGAACGGCGCAACCGCCAGGCCTGCGAGTTGATTCAGATACACCGCGCTCCAGTCCGCCATGGCCCCCTCGCCCAGCAAAATACAAAAGGATATGGTTCCCAAGCCTATCAACGGCAAGACCAAATCGCGAATGGACGGGGACCCGCGCCTGCGATCGCACTGGTCTGGAATCAACATCCCACAGACGATCGCGGCTAGTGCCGCCATCATCGCCGCGACGAACGCCAGATGCCGCGATGGTCCTAAGCTAATGCGTATCGCAATACTCCCTATCATTGCGCCCGTCATGCCGCCGAAGCTGAACAAAGCGTGAAACCCGACCATTACCCGGCGACCGGCAGATGCTTCCACCGCGACCGCCTGAGTGTTCATGGCGATGTCCATCGCTCCTGCGGCGGCACCGTACACGAACAGGAAGAGTGCCAGAGTAAGCGCACTCCACGCCAAAGCTGGCAGTGGGACGGCTACACAGAGCAGGCCAGTAGTGATCCGTGTCAGCCTCGCACTCCCGAAAGTGCCAACGAGCCTGGACGTAACCGGCATAGCGACCAACGCGCCGGCGGCGGCACTGAGCAGGACACTGCCGAGGGTCCCCACCGTAAGGTGCAATCCTTCCTGCACGGCCGGAATTCGTGACAGCCAACTCGAAACCAGGATGCCGTGAGCTAGGAATATGATGGAGACCGCGATGCGCGCTCTCCGCGATTCGTGCTGAGCGGAATCGCTACGGGCAACTTGTACTGCTGGTTGATTTCGCATTGAGCCTCCTCCGGACTGCTGAAAAGGATTGCGTGCATACCAAGTCTTCGGGCAGCATCGATATTGTCCTCGCGGTCGTCCAGGAAAAGAGCTTCCGCCGGCGCGACACCGAGACGTTCCAGGCAGTGCAGGAAAATACCCGCTGCCGGTTTGGTCTGGTGGAGGTCGCAGGAGTAACACGAGTAGTCAAATTCCGGCAGCCATCCGCAGAAACGCTGCAGATGGGCGCGCAAGGTGATCGGCATGTTAGAGATTACCGCGGTACGCACACCGGCGCCACGTAGCTCCGCGGCCCAACGCACCATGATTGGATCCGGACGCGCCCAACTCAGGTTGTCGAGCTCGGTCAAGCGGTCGAGTCCGGCATCGGAGAGGCTTCGCGAAAGAGAGCTCGCGATCCCTTCCCAATACGTCTCCGGAGTAATCGCGGCCTCATCAAAAGTCGCACGATCCCTCCAGTAGAGTTCCTCGAACAGGGCCACTGGCGTACCCAGAATGCTGGCCATTGCCTCGATCCCAGTGCGATCCTGAGGTATGGAAAGGACATTACCATAGTCGAAGATGACTGATTGCGGTTGAAACAGCATGGTGAAACACGATAATATCGTCTTGAACACGCATAGTCAAGAACAAACATGCAGAATCACGCAAACTTTATGAAGGAAGAGCGCCAGGCAATGCTGCTGGCGACACTGCAACGGGAAGGTAAGCTACTTGCCTCGGAGTGGAGTGAGCGGCTGAACGTGTCTGAGGACACGGTTCGACGAGACTTGCGGGAACTGGCGCGCCAGCAAAAACTCCAACGCGTGCATGGCGGTGCATTGCCTCGTTCGAAGCCAATGGCCGCATACACGGCGCGCCAACGGCATGAACCCGCAGCCAAGAACGCCATCGGTCAGGCGGCAGCGACGTTGGTGCAGGACGGTCAATTGATCTTTATCGACGGCGGCACGACCACTTTGCAACTTGCCTCTCACCTGCCGGAGGAACTGCACGCAACCGTAGTGACTAACGGTCCCGCGGTCGCTGTGGCTCTGGCGATGCACCCATTCGTCGAAGTTATTGTGCTCGGCGGCAAGCTGTACAAGCTGGCGCAGGTAACGGTTGGAGCCGCCGCCCTGAACGAAATGAAGAACTTTCATGCAGACGTCTGTTTTGTGGGTTTGTGCAGCATACATCCGCAAGTGGGCCTCAGCGTCGAAGATTTTGAGGAGGCGCACATCAAGCGTGCCATGATCGCGAGCTCTGCGGAAGTGGCAGGCCTCGTCATTGCTGAGCATCTGGGAACGGCGTTGCAATACGTGGTCGCGCCGACGAAAGCCCTGACTTATCTGATCACAGACGGGACCGCGGAGGATGCCGGGCTGGAGGCCTATCGAGCACTGGGGGTGACGGTCATCAAGGCGAAGACATAACGCTAATCGTCTAACCGGGGTGGGCGTCAGCGTCCCACGCGTTTGCGAGCACGAGGAGGCTGGTTCCTTGATGGAACCTCCGCTTTGCGCACCGCAACCTCACCCTTATGCACCCTGATAAACAGGGGGAAAACACAGTGGATTGGTTGCGGCCGTTTGGACTTACGGTTCGGAATGGAGCCCAATATCAGGCCTTATCATGGTCGCGAAGCCCACAATCTCCTCCCGGCTGTGCGGGCCTAATCGATGCTGATTACTGGCGAAGGGCGATGCCATACATGAGCGCCCATTCGATACCGGCTTCGGTTGAAAAATCTGAGATCCCCCTTAGAATCCGCTCGGGGAATGGGGCGCAGTTGATGACGAAGTTCGCCGCACTCGGAGCCTGCTAACAGGAAAGGATCAGGCGTAATAGATTACTATTCATTAATTCCTTCATTCGTGATTTGTTCGGTATTTTGTCTGTTCTTGGCCTGTTAGCAGGCGGACACTCCGCAGAAGCGCACGCGGGAGGTTACACGCTCTGAAGCCACTA
>PMTT01000297.1:4581-6713 GCA_003167275.1 Bryobacterales bacterium | reverse complement strand
GGGCAGATCGGGCGGATCTCGACCGCAGGCGTCATCACCGAATACCCCCTGCCAACTCCCAATGCCTCGCCCCTGGCCATCGTGGCTGGGCCCGATGGCGCCCTTTGGTTCACCGAATTTGCGGGCAACAAAGTCGGGCGGATCTCGACCGCTGGGTTTGTCACCGAGTACCTCGTGCCGACATCCGACAGCCAGCCTTACGGCATCGCGCCAGGGCCGGATGGCGCTCTCTGGTTCACCGAAAATGCCGGCAATAAGGTCGGGCGGATTTCGACCGCCGGCATCGTCACCGAGTACCCCGTGCCGACCACCGGTGGCGCTCTCGTTAGCATCGCGGCCGGCCCCGATGGCGCTCTTTGGTTCGCCGAATATCAGGGCAATAAAATCGGGCGGATCACCACCACTGGCGTCATCTCCGAGTTTGCCATCCCAACTCCCGCCAGCGGCCCCCTTGCCATCGCTTCCGGGCTGGATGGCGCACTCTGGTTTACCGAGAGGGAGGGCAACCAGATCGGGCGGGTCACTACGGCCGGCGTCTTCACCGAGTACACCGTGCCGACTGGAGCGAGCGGACCCACCAGCATCACCAGGGGGCCGGGTGGTGACCTTTGGTTCACTGAATACCTGGTCAGAACGATAGCTCATCTCTCGCTCGCCACGCCGGTAACCGGCCAACCCGCGGTTATCGCAGCCTCGGGAGGTACACCCCAATCCGCTACCACGGGGACGGCATTCCCCAATGCTCTCCAAGCCGCAGTCACAGACTTAGCGGGCAATCCGGTGAGCGGCGTCATCGTGACCTTCCATGCACCTTCCACAGGAGCTGGCGCGGTGTTATCCACTTCCACCGCGGTGACCAATGCCGTGGGGCTGGCGAACGTGACAGCGACTGCCAACAGCATCGCGGGCAGTTACGCCGTGATCGCGAGTGTGGGCGATGCCTCGGCGTTATTCTCGCTTACCAACACGCCGTCGCCGGACGTTGGCACGAATGTCGCGTTGGGCATGTTGGCCACCGAAAGCAGCACGCTCGCGGGATATCCCAGCGCCGCTGCATCGTCGGCTGTAGACGGCATCACGGATGGCAGGTTCCTGGATAAATCGGTTACCACAACGAATCCGGACGTCAATGCCTGGTGGCAAGTGGATTTGGGCGCTTTGGCGACTATCAATTCCGTCGTCATCTGGAACCGCACGGATTGCTGNNATCCCGGCCGGCGGCGCCCAGGGCCGGTACGTACGGGTGCAACTCACCGGCGCGGACTATCTGAGCCTCGCCGAAGTGCAGGTACTTGCCACGACGGCGCTGCCCGCCAACCTGGCACAGGGCAAGCTGGCATCTCAGAGCAGCACGTACCCCGGCGCCTTCACCGGCCCAGGAGCGGCCGTGGACGGCAATACCGATGGCAACTTCGCCCACAGCTCCGTGAGTACCACGAACTTCGATCAGTATACCTGGTGGCAGGTAGACCTGGGGACAGCGGTAAGCGTCAACTCGGTCACCATTTGGAATCGCACGGACTGCTGCGGCTCCCGGCTGGCCGACTATTGGGTCTTCGTCTCCGACACGCCGTTCAGTTCCAGCGATACGCCCGCCTCGCTGCAGAACCGTCCCGGAACGTTCAGCAGTCATCAGACTTCGGCGCCGAATCCATCGACGAGTATCAACGTCGGCGCCCAAGGACGCTACCTTCGCGTGCAACTCACAGGCGCGGATTATTTGAGCCTGGCCGAGGTACAGGTGTTCGGTATCGCGGAAGGTCCGTCGCCCGATCTGGCGCAGGGTCAAATCGCTACCCAAAGCAGCACGCTCCCGGGAACGGCCAGTGCGGCCGCCGGCACGGCTGTGGATGGCTTCACGGACGGCGCCTTCTATGACAGCTCCGTGACCGCGACCAATTCCGAAGCGAACGCCTGGTGGCAGGTGGACCTGGCCTATCTGGCAAACGTGGCTTCCGTCGTGGTGTGGAATCGGACTGACTGCTGCGCCAGCCGGCTGTCCGACTATTGGGTTTTTGTCTCCGATACGCCGTTCAACCCGACTGACTCGCCGGCCACTCTACAGAACCGGCCCGGAACCTTCAGCAGCCATCAGACCTCCGCGCCCAATCCTTCGAGCGCCATTACCGTCG
>PMTT01000297.1:0-4557 GCA_003167275.1 Bryobacterales bacterium | reverse complement strand
CGTTCAGGACGGCGCGGGACTTGTTTTGACCGTTGATCTTTACGGGCAGGTCTTCGTACTTGAACCTGGCATCGGCTTGGCCGGGGCTTGCCGGTTGGAAGGGAGGGTGTAGATCTCAGCGTAATTGATGGGCTTGGGCTGGGGGTTGAAAGAAATCGTGGCGTGCCTGGGTTCGTTTGGTAATTCGCAGTTGCGGGTGGGGCTTGCGGCGGGTTGAGAGACCGGGGCGCGTTGGGTGGCGCCGGCTGGGGAGTGGGAGTTGGGGCAGAGATTGGGCCGGGTGTGGTGGAGAGCGGAGGGCTCGTGGGTTCGTTTGGTAATGCGGGGTTGTGCGCGGGGCTGGCCACGGGCTGAGGCGCCGGGGGCACGGCGACGAATGCGGGTTGGGGACTGGGAGCGGGCATCGGCTCGGGGGCCAAGGACTCAGGCTCGGGCGCAGGTCCATCGGGTGCGGGATCGGGGGCTGGGGAGGCTGGTTCGGCGGCGGGCTCGGGGCCTTCGGGCTGGCGTGGTACCGCGCTGCGGGTGAGGATCAGGGTGCGGACGGCGCGTTGGTACATCTGGTGGAGACGCGCTTCGTAGCGGTGCAGGAGCGGGAGTCGTCCGGAATCGGCCAATTCGCAGAATGCGCCCGCCAAGGGAGACAGTGGGTCGTCTGAGTCCGGCTGCCGATCGAGGGCGCCCGCCATCATGCTGCGCTCGATGGCCCACACGCGTCGCAGACGCCAATTCGAGGCAATCATTTCTTCGATCATGCTGTGTTCGAAGCGGTCGACCGGGCTGAAGCGGGTGAAGTATGTCTCCGTCGATTCCTCAAAGCCCTCCATGGATTCACCGGGAAGGACCACGACATCGGAAAGCAGACCATGAGTGGTCGCGTTTTTGGAAGAGCGGCTCTTGCCCTCGGGGGTCTTGGGGCCGCGGGACAGGGCGCCGTTGGCGCGGGCGGCTTCGCGTTGTTTTTCAGAAATCATAACGTACTACTTACAGGGTAACCGGGCGACACAAGGGCGGAGGGGCGAAGTGCTTTGTTTTCATGGAGAAATTGGTTGTGACTGGGTTTTGGGACGGGAACGCGGTAAAGGAGTGCGGAGGGGAAGAATGCCGTGTAAGGCTTGGAAAATAAAGGGAATAAGAGGCACTCCTTGCGGCAGTCGCCGGCGAAATCCACAACCTTCGCCCTTTCGAACTCTACTTCCGTCCACCAACAGTCATGAGTGTTTTGCTAACCATACGAGGGCGGGTGGTTGTGATCCACAGACTCCGGAGTGCCAGGAGGGGCTTTCCGGTTGTGTTTCGCCAATTGCTGAATGTCGGGCCAATACGGTAGCAACCAGGCCTCAAAATCATGCTGCGCGACATGGGGGTGAAAGCGTTCGTTCGGGCCAACCCAGCTTCTCATTTTATGCTTCGCATCCGCGGCGTCCTGAAAATCGTGCGAGCCCGTGTATACATCCGTTAGAGCAATCACGTGGTCGGCGTCCGGATCTCGACCCCGTAACAGGGCCTCCACAGCTCGCTTCAACTTCTCCTGCTTGGGGATTCTGCCATCGTAATTATTGGATATGAGCCTGGGCATCCTATCCTGCAGTCTGGGACTGAGGAACTCGCGAAGGTAGGGGAGAAAGACTCTCTCGGTTTCGCCTTCCATCAGAATCGCGATCTTCATCCACGCGCTCCCAGGCGGCCATTGTGCCAGAGTTCATCCAGCGTATAGTCCTCCAGCCATTGCTCCAGATTCATTTTGTCTGCCCAGGTCAGAGTGGAGGTTCCATCTTCGGCCGCGTCCATCACCACTACTTCCTCGGGTTTGAGGAAGCGGACCAGACGATCGGAATGGGTTGCAACAACGATCTGAGTTCGGTGCGCGGCTTCCCTCAACAAGTCTGCCAGCAAACTCAGCAACTCCGGATGTAAGCTGACTTCCGGTTCGTCGAGCAAGGTCAGAGCCGTCAGTCCGGGGCTTTGCAGTAGCGTTGCCAGCCACACGAAGCGCAGCATCCCTTCGGAAACCTGGTGCATGTAGAGCGGCTTGGAGAAGCGGTTATCGCGCCACGTCATGGCGAGCGTGCCGGCGGCGACGGGCGGAAAGTCGAGCCGCTTGAAGCCCGGAAACGCGGCTTTCAAGGAGTCTTCGACGGCTTCAAAACGGTCCGGATCAGCCTCCCGAAGATAGTAAAGAGTGGAGACCAGGTCCTCGCCGTTCTTGCCTGGCAGGGGGGCCGGCCGCATGGCTTGGGGAAGGCGCACCGGGGATCGGGGCTCTACGTTGAGCACGTGGTAGAAAGTGGAAGATGCCAGGCGTTTGCGGAACTCTTCCGGCGTACGGAACAGCTTGGGAACCTGAGAGAGCGATGACTCCAGCGGGTTGTGTTCCCAGTTAGGGCGAACCAGCCTGTCGTGATCTTGTTCGTAGTACTTGATATCCGTGGCGGAGGAATCGATGTGCACGAATGGGTACGGCTTCCCAGCCGTATGCTTCAGGGTCTCCCTGTCGATCAGGTAGGCGGCTCCCTGGGGCCGAAGGGTCAGCGAGTAGTCGAGGGGCTCGTCGTTGGGAACCGTCATGGAGATTCCGAAACCGACTTCGCTCGCGCGGTCGTAAGTCATCATCGCCGAGAGGCCGGACATTTCGCTGACGGCGGCGTTTAAGTTGCCTTGCGCGGAACTCGCCAGGATGGAGAGCGCGTCCAGCAGCGACGACTTGCCGACGCCGTTGGCTCCGATCAAAACGGTCAAGGGGCGCAGTTCCAGATCTACTGCCGCCAGGCGGCGAAATCCCCGTACATTCAGGTTGAGGAAGCGCTGCGTTGAGTTCTCCACGATTCCATCATCCTCTAAATGGTCTCCAAGTGCGCCGTGAGGGTCGTGGTTGTGGGCAGAGATGCAACGTCGCTGGGTAAGCGACTGCGCGCCGACTCCTTATTGACCGCCTCCAGCGGCAACGCGACATCAATCAGCTTATTTTTCATCGGCTTCAGTTTCCAGTCCTCGGCGCTCTTGATCTACTGGCGCCAGGGTGTCAGGTTCCTCCGCGGCTGGACGTGCCTTCTTCACTACGTCATCAATTGCATCCAAAACGCTGGTGACTTCAGGCGAAATCAGCGATTCCGGGATATGCGGGACCAGGCGGTAGTAGTCGGCCTTGCGAAAGTCGGGGCGGAGTCCAAGCTGCTTGTAGAATTCCGGAAAGACCAAGTCGAGGAACTCGTCAGTGGCCTTCACGGTGCTCCACCACGGGTCCTGGGGATTACGAAGAGCGGCTGGCACAACCCGATCCAATACAGCCTTCCTCATGCTGTCAACCGCTTTTTCGGCGTCGGGCAACTCAAACAGCGGTCCACCCGCCTCCGATTTTCCGAACTCGCGCGCGAAAGCTTCCAGGGTTGCGGGCTGGCAGATATAGTTCTCGATTTCCCGCCGCTCCCACTTCTTCTCTTTCAGATTGTCTCTGGACTGGAGACCCAGGGCGTCTTGATCCACCAGCAGGTATCCTTGGAGGTCAGGCTTCGCCTCGACGAGAGCGTTGAAGTGCTCACGCCCCTTGTTCGGCTGGTTCCCGACCGGAAAGAGAAGTGGAGAGCGCAGCGCTTCTTGAGCGCGATGATTAAGCCGTTGGGCAAACGCCCTCAAGATGGAAAGATCGGTTCGATCTTCCAGGTACAGCACCCACCCGGTCTGCTCTGCGAGGTAATACTGGTCGTAACGAACGGTGTCGAGAGCACGCCGTACGGCGGTGGTACGGTTGCGGGGAATGCGATGCGGTTTGCCAAGAAAGGCGACGACGCTGTCTTCGCTGGTGCCCGCCGCCTGGTTCAACACTTCTTCCGAGTGGCTCGCGATGATCAGTTGGCTGCCTTGAGTGCGGGCGGACTCGATGAGAATCTGGTAGATGTCCCGCTGGCGCAGCAACTCGAGATGGGCATCCGGTTCGTCCAGCAGGAGCACGGAGCCCGGGTGCAGAGCCAGGTAGGCCAACAGAAGGAGGGTCTGCTGAAGGCCCCGGCCCGAACAGGACAGGTCCAGGCGAATGCCGGCGTTGTCGCGGTAGGTCATTTGGATTTCGCCCCGTTCGGCAATGTAGACCGGCTCATCGAGTTCGACCTGAAACAGATCGCGGATGTGGTCTACCAGTCGGGGCCATTTCTCCGGCGCGTTCGAGTCTGCTTTGAGTTGATAACAGAGATTCCGAAGAACTTCGGCCGTGCGCCCTTCTCCTAGCCTGACGGCGATTGCGCCACTGTCCAGGCGGGTTTCATTTGAGGCGAGTCCCGACATTGGGGGCAAGAAAGCGACCTGGACATCGTAGGCTTCCCCCGGAACCGGCATTCGACGGGTGTCCCCCGTGCGCAGGGGGCGGCAAAAAAAGGCCTCGTCATTGGAGAAGTCAAACTCGATCCCGCACGTCCAGTCCTTCCCAGCGGTGTTGCCTTCCACCAGGACGTCGATCCGGATATTCTGGGTCTGTTGCTTGCCGTTGATTTTCTGGACGTTTCGAACATGCCGTCCTCGCCACAGCAGAATTGCCGCCGGCGCGGGGACCATGAGAAGGTCCCG
>PMTT01000136.1 GCA_003167275.1 Bryobacterales bacterium | reverse complement strand
GTGTGAGTGTATAACGTTTTTGCTGTGCATTGTGGGGCGGGTTGGCAACCCGCGGCGGATTGCCAATCCGCCTGCTGGCATTGGACGCACTCCCGGCGTAGAGCTCGTTGACGAAGATCCATATGCGGGCTTTACGGGGAATTTCCGGGCAAGTCAAGAGGCGGGTTGCCAACCCGCCCCACACAAGAACCTGGTAATCGGCAGACACTCTCATGACAAATATTCTCTTCGCCGGTCATTCGCGGGGATCGCGGTGTTCGGCGGCTATCTGCTCTTGCGGGACGTCAACCGCGACGTACGCCTCACCGAAGTGCGCTCCCAGTTCGTCGCCAACGTATCGCACGAGCTGAAGACCCCGCTGACGGCCATCCGGATGTTCGCCGAAACCTTGGCGCTGGGCCGCTCGCGCAATGAGCAGGCGCGCGCAGAGCACCTGGAGACCATCGTCAATGAGAGCGAACGCCTCGCCCGGTTGGTGGACAACGTACTCGACTTCTCCAAGATCGAGCAGGGCAAGAAGATCTACCGCCTGCGTCCCACCAGCCTGGTGGATGTGGCGAATTCGGCGGTCCGCGCGATGCAGTACCCACTGGTGCAGCAGGGCTTCACCCTTCATCTTGACATTCAGGAGGACATGCCCGCGCTTCGGGCCGATCCGGACGCCATGGAGCAGGCCATTCTGAATCTCCTGACCAACGCCATGAAATACTCGGGGGACGCCCGCGAGATCGATCTGCGCCTCGCCGCGCGCAACGGCGACGCCGTCATTGAGGTCACCGACCGCGGCCTCGGGATCGCGCTCGACGAGCAGAAGCGCGTCTTTGAGAAGTTCTACCGGGTGCGTTCGCATGAGAGCCACCTGATCGCCGGGACGGGACTGGGGCTCACTCTGGTGGCGCACATCGCCAAGGCGCACGGCGGGCGCGTAGACGTCGAGAGCGCTCCCGGCGCGGGCAGTACCTTCTCCATCCTGATTCCTATATCAGAAGGCCGTCGTGCAGGAGCGCGCGGCGGGCAACCTGGAGGAGGCCATCAAGCTTTACCAGCGCGTCGCCAAAGAGTTCGCGTCGGAGAGTGCGCTGGCGGCGAGAGCGTTGGAACAGGCGGCCCGCTGTTACGAGAAACTCGGACAGGCCAAAGCCGTGACGCTTTACGAAGAGGTCGAGAGCAACTACCCTGACCAGCGCGAACAGGCGTCCATCGCCCGCGACCGGCTTGCCAAGACGGCGAGTCTCGCTAGGGCTGCAGGAACCATCACCCGCGTAAGCAGTTCCGGCCGGGCGCACAGCCCGGCGGCACTATCTCCGGACGGCAAGTATGTCGCATATGCGGAGGGCGGGTTTCGCGAGCCCCAACAGATCTGGCTGCGGCAACTGGCCACTGGCGCCGCGCCCCAGGTGCTCGTACCGTCCGCAATGGTACAGATCAACGGGATTCTCTTTGCGCCGGATGGGAATCGCATCGCCTATGTATCGTCAGAGCGCGGCGCCGGCACCCTGTTCCTGATTCCGGCTCTTGGCGGTGTCCCGCGTGAAGTGGTCCGTGATGTTCAGGGTTCCGTCGCCTTCTCACCCGACGGCGGCCAAATCGCCTTCGTTCGATTTGCCGGGCAGGGCGAATCCCGCACATCCCGTTTGATGCTCGTGCGCGCTGACGGCTCGGGCGAGAGGCAACTGATCGAGAAAAGTTTCCCGGACTTGTTGGTGCCCAGGGTCGCCTGGTCCCCCGACGGCAAATGGATCGCCTGTCTGAAATCCGACAAGATCCTCCTGGTGCCTGCCGCCGGTGGCTCGGAGCAGACGCTCGCCGGGTCGCGGGAATGGAATGCCCTGAACAGCGTGGCCTGGTGGACGGGCCCTGCTGGTGATCAGCCCGCTAGGCGGGGCGAGGCGAGGCAGGCGGAGACCGCCTGCCCCACAGCCGCGCGCGTCACGGTCGCGGCTTGCTCGATTTGGCTGAGGAGCACCGCAAGCGGTGGTTTTCGGCCAGGAGGCTTTGGTTAGCCTATCGATAAGTCTTTTTTTATCAATGACTTGAGATTGGCACGTGGTTTGCTTATTCTAACTGCGGAAGGTGTTGGAGGTTCCCATGAATCGGACAGTGCAGACAGTATCGATGAAGTTCGCGATGCCGGCGCTCGCTCTTGGCGCGGCCTTGATGTTGCTTGGTCCTACGGCGGCGTTGGCCCAGCGCGGCGGCGGGGGACACGGCGGCGGTGGGTCCTCGCACGGCGGTGGTTCCGGCCGTTCGTTCTCGGGCGGCGGTGGACGCAGCTACTCTGCCCCGTCCATGGGCCGCAGCTATGGCGGCGGGGCTGTAGCCGGCCGCAGCTACGGTGGCGGAGCNNGCGGTTGCGGGCCGCAGCTACGGCGGCGGTGTCGGGCGCGCCTACTCTGGCGGGGCCGTTGGGGGCCGTAGCTATTACGGCGGTGCGCGCGGTTACGCCGGCCCGGCAGTTGGAGGCCGAAGCTATTACGGCGGCCGCAGTTACTACGGCGGCGGCGGTTACTCCGCGGGCAGTTTCTATGCCGGCCGAGGTTATTACTACGGCGGACGGTTCTGGGCTCGTCCGTACTTCGGTATTGGGATCGGCATCCCGTACGGCTATGGTTATTCGACCGGTTACGGTTGCGGCTACTACGACGGGTACGGCTATTGGCAGCCGGCCCCCTGCTATGCGGCCCCCTACCCGGGCTACTAGTCGAATCACTGCCTGACAAAGTGACGAATCTGCGACGCGCGAGCGGTCGAAAGGCCACCCGCGCGTTTGAGTTTTTCCGACCCTGGCGTTCTGAGCGACAGGGTGAATGCGGTCTACCTGCGCATACTGGAATCCCGGCTCGATCCTCCCTGAATCTCGAAAACTTCTGAGCAAACCAATTTGAGCCACCACCGATGAACACTGATAGGCGTTTGCCTTTAATCGGTGTTCATCTGTGGCTAGAGTCCTTAGAGTCTTGGATGGTACGTTTGAGGGAGCTTGTGTCAGCGGCTTCCGCTTCCGGCGAGAAGTAAGTCGGGATCGCGATTCGTGAAGTCATCCGCCTCAATCATAGCTTCCTTCCACGAACCAGCCGCGGGGGTTGCAGCAGAGGCGGTAGAGGGCGCCGTCGGAGAGCGCGATGTCCCATTCGTCGCTCGACCAGGGGTCGGTGGTCCACCAGTCGCCCGAAGTCCGCCAGGGGCCGGCAAGTTCCAGGACTTTGCCGCGGATGCCATCGGCGGCGATGAACCCCGGCTGGCCGGAGGTCAACGATACGCGGGCGGCGCGCGGGGGACGAAAAATACGGAGGGCCAGTTTGTTTCGGTGACAGGCTACGGAACCCCCGAACTCCACTCCAACTCTCGGATTGGATTCGGGGGTTGCGTAGGCTGCCACCGAAATTCCCGGATTGGATTGGGGGCTTCGGTAGGCTGCCACCGAAATACGGAATGCGCCGGGGCGGTGGGTGTCGAGTAACTCGGGGGAGCCGACGCGCGACGCTCCTACGATGGATTTGATGCGCGCCAGGGTGAGTTCCAGTTTCACCGGCTCAGGTGTGACCGGGACGAACAGGCCGCTCTGCGCGGCTTGCGGCTTCACCGGGTTTACGCCCATCCAGACATGCACTACGGGAGCGGGCGGGGGGTTCGCCGACAGGTCGAGTTGCAGGAGCTTTAGAAAGGCCTTGGTGTCGAGCGACGGGACGGGCAGCCGCAACGTGCGCTCGTGCGTGGAGCGGTTTTCGAGGCGGAGGCGGAGCCGCAGTTCATCGGTGGCCAGGGCGCGGGTGGCCAGGCGCGTGGCGAGTCCGTTCACGAGGCGCGATAGCAGGAACGCGAGCGGCTCCAGAAGATCTACCGGATAGTCCAGTTCGATTTCATCTTCGAAACGAAGCGGCTCTTCGAGCGGCACGAGTTTGCGCTCGGCTTCGCCGCGGGCCAGTTCGCGAAGCCGCAATCCTTCAGGGCCAAGCCGCTCGGCGATGCCCAGCGGCGGGAGCGCCGCCAGATCCTGGAAATAGCGAATGCCCCATCGCTCCAGCGTCTCCTGGAGTTCCTGGGAAGGCGCGAGCAGGGACAGCGGCAGGCTGCCAAGGAATTTGGCCTCGTCGCCATATGGGATGACGTTGACGCCCGGGAAGCCGCGCGCGGCGCAGATCGCGGCATCGGGGTTGGCGGCCAGCGCGATCGCGACCTTCACCTGGACTTCGCCGGCCCGGCGGGCGATGGCAGCAGCGACGTCCTGGGGGAGGCCGAAAAGGCGGTCCAGCCCGGAGGCGTCCAGCGTCACGGTGTGGGGCGCGGTCCGTTCCACGGTGGGCGAGAATTCGAAGGCCAGTGCGGTCAGATTGCCACTGCCGTGAAGACAGGCGAACATACTTTGCTCCGATTTTTGGATGTCACCCGCACGCCGATACCGCGCAGCAGGTAGCCGTGGGGGAGAGTCGGGGAACTCACCGCGGAGACGCAGAGACGCGGAGGAAAACGCGGAGAACCCAAAGGCAAGTTCTTCTCCGCGCTTGTCTCCGCGTCTCCGCGTCTCCGCGGTGAGTTGAGTTCCTCTGTGCCTCTAGACCATACTGTCCGCTCGCGCCGGCATTCCAGGATCAGGGACGCGCAGGTTTTGGCGTTGGCTTGCCGGGCCACCGTCACCAGTACGGTGGGGGTGTGCTCGACGGCGCGGCGCAGACGGAACCATGAAGTGAGGGAGATGCGGCGAGCGGTATCGGCGGGAGTGTCGCCAAGGTCCATGGCAACCAGCCCGAAGCCGCCCCCCTGGATGAGCAGGTCGGCGGCTTTGAGTGCGTGCTCTGCGTTGTGCGCGGAACGAACCCAAAGCAGGCTCTCCAGGCGCACCCCTGCTGCCGCGGCGGAAGCGGGGTCGAAAGCATCCTCGGCATCCACCAGGGCACAGACTTCGCCGCGCGCGGTGGCTTCGGCGAGGATGGCCAGCAGCAGGCTGGTACGGCCGGAAGAGGCAGGACCGATGATTTCGGTCAGGCACCCGCGGGGGAGGCCGCCCGTGGCGGTGTCGACTTCGGAAACCCCGGTCCGAACCAGCTCGGGGACGGGCCGGGATTGCCAGTCCAGGTGGCCGCCGAGGACGGATTCAAACTGTTTTTGGAGTACCGCAGCGCCCGCTAGTTTCGCCATTTCTTCGCCTGTACTCTATTTCTACAGCATGGAAGAGAAGGTGTCAATGGGGCGTTCAGCGCGCCGCGAAACCCGTGAAACAAGTGCTACACAAGAGCAGAAACGCCCAATGCTACTGTGGTAACATTCGGCAAAGCTGCAGATTTTCGAGTTGCAAGCAAAAGGAGAGCAAGATGCGAGTGATCGGTGTGTTTTTACTGGCCGGCATGGCGATGGCGCAGGCGCCTACGTACGAGCCAATCGCCAGTACCCAGCAATTGATGCAAGGGATGATCGACCCTGCGTCCAAAGCCATTGCGGAGGCCGCGAAGGATCCGGGCCCGGCGGACAATCGCGCATGGCGAACGGCCATGCTCAACGGGATTATGCTGCAGGAAAGCGCCCAGTTGATCAAAATGGGCACCCGCGCGAAGGATCAGGACGGCTGGATGAAGGCCTGCCAGGCGCTGGCGGACGCGGGCGCCGCCGTGCAGAAGGCCGCGGCAGCCAAGGATGTGGCCGCTTACCAGGCTGCGGCCGGGGGCATCAACGCGACCTGCCAGGGCTGCCACGGCGTCTACCGCCAGCGGGGCGGAGGCGGACGGAAACAGGACCCTCCCAAGCAGTAAGGCTGTGTGGGCAATGCTTTAAGCTTGCCCAGTAGCAGATGTGGGCTGATTATCGAAAGTGCCGGCTACCCCGAGGCAACACAGGCGTGATTGTTGCGAGTGTGTTGCCTTCTTCGATGTGTCCTTTGCAGTCCTAGCGCTGTTTGCGGCTGCGCCATTCGAGCAGATCTTCGGGTTTCATGAGGTCCAGGAGGTCCATGCGCAGGTTGCGCAAGATCTCATCGGACATTACCGTGGAGAGAACCCTCTTTCCTTTCAACACGTTGTGGATGTGGGGCTGGGAGACTCCGGAAATCCGGGCGAGCCCGCGCTCGGTAATTTCCCCGCTGCGCACGCGTTCCCGAAGATGTGTTACGAACCGTTCGCGCAGTTCTTGAAAGTCCATAGTACTTTAGGGCTATTCCTGGAAGAAATAGGCATAAGATAAATCCTATTAATAACTAAGATTTATCCCACACGGTCAATAAGAAATTGGCCGTATTGAGATTGTACCTAAATTATTGAAAAAAAACACTTAGATTATATTTAATAAGTACTGATAGTTCTGGTTTTCCCTGGACCACAAAAGAATTTTTATTTGAATTTCTTGACGTTTTCTTGTGTGGGATTAGATTGAAACCAAGATTGTAACAAGTGGCGGCGGCCCGTTAGCGCGCTGTCAAGAGGACATTCATCAAAATGCAGTGGAATCGATCTGGTGCAATAGGCATTGCCAAAATGTCGTGCACATTCTGCCATGGAAACGGCACTCGACTCGTCCGGCGCGGAAGGGAAGTGGCATGCAATTGCGCATTCCGGGCCGCTTTTCGTGCCTGTCTCAATCGTTTTCGAGAATGCAACGCCCAGGGGGCGCATGCAAGCACAGTTTCATTGGAGTTGTGCCGGGGCCGGGAGGGCCGGCGAACATACTCCCGTAAAAGTGAAGAGTTCATGGCCGACTTCTGCCTGGTGAGCCGGCGTACGCTGAACGACTTCGATCACAAAGTGTTTCGATATCATTACCTCCTCGGTGCGGACTGGAAACTCTGCTGCCGCCAGCTCCAGATCGACCGGGGCACCTTTTTCCACACGATCTACAACATTGAACAGCAACTCGGGCGTACCTTTGCAGAACTGAAGCCCTACCCGCTTTACCCCCTCGATGAGTATTTTGGCGGCATGGTCCACAAGAGTGGAGGGCAATTCGACTGCGAAACCACGTTTTCGCTGCCAAAATCCGCTTAACCGCAGATTTTCCGCTCCTTCGGGGGACAGCCGATGGCTGTCCCCTTTCCCTTACAATAGGTAGTCCGGCACCGCCCCATGGATCCCCTCACTCACACTATCACCGGCCTGTTCCTGAGCCGGGCTGGACTGAAGCACTGGACGCCGCTGGCCGCGCCGATTTTGATGCTCGCGGCGAACGCTCCCGATATCGACATCGTCACCGCGGCGGGCGGGTCGCTCAATTATCTCCACTACCATCGCCATTTGACCCACTCGCTTCTGGCAATGCCGGTCATGGCCTTGCTGCCGGTACTGCTGGTGCGGGCCGTGGGACGAAAGCCGATCCACTGGCTGGGGGCATTTTTCGCATCGCTGGTCGCCGTGGCATCCCACCTTCTGCTCGATCTCACCAACATATACGGTGTCCGCCTGTTCCTGCCCTTTTCCTCCCAATGGGAGCGGCTGGACCTCACGGCCGTGGTGGACCTCTGGATCTGGGGCGTCCTGCTGCTGGGCGTGATTGGACCTCTGATCGCGCGCCTGGTGGGTTCGGAAATCACGTCCGGAACGGTGCGCGATCGGCATCACGGGCGCGGGCTGGCCATATTCGGGCTGGCTTTTCTGCTGTTTTACAACTGCGGACGCAACGTTCTGCACGCGCGGGCGGTCGCATCACTGGAATCGCGGATTTACCAGGAAGCCACGCCGCTGCGAGTGGCGGCTCTACCCGATCCCGCGAATCCCTTGAAATGGCGAGGCCTGGTGGAGACGGGCGATTTCTATGCCGTGGAGGACCTGAATTTGGCAGGGGAATTCGATCCGACGCGCGCCACCATTTTCCACAAACCCGAACCCGATCCGGCTCTCGACGCCGCGCGCCGCACCGCGACATTCGAGCAGTTCCTGATGTTCTCGCAATTCCCGTTCTGGCGTATATCTCCGGTTCCGGAACCTGAGAATGGCAAACTCGTCGAGGTGCTGGACATGCGATTTGGCACTCCGCTGGCTCCGGGATTCATGGCCAGCGCCGTATTGAGTGGGAAAGGGGAGGTTCTGGAGACCCACTTCCAGTGGGGCTCGGCCCGGCCGCGGTAGCGTGATCGGGGGCATTAAGACTCTTCCCGCAGCCAAACTAAGGTGTTCCGCCGATTCCCTGGGAGCATCCGTGCTGTCACAATCGAAGCGTGCAGGTCATCGATACAACCACCGTTTTGGACCGGGAGCAACTCCGGGATATCACGCTGAACGATGAAGATCTCATGCGCGAGATCATTTCGGCGTTGATTGACGATACTTCGCGCCAGATCGTGCTGCTGGAATTGGCGATTCAGGAGAAGGACTCGCAAAGGTGCATGCGGCTGGCGCACTACTCAAAGGGCGCATGCGCCAACGTAGGCGCCAATGCCGCTGCCGCGCTGCTCAAACACATCGAGCACGAAGCGGGAAAGGGGCAATTCCCCGAATGCGGCATCTCCCTTGCGGCCCTGACCCACGAAATCGACCGCCTGCGCGAGGTCTCCGTGTAACACTGGCATCCTTGCCTGGCATCCTTGCCTGTGTTGCCTTTCTTCTGTGCCTTCGGCCCGCCGGCCGTAAAACCCAGGCGGGTCCGTGGGGCAGGATTTCCATCCTGCGGCCGNNTGTTGCGACGCCCCTCTACACTCCCCGCCTGAGCAGCGCCTTCACCCCGTCCGCGCAAAGCACCGCCGCGTGCTTCGACTCCGCCGGCAAACCCCCTACCGCATCCTCCACCAACGACGCCCGAAAGCCCGCCAATTCGTTGCGCGTCTTCCCGGTCATCCATTCGGTCAGAGCCGACCCTGCTGCAATCGAGGCGGTACAGCCCCGCACTTTGTACCGCACCTCCACCGCCACGTCCCCCTCGAATCGCGCCGAGAGCCGAAGAATGTCGCCGCAGGCCGGATTCGATACCTCCACCATCACCGCCGGGGCCGGCAGTTCCCCCACATTGCGCGGACTCTGAAAGTGTTCGATCAGCCGTTCCGAATACATCTCCATCACCGCCAACTGGTAATGTGCAAAGTATAGTCCAATCGACAGAGGGTGCGTTTTGCGGGTACGAATTCCAGGTCCGCAGCCTGCCCTCGATAGCCAGATGAAGTGTGACTGATTATCCGGAAGTCTTGAGCTATTTGACCTTGTCTGCCTCGGCTTCCACCGCCGCGCGGGTTACCAGTTTCAACTCCACATTCCCGCGCGCCTTCTCCGCGACTTTCACGGAAGCGGTCTGCGACTCGAAGCGCGCACGGAATGACCGATCACCCGCAAGATCCTCGTCGATGGCTTCCCACGCGACCGCCCGATACTCGGCGGGCGCCAGCCCAGCCATGCGGAACGCTCCGTTCTCGTCCGCCTCCACGATGTTCACGAAATCGCCGCCGGCCATCCAGATCTGCACCTTCGCGCCAGGCGCCGGATCGCCGGCCGCATTGCGAACGACGCCCGTGATCGCCGCGGCGTTGGGCGACAAGGTCACATCCATGGGCCCGCCCGCGCCCGCGGCGAGGTCAAGTTTCCCGGTGGTGATATCTCGCCCCGCAAAGCGCACCGACTTCACGTACGTGTCTTCGGGCAGATTGCCGAAGGCCGTTCTGTATACGGCCGGCAGGACACCTGTCATGTGGAATGCCCCGTTACCCTCCACCTGAGTCGTGAGTCCATCGTCCGGATTGCTCTCCACGGGTTGAAGCATGATCGTCACACCGCCGGGAAGCGGTCCCGCCGGATCCAACTGTATCGTTCCGGCAATCTCAGCACCCGGACCGACCGTCAACACCAGATTATCGATGTCTCCGCTCACCGCGACGGCCAAGCGTCCGGTCAGCGGCATTGTCTCCGGCACGGCGATGTCGCTGCCTTCCGACATCGTCATCGAAAAGGACTTCGAGTAACTCACGCCGTTACCCTTGAACGTCACCATGGAGACGGATTGTCCGCAGCACTGAAGCAGATAACTGCCGGGAGCGACGCTGTCGTACCGGAAATGGCCGTCGTCGCCCAGCGCCTCGGTGGCGTTTGTAGACGGAAACGGACCCTTCGAGACCAACATGAGCGGAAGATGTGTCCCGGGCCGGCCGGTGGTGGCATTCACCACTCGCCCCGACACGTGAAACACGCGGGCCTTGCGCAGCCGGATGTCGATGCCGTGGATATCGGCGCCCGCGGTGAGTGTGATTGGCGCCGCCGATTCGGCATCCGACACATTGGGGAAAAAGGTCGGCGCGTAGACATCCACTGGCCCCTTCCTGCCTGCGGCTGCCAACTCCATTTCCATATCCTGCGCGCTGAGGAAATACCGGCCGGGCGGCAGGTTGCCGAACACGAAGCTGGCGTCGCCCTGCACATCGGTTTCGGCCACGGTCTCCGCCTGCTTCTCGCCGCTCACCGTGCGCAGACGATACACCCGCACATGCGCGCTCGCCACCGGATCGCCGTCATCGTCGAGCACGCGCCCATGGATGAATCCCTGCGGCGTCATCTTGACGACGATGTCTTTGCGATGCTCCCCGGACGCGAGTTTGAAGGGCGCGGCGCCGAAGGCCATCGAGATGGCCTCGTTGCCGTAGCTCAGAAATCCGGCTCGCCGTGCCGAGAGGGTATAGGTGCCCGGGTCAAGATCGCTCAACAGGAAGTGGCCGTCGGGTCCTGTTTGTGTTGCGTGCAGGGGCACACTGGGCGTATTGGACACAGCAACGGAAGGCGCGGCGGGGCCGTACAGTTCTACTCGCAGGAGCGCTTTGCCCAGCGGCTCACCCGTCACCGCATTCACAACCTGCCCTTCCAGCTTGCATTTCGATAAGGTGTCGAGTGTTTGCGCGAACGCCCCGTTTGCTGCCAACAAGACTACCAGACCCGGTACGAAAGGCCTCATAGCGTTTTCTATGCAATCTGTGCCCCAACTCAAGCTCAGGGCGGTGCAGAAGCAACGGACACTGAACGGGCCCTATGCTCCAATAGGGAGATGGTTCAAGTGGTGGCGGCGATCGTCGAGCGGGAGGGCCGAATTCTGATTTGCCGCAGGACGCCGGAGCAATCCCATCCTCTGAAGTGGGAGTTTCCCGGCGGTAAGGTCGAGGATGGCGAATCGCCTGCCGGAGCGCTCGCACGGGAACTGGAAGAGGAACTCGGTATCCGGGGCGCTAACGGACACGAGATCACCCGATACGAATACGCGTACCCTGGTAAGCGTCCGATTCTCCTCATCTTCTTCCGGGTCGAGCAGTTTGAGGGCGAGCCGCGCAATTTGATCTTCCACGAAATCCGTTGGGTGCCACCCCAGACTCTGAGCGAATTCGACTTCCTGGAAGGCGACCTGGATTTCATCCACACGTTTCAACCGTAGCCCCTGGCCCTCCCTCTATACTGGTCATATGACCGCGATCAAGATGGTAGACCCCGGCCAGAACGAGTTTCTGGCGGGCCTCGAAGCGAAAAGCAAGCGTCCCAGTCATTTCTTCCGAACCATGGCGAATCGTCCCGAGGTTCTCCAGAATTTCGTGCCGCTTTACGGCGCGATTGCAGGACCCGGCTCGGTGGAACGCCGCACCAAGGAACTGGTGTACCTCGCCTGCTCCTTCGCGAATGAGTGCGCTTACTGCACCGCGGCCCATGTGGCCAGTGGAAAGAAAGCCGGCATCACTCCGGAAGAGATGGAGGCGATCCAGACCGAACAGGACCACGGATTCTCCCAACCGGAGCGCGCCGCCATCCAATATGCCCGCGAATTGACCCGGACCGCCGACGCCGCCGACACCCGCGCCGCCCTGCTGGAGCACTTCAACGACGAACAGGTGGTAGAGATCACCCTGGTGGCGGCCATGGCTAACTTCACGAACCGCTTTAACAACGGCCTGGGGATGCAGCCGGAGGCATAGTCCGCGCTACATGTCCATTCTGAGCGGCATCCATCCCGTCGCGGAGGCCTTGCGGGCGCATCACCCGCTCGACCGCCTGCTGGTGGCGCAAGGCGCCGGCGGGCCGCGGCTGCAGGAAATCATCGACCTGGCACGCCGCGCCTCGGTGCCGGTTCGCTTCGAACCCCGCGCGGCGCTCGACCGTCTGGCGGGCACTTCCGCACACCAGGGAGTGGTCGC
>PMTT01000915.1:948-7204 GCA_003167275.1 Bryobacterales bacterium | reverse complement strand
CCGTTCCCCACCGCGCGCATTCGTTCCGGCGGGAAGTGGTATTTCTCGACCAGGTACTGCTTCACCGTCTCGGCGCGCTGCTTGGAGAGCGCCATGTTGAGATCCCTCGACCCGGTGGCGTCGGTGTTCCCATCGATGTCCACCACCGTGTTTTCGTAAGCCCGCATGAAAGCGCCGATTTCGTCGACCACGGCCCGCGAGTCGATCCCCATCTTGGCGGAATTCGCGTCGAAATAGATGGCACGGCGCTGGGTGGCAATGGGAACCGCGGTCTTGGCCGGCTCTTTGTAAGTGATGGGGGCTTCGGTGGAGGTGGCTGAGAACTTGCCGTTCAACTCGGCGAGGTACCGCCGGTCCACGCTCGATTCGGCGTCCGAAGCGTGCTTGATCAGCCGCAGCTCCCGGTACATCTCATTCGCCATCTTGAAGATATTGGCGTAATCGGAATCCGCGCCGGCCGTGCCGAAGAACGCCTGATTATCGGCATAGTCGGCCAGTTTCACACCCGCCAGCATAGTCTTCGCCAGATCGGACGGGATGTTGAAGTCCTTGATAGTGCCGATGAGGGTGTATGCGCGCTCCGGCTGGCCCTGAATGAACTGCACGCCTTCCAACCAGCCCTGGATAAACTTAACGACGGTCTGCGGCGAATAGGCCGCGAAGCGATCGCTCACCACCAGGACGTCGGCGATCAGCTTGTTGGCCACGCGCGTGTCGTAGATCTTCTTGGAGCCAGCGCGCTTGGTCACCGCGTCGCTCATATCAGGGTCCCACGCCACGGCGGCGTCCACCTTCTGCTGGGCGAACAGGGTGGCAGGCTCGATGCCATCCTTGGTGTGGACGGCCTTGTTGAAGATTTCATTGCGCTGGTCGGTGGAGAGGCCGGATTCCTTGAGCCCGTTCCAGAGCAGGAAGTGGGACGGCGTGTAGGGAGCGAAAGCGACGGTCTTTCCGGCCAGATCCTCGATGCTGTTGACGCCCTGGCGTCCGATGACGCCATCGGCGCCGCGCGACCAATCGACCATATAGAAGGCGCGGGCGTTTACGCCCTTATCTTGAAACTGGCCGAAGTCCTTAGCCCACACGTCGGCGGTGGTCAGCATAATGTCCACATTATTGGTGGCCAAAGCGGCCGCGCCTTCGGTCCAATCGTCGATGATCTTGAAGCTGACTTTGAGTCCTTTGTCGGCGTAGATGGACCCGGGAACCGTGTCGAGGCCCCCGTTGGCTACCAGGCCGGCGACGCAGCCCACCCAGATGTTCACGCGGACGCGGACCTCGTTCGTTCCCTTGGCGGAGGCCGCCAGCGGTTGGGCGGGGTCCACTTTCGTGTCCGCCGGCCCCGACTTGGGCGATTTCGAACCGAAGACGCTGCCCAGGTCGAGATAGCCGTACTTGTTCAGGCCGACGGCTACCAGGCCTAAACCCATCAGGAAAATCAGGATCTTACCGCCCTTTTCGATTTTAACGGCCATGACTGTTGTCCAGTGGCGCTGGTGGTCTTGCCACCCGCGTCGATTCAGCTACTGCGAAACAACCGGCGACAAGACCGCCGGCGCTGTTACTCCTACTATCGGCGGGCGAGGCCGCCGAGATTACGGCAACCGGCACCAAAAACCGCCGGCGCTACATAAAATTACGTAGTTTTCTGAGCTTCTGTTCCACCGATGGTCTTCTGCGGAGGCCCGGGGGACGCCTGCGGCGAGATCAGACCCATCTCCGCTTTGAACTGTTTGACCAGCTCATTGGCCTGCATCTGCTGGGCCTCTTCCTCAATCTTGATCTTCTGCTGGTCCACGTTGCCCAGCGCCAGCTCCATGCGGGCCTCGTTGATGGCCGTCTGTTCCTCGATCTTGTGGACCATCTCATCGTGCGTGGCGCTGATCCCCGCCACTTCGAAGGATTCCATGGAGTCGGCGACCTTCTTCTGCCACTGCGCGCGGCGGTAATCCCGGATGGCGTTTAAGGCCTCCTGCGTCTTGCGCTCCTTCTCGATCATGAAAGCCTTCTTGACGGCCAGGGCCTTGTCGAACGCGGCGCGGGCGGTCTGCAGTTGTCCCTGGTTTCGGGCCAGGGCGCCGCGGGCCTGTTCCAACTGCATGGCGAAACTGCCGGCCAGATCGTCGCGGCCGCCCTGGATGGAGGCCTTCACCTTGGCGGTCAGGTCGTTGACCTGGGCCTTGTACCGCGCCTCCTCCTTCTCCAGGAGAGTGGCGTTAGCCTTCACCATGGCGATACTCTCGTTCATCCGGGGTACCTGGTCGTTCATGTCCCGGATATTCTGCTCCAGAATCAGTTCCGGGTTTTCACCGACGGAAATAAAGAAACCGACGAATGAACGGACCATGCGAGACAGACGTCTCCACATACAGAAAGCTCCCTTTCCGCGGCTACTTCACGGAACTGTTCGATGGGGCCGGCGCAGCCGCGGTGCCGCCGGTTGTGATGGGGTTCACCGTAACGAAATAGGATACGGCATCCGAGATCTTTTGTTCCTCTTCCTGCTTCTTCAGGCGCCAGGCGAAGAACCGCTCTTTCTCCTTGGCAACGGCATCGTTATTGGCCTGGATGCGGGCCCGGTACTCGGCGGTGACGCGGTCCATTTCGGTCTGGATCTGCTGATTTTCCTGTGTCTTACTGGCTTCCAGGCCGGCCACGGCCTTCTCCTGGACACGTTCGAAGGTGTCGAGCGCGCGGTCGCGCTTGACGGCGTCCTGAATGACGTCTTCGAGCGGCGCCCCGGCGGCTTCCAGGGCCACCAAAACGGAGCTTCGTTTGACATCCTTGGGCAGGCTCCGGATGTGTTCGCTGCGCAGCATTTCCCCCACCTTCATGATGGTGAAACCGTGGGCCGGAGGGTGAATCTCGGCGGCGTCGTAGATCTCGTTGAAGGAGGTGAGGCTGGCCGGTGTCGAGGCGAACTGGGAAGCCGGGATCACGGCGGTGGTCGCGGCGATATCGGCAATAGCCTGGGCAGCGCTGACAGGCGCGGGCGAGGAGACGGAAGAATCGCCGCCGTCCGCGGACTCCTCAGTCGACGGATCCACGGAGACGAAGAGGTTATACCACTTCTTGCTCATCGAAGCTCACTGGCAAGTGTATGACAATCGGGAGGTTAAGGTCAAGGAGTCGGGTGAGGGCGGGTACTGCGGCGGGATATGCAGACGATTCTCGCGAGAGAGACTGCTGAGGATGCGTAGTCCGGGTGGCGGGTGCGTTGTCCGGATTCGGGAAGGGCAATCGGTGGCGGATGGAAAGAAGAGACACTATGGGAAGGAGACAGAGGTCGAAATGGTGACGTTGCAGGCGGTCGGCCGCTTGGAAGAATATCCCCCTCCCCAGAAGGATATACGACCCTGTGCCGACCGCCCAGATGTTTTGGACCGTTACCGGCCCCCTGATGTGCCCGATGACTTGCTATCGCCAAAGAGCTCGATGGGTTCGAACCCAAGGTCTCCCGTTGGGCCTTCTGAAGGGCTTACCGGGAAATCAGATCCACCTGAAGAGCAACGTATCCTGGCCAGGATAAAGCTTGTTGCGGCTGGCGTGGTGGGCGCCAGCCTCTACAAGCACAGGATAACAAGGGGACCCAAGAAATGAGGGTGGGGGAAATCGTACGTGAGTCTGCTGGCTCTTTATTTCAAAGGAGTTGCCCTCCGCACCGAAACTGACAAGACGCTCAGGAGTAGAAATGTTCGATGTCATCTGCCAGGACGTTCGTTACGCTCTCCGTGCGCTACGCACCACGCCCGGATTCGCCGCGGTGGCGATTCTCTCCCTCGCCTTGGGCATCGGCGGCAATACGGCCATCTTCAGCCTGATTAACTCGGTGATCCTGAGGTCCCTGCCCGTGAGCCATCCGGAGGAACTGCTCCACCTCACCATGGGCAAGCAGTTGTACTTCAGCAACCCCACCTGGGAGGCACTCCGCGACCGCCAGGACGTGTTTTCCGGAATCTTCGCCTATGGCCAGTGGACCTTCAATCTCGCGAACGGAGGCGAGGTGCGGAACGCGCACGGCCAGTATGTCTCGGGACAGTATTTCGAGACCCTGGGCGTCCGCGCGGCGCTGGGCCGCACTCTAACGCCGACCGATGACCAGCGCGGGTGCCGGGGCGTCGCAGTCTTGAGTCATGGGTTCTGGCAAAGAGAGTATGGCGGGCGCGGCGACGCCCTCGGCAGGACGATTTCGATCGACAACCGCCCTCTCGAAATTGTGGGCGTTACCCAAGCCGGATTCACTGGCGTCGAGGTGGGCAGCTCCGTGGATGTGCTGGCGCCCCTCTGCGCCCAGACTGGACTGATCGACGCGAATTACGCGAATGGCTGGGGCTGGCTCGAAGTGATCGGCCGCCCAAGACCTGGCATCTCGCCGGGCCAGGTGACGGCGCGCCTGCGCATACTGGCGCCGGAGATCCTGAGGGCGAGCCTCCCTCGAAACTGGCGGTCCGAGGACCGGCAGGCTTATCTCCAGCACACCATCGAGACGGAACCGGCGGGGAACGGCCTGTCGCGTATTCGCAGCCAATACCGCGAGGCGCTGCTGATCCTGATGGTGGTGGTCGCGGTGGTGCTCCTGATCGCCTGCCTGAATGTCGCGAATCTACTTCTGGCGCGTGGCCGGACGCGCGAGCGCGAGATCGCGATTCGCATGGCCCTTGGCTCGGGACGAAGCCGGCTCCTGCGGCAGTTCCTCACGGAAAGCCTTTTGCTGTCGGGCACGGGCGCGGCGCTCGGCATTCTGCTCGCCCAATGGGCCGCCCGGCTGCTCGCCGGATTCCTGAATGCGGATCTCGACCTGACACTCGATGCGCGCGTGCTCGCTTTCACCGCGGGGACTGCCGTCCTGACTGGCGTACTGTTCGGGTTGGCTCCCGCGTGGCGCGGCACACGCGTTCAGCCACAAGCGGCCATGAGGAGTAACTCCCGAGGCGTCGTGGAAGGCTCCAGATTTAGCTTGGGCAAGCTGCTCGTCGTCCTGCAAGTCTCCCTATCGGTGCTGTTAGTGGTGGGCGCTGGCTTGATGCTCTCCACACTCTGGAAGCTCGCCTCGGTGGATGCCGGATTCAAACCCGAACAGGTGTTACTGGCGACGGTCACTCTGCGCGAGGGGAGCTACGCACCCGAGCGCCGCCGTGTGATCCTCGGCGAGATGCTGGAACGGCTGCGAGCGATCCCCGGAGTCCACTCGGCCAGCGCCTCGAATATCATCCCAATGTGCGGATGTAAGGGCACGGTTGACGTTGTGGTCGACGGGTACACCATCCGGTCCCGAGATGACGCCAACGTGTTATTCAACAAGGTGAGCGACGGCTACTTTGAGACTATGGGGACCGCGATTGTGGCTGGGCGTGATTTCGATTCCCACGACACGCCCGTGTCAGTGAAGGTCGCGATCGTCAATCGCAGTATGGCCAGGAAATATTTCGGCGCCGCGAATCCGGTGGGGCGCCGTGTCAGTATCCAGGAGGAGGCTGACGTCGTCGATTCCTATGAGATCGCCGGCATGGTAGAGGACGCCAAGTACGGGACGCTCCGAGAGCAGATGGCGCCGACACTTTACCTCACGCGGAACCAGGATTTGGCTCCCGGTTCGCCCGCTTACTTTGAGTTGCGCGCCGCTGGTGGTCCACCCGGAGAGTTGGTTACACAGGTCAAGTCGGTCGTCGGCAATCTCGATCGCGAAACCTCGCTCGAATTCACAACGCTGGCGGCCAGGATCGGGAGGTCCCTATCGCGCGAGCGGCTGCTGGCGGCGCTTTCTGGGATCTTCGGCGCCTTCGCGCTACTGCTGGCGACCATCGGTCTTTATGGCGTGATGTCGTATAACGTCGCGCGGCGGCGCAGCGAGATTGCGATCCGCCTGGCGCTGGGCGCGGAGCCCGCTCGGGTACTCGCAATGGTGATGGGCGAGGTCGGAGTTTTGATCGCTGCGGGCCTCGGCCTGGGGCTGGGCGTGGCTCTGGTCACGACGCGATTCGTGTCGAGTTTCCTGTATGGAGTGAGGCCGAACGACCCCGCGACCCTGTCGACGGTAGCGGCGGTACTGGCAGGAGTGGGCGCGATTGCCGGCTATTTGCCCGCCCGCCGGGCCTCGCGGCTGGACCCGATGGTGAACCTCCGCGAGGAGTGACCCGTCTCACCCCAACTTAGGAGGCAGGTCCTTCATTTCGCCCATCCACTCCAGTTCGCGGTCGATGTCCTGGTGCATGCGGTACTTCTTCTGCACGTCCGCGATCTTCTCTCCGATCACGTC
>PMTT01000915.1:0-874 GCA_003167275.1 Bryobacterales bacterium | reverse complement strand
TTCTGCGCCGTGAGGAGCATGTTGTAGTGGGTCTGCCTGATGCCCGTGTGGTACTTGCGCTTATCGTTCCAGCGCGGCGTCTCCTTAGGGGCGAAGTGAATGGGGGCACCCAACACCATGTTCTTCACCGATAGCGTCGCCACCACGGTATTGTGCGTCTTCAGAATCCCCGCACAGATGATGAACGCGTCGGGATCGAGCAGGCGTGCGGCCAGCCGGACGGGTTGCAGGTGGAGGTCATAGTCGATCAGTGGGATCACCTCGTACTTGGCCTCGGCGTTCAAATCCACCAGGGAGACATTGCGCGCGCGGTTCTCGTCGGCGATCTTGGTGTATCCAAAGTTCCGGAAGCCCTCCATGGTGTCGCCCGCCGACGATTCCGCGATCACCACCGGCATCTTGACGCGGGCGTGCAGGTAGTCCAGGATTCCCGAGATCGTGTCGGCGTGGGAGGCGGCCAACTGATTGGTGGTCGAGACGTTGTTCACCTTAATGACCACGTACTTCTTCTGCTTCAAGGCCGGCCGGATCTGGTGGTCGATGGCGGCCAGGGCATCGTTCACCATCTGGCGCCGCTGGGTTCCCTTGACGATGGCGACGGTCGACTTCGGCGCAGGCTGCCGGTTAAAGGTCAGAGGCGGCGTCTGAGGTCCGGCGACCTGCGCCCGGAGTACGGCAAGACCGCCTGCCCCGGCGATCGCCTGGAAGAACGTTCTGCGGGAGAAGCTCATGGGGGTGTCTCCTTGCTAATGGCAAGACTTTAAGATCTCATTATATGTCAATTAAGATTGGTCGCTGGGGAATCGGCGGCAAGAGGGTGCTTAACCATTTTGGGGATTCCTCACCAGTTCAACAGCGCTCCCTCACGGTCGCG
>PMTT01000078.1 GCA_003167275.1 Bryobacterales bacterium | reverse complement strand
GACCCGAGGGCCGTGGGAATCGCTTTCGCAGACTTATCCTCCAATCCTCCCCAAGGATCGTACGCGTACGCGCCGCACGGAGGCGTACAATTCCTGACGCTCGGCAACGGAGTAACAGAGAACACGGTATGGGACCCGGGGAGCCTGCAGCCGCACCAGATTACGGCCGCCGGTTCAAATAACATGTCGCTCCTGTCGCTGCAATACAGCTTCTGTCAATCGGGAACGAGTTGTACGAACAACAACGGAAATGTCTGGCAGCAGACGATTACCACGCCGGCGGCGACCCGAGTGCAAACCTACGGATACGACGGCTTCAACCGGCTGATTAGTGCCCAGGAGTCGACGACCCAAGGGTCGCCATGGAGCCAGAACTACCAGTATGATGCATCCGGGAATCGGGCGGTGGTGAGTGGATATCTGCCATACCCGTCGTTGACGCCCTCGGCGTTGTCGCAATATAGTGAAAACTACGGGAGCGGACCATTCAATCGCAACCACTGGACGGGCGCCACCTATGATGCCGGTGGTAACATGACCGGGATCCCCGGAGCGACGCGGTCGTTTACCTACGATGCCGAGAACCGGATCACCAGCGCGTCCGAACCGTTCATGGGGGCGATTGCCTACACGTACGACGGCGACGGCCGAAGGGTGACGAAGACGGTGGCAGGGGCGGTCACGACTTTTGTCTACGACGCCCAAGGGCAGATGGTGGCGGAATACGGAACGGTGCTGCCGGATATGGGAACGAAGTACCTGACAGCCGACATGTTGGGGAGCACACGGCTGGTGACGGACCCGGCCGGGCTGGTGGCCCTCAAGCGGTACGACTACTATCCGTTCGGGGAAGATCTCCAGCAGGGTACCGGCGGACGGGACACCTCGTATGCCGCGGGAATCTATCCTGGGGTTCCGGATACGGAGGCGATGAAGTTTACCGGCAAAGAGCGGGACGCGGAGACGGGCCTCGATTTCTTCGGGGCTCGGTACCTGTCGGGGGCGATGGGGCGGTATACGTCACCCGATCCGGTTTTTTTTCAAGCGGAGATGCTGACCGACCCGCAGAGATTTAACCAGTACTCCTATGTCCGCAACAATCCCCTGCGCTATGTCGACCCGAAGGGCGAGAAAATCGAACTGACAGGAACGGACGAGGAGCGCAGGAGGCAACTTGCCGCAATCCAGTCGGCGGTTGGCAAGGGCAGTGACCAACTCACTCTTGTTCAAGATGAAAAAAGTGGGAAGTATTTTGTCGACATCCAAGGTGACGCTGCCGCATTCAGTAAGATCAGCGATGTTGCCGCCGGATTCGCGAATGTCATCCAGGACCCGGAGATTGCAAAGTTCAAGCTCGTCGGGCGTTATGGGGCCCTGGTGTCGTGGATGAGCAGGGGAAGCCGGTAGACCTCGGGCCGGGAAACGGGGCGACATTCCGAGACAACAAGGACCAACTTTGGGTGTTGGTGCGGAAGTCTAGCGACATCGCCAACGAAGCTGGTTCGAAGTTTGGGCGGTCTACGCTGGGGGGCATAGGGGACTTCCTTGGGATCACCACGGAAAAGACCACTGTGGGAGATGTGACCGCCCACGAGATGGGTCACGCCTTGTATCTGATGCAGATCGGTGCCAAGGGCCACTTCGACGAAGACGTTTCCAATGCCTCGGCACTGCGTCTGGAGAACGCCGCAAGAAAAGCCCAAGACCCCAACGCGAGGACTAGGATAGTACACTGATGAGAAAGCGAACGCGTTTCTCGATTCTGATTTCGATAGCCCTCGGACTTGGTGCGTGCAACCGCGAGATCCGGCTGGTCAAGGCTGAACCTGGCGGCGGGTTCGCTTCTCTGTTTGATGGATTCGCTTACATCGGTTCCGATGTAAATATGGAGTCCCATTTGTCATCCGGCGTAGACGTACCAGCTCTGTTTCTGCCCGGCCACGAATACGTTTTCCACCATACCAAACCTTTCAATAGCATGGAATTCGCACGGACCGCCCAGACTCAACGCTTGCAGATGCTAGGATTCTCCCTAACGAAGAACGTTGACACCGGGTTCAGAGGAACCATCGACCCTGGGGGGGCAGTCTGGAGCCTAGAGTTCGAGCGCGGAGATTGCTCCGGTCGTATCTTCACGCGCCCATGTGCGGACCTGATAAGGATGCGACCCTTCAAGGATGACCGCTGGACCGAGTCGGATTATGTACTGAAACTGCGTGGGCCCTGTGCAAATTGAAGAACTACTAGGGAATACGGGGGCATCAGGGCTCAACAGGCCCCGCTGCGCCACACCAATCGAGTCTTCCTGACGAATTACAATGGCTACAGTTACGATGGCTACAGTACTGCAAATCCCGCCGCGTCCATTCATATCCGCGACCGCATCTCGACAGAGACCGTCAGCGACGGCTCCGGCACGGTCAGCAGCCATAAGAACTTCGGCTATGACGAATTCGCTCTGACCGACCCGACCAATGGTGGAACCATCGAAGGACACGACGGGGGATACAACGTCTCCTATAGCACGCGTGGAAACGTCACCACCCAGCAGAGCTTCGTGTCCGGAACGAGTTCAATTTCGGTAACCGGCAAGTACGATATCGCCGGAAATCTGGTGCAGACCACGGACGGAAACACCAATGTTACGAGCGTGGGCTATCTCGCCCCCGACTGGTCCTTTCCCGCAACGGTCACCAAGACCGTGGGAGCGCAGAGCTTCACGTGGAGGCGCGGCTACGATCCCTCAACGGGCCTGGTGACGAGCTTTGCCGACCCAAATAA
>PMTT01000042.1 GCA_003167275.1 Bryobacterales bacterium | reverse complement strand
CCCGCGATCGTAAAATCGAATCCGTTCGCCCGGAAGTGCGCCCCCAGCGCGGACAAGTGGCCGCCATAGTGGCGCCGCCAGTACGCCTCGCTGATGACCGCGATAGGCTCATCCTGCGATTCGGCATCGGTACGGTGAAAGAAACGGCCGCGCCAGGGAGATACGCCGAGCAGGTCGAAGTATTCGACTGAGACCGTCTGGAGGGCCACGGACGCAATCTCGCCGCGCTCTTCGATCTCTAGTTCGCGATAATATCTGGCCATCGCGCTCGCGCCCGAAAGGAGCTTACTCCGTGTGCGCACCACATCGAACAGAGGATAGCGGAAGGCGTCAGATTCCCCCTCCCGCATCTGAACCAGTTGCCGCGGCTCCGCGACCGGCAACAACTTCAGCAGCAGTGCGTCCAGGAGGCTGAACAGCCCGGTGTTCGCGCCAATCCCCAGCGCCAGGGACAGCACCGCAGCGGCGGCGAAACCGGGATTGCGCCGGAGGGTACGCGCCGCGAAGCGCAGATCGTGTAGCGTGGTCTCCAGCCACACCAGCACGTCGCGATCGCGGGCCGATTCCTGGATCGCCGTCCGATTGCCGAAAAGTCGCGCGGCCTGGCGGTGTGCCTCCTCGGGCTTCATGCCTTGCGCGATCAGCTCATCGGCGCGTTGTTCCAGGTGGAACTGGAGCTCCCAATCGAGCCCCTCATCGAGCCGCTTTGGACGGAACGTGGCGATCAACTTCCCAATCCAGGACATCGCAGACCTCCTTCAGGCGAAGCGCAGAACCGTGGCTACCGCCGCGGTCAAGTGCTCCCACTTCTCCTCTTCGAGCGCAAGCTGGCGGCGGCCGCGCGCGCTGATTTCATAGAATTTCGCCTTGCGGCCGTTCTCCGAGACTCCCCATTCCGACGTGATCCAGCCATCCTGCTCGATGCGGTGCAACGCCGGGTAGAGCGAGCCTTCCTCCACCCGCAAGGCATTCTGGGAAACCTGCTGGATATGAACGGCGATGCCGTAGCCGTGGTGCCGGCCGCGGGAGAGAGTCTTGAGGATGAGAAGGTCGAGTGTTCCTTGCAGGACGTCGGGTCGGGCTTTCCCCATGCTCTCTCCTAGATGTCTAGGAGAAGAGTAACCCAAGTGAATGCCGCCGGTCAAGTGCGTAACCGTTTTGGGGATTTCGCGGTTCAAGCGGGCAACCGCTCCCTTACGGTCGCGGCTCGGTTGCGGCGGTTGCTGATTCAGCGTGAGTTACCGAGCCGCGACCGTGAGAACGTGTGAAAGAATCGCCCGCAAGGCGGGCGAGGGCAGGCGGAGACCGCCTGCCCCACGAAGCGTCGACGGGTCCAACTCTACTTCAACGCCCAGGGATTCGCGACCGTCGACAGGTCGCCCAGTTCCTCTCCCAGGTACTGCTGCCGGATCAGCCGGCGCACGATCTTGCCGCTCTGCGTCTTCGGCAGCTCCGCCACCACCCGTACCTCGCGTGGTCGGAATGTCGGACCCAGCACCTCCACCACGGTGGCGCAGACGCCGGCCGGGTCCACTGGCACGCCGGGTCTGGCCACCGCGTATCCCACGATGGCTTCGCCCTTCAGCTCGTCCGGCACGCCGATCACCGCGGCTTCGGCCACGCCAGGGTGCTGCATCATGGCTTCTTCCACCTCGGCCGGACCCACCTTCCGGCCAGCCACGTTCATGGATTCATCGGCGCGGCCATGCAGGAACCAGTGGCCGTCCTCATCCACGCTGGCCCAGTCGCCGTGGTACCACATCCCCGGGAAGCGCGACCAGTAGGTATCGATGTACCGCTTCGGGTCGTTCCAGATGCCGCGCGTCATGGAGGGCGATGGCCGCGTGCAGACCAGGTACCCCTTACGGCCGCGGACCGGCGCGCCGCTTTCATCCACCACTTCGGTGGCCATGCCGGGCGCGGGACTGCCCAGGGTACACGGCTTCAGGCCCTGGATCGGCAGCGGAAACAGAAAGCTTCCCACGATCTCGGTCCCGCCGGAGATATTGATGATGGGGCAGCGCCGACGCCCCACGCGCTCGAAAAACCACAGCCAGGACGCCTCGTCCCATGGCTCGCCGGTGGATCCCAGCAGGCGCAGCGATTCCATAGGCGGCAGTTCGCCGGCGGACTTGGCCAGAATCCGGATGGCTGTCGGCGAAATCCCGAAGGTGGTGATGCCGTGCCGCTCGATGGTCTCCCAAAGGCGCATGGGGCCGGGGAAATCCGGCGCGCCGTCGTAAAGGAAAATCGTGCCGCCGAAGAGATGGTTGCCCAGGATGGTCCACGGTCCCATCATCCAGCCGATGTCCGAGAGCCAGAAGAAGCGGTCGGCGGGGCGATGGTCGAAGCCCAGCCAGATTTCCTTGCCCATCTGCGCCAGGCATCCCGCGTGGGTGTGGACTGCGCCTTTGGGTTTGCCGGTAGTGCCGGACGTGTAGAGGATGAAAGCGCGGCCTTCGGAGGGGAGAGAGGCGGTAGGGCCTTCGGTGGATTGGGCCGCGAGGAAGTCGTCCCAGCCCTGTACCACAGGCATTCTTGCCTGTGTCTGGAGATTGGCCAT
>PMTT01000227.1 GCA_003167275.1 Bryobacterales bacterium | reverse complement strand
CAGGCCCAGGTTGATCGCGTTGCGGAAGAAGATGCGGGCGAACGACGCCGCGATCACCGCTCCCGCGCCGGCAAACTTCAGCGCTGCGGCGGCCTGTTCGCGGCTCGAGCCGCAGCCAAAGTTCTTCGCGGCGACGATGAACTCGCCCGGTTTGAGATTCGCGCGAATCTCCGGCCAGGCCAGCTCAAACAGATGTTCGGCGGTCTTCTCCCGGTCCGTGACGTTCAAATAACGGCCGGGATAAATCAGGTCGGTATCGATGTTGTCGCCGAGGACGACGGCCACCCGGCCACGAAGCTTTAGACTTCCATCAGACATAGTTCACTCTCCTCGACAATGGCTCCAGGATCCGCAATCTTCCCCAGCACCGCCGAAGCGGCGACTACCGCCGGGCTGGCGAGGTATACCAGCGAGTCCTTACTGCCCATGCGGCCCAGGAAGTTACGATTGGTGGAAGAGATGCACGTCTCCCCGGCTGCCAGAATCCCCTGGTGAACGCCCACACAAGGACCGCACCCCGGTGGGTTGATGACGGCGCCCGCCGCGACCAGCGTCTCCAGATAACCGAGGTGCATGGCCTCCCGATAGATCTGCTGGGAAGCGGGAATCACCAACAGGCGCGTCCGCGGATGCACGGTTCGCCCGGACAGGATCCGTGCGGCGACCTCCAGATCCTCCAGGCGCCCGTTGGTGCAGGACCCTAGCACGGCTTGGTGTACCGCGACTTCTCCGAGGGTCGACAGCGGCTTGACGTGGTCCACCGAATGCGGGCAGGCCACCTGCGGCTCCCACAGGTCCTCGCCGGCGTCGATTCGAATCACCCGCTCGTACGCGGCATCCGAATCCGCCGAGATCGTCTCCAGCGGCTCCGCCGTCCGCGGCCGGAGATATTCCAGCAGGACACCGTCCACGGGCGTGAACGCCACCTTCGCGCCCATCTCCATGGCGAGGTTGGTCAGCACCATGCGCGAGGCCACGGTCATCCGCCGGATGGCCGGTCCGTCGAACTCCACGGCGCGATAGTCGGCGCCATCGGCCCCCAGCATGCCGATAATGTAAAGGATGAGGTCTTTGGCGCTAACCCATGGTCGGAATTCGCCTTCCACTTCGATCCGCAGGGTGGAGGGGACCTTGAACCAGAGCCTGCCTTCGGCCCAGACACCGGCCATTTCGGTGGCCCCGATGCCGGTGGCGAAAGTCCCGAAGGCGCCGTGAGTAGTGGTGTGGGAGTCCGTGCCTACCATCACCATGCCGGGGCGGACAAGGCCGTTCTCGGGCAGCACCTGATGGCAGATTCCGCCGCGCCCCACGTCATAGAAATGGGCGATCCCCTGCGCGGCCACGAATTCGCGGACGGCCTTGTGGGTGGTGGCGGTCTTCTCCGATTCGGCGGGGATCCGGTGGTCGAAGATAATGACGATCTTCGACGGGTCCCATACGCGGGCCACCCCGATCTCGAGAAAGCTCTTGCGGACGAGGTCGGCGTTTTCGTGGCTCATGGCGAGGTCCACGCGTGCGACGACGATCTGGTCCGGGGAGACACGCTCGCGCCCGGAGGCGCGGGCCAAAATCTTTTCAGCTAACGTCATACCCATGACAATTTCCTCGTGCGTTGGCTGCTCTGTTGTGGGGCAGTAACCCTGCCCGCCACCACAACCACAAGTGGGGCGGCGCACCCTCGTCCGCGCCGGACCCCCTGATCCGGCTCTTCGCTGGTGCCGGCAAGCTGACCAGGGGGTCGGCAGCGGACCAGGGGGTCCTCCCCACTGAACTGGCGGCGCACCTGACGCTACCTCCGCCCGGCGGGCGCCAGTTCCTGGGCCGCGTGTTCCGGCAGGTACTCGCGCTCGAGGGCGCGATACTCGGGTAGGCCAACGAAGCCGGTATACTCCTGGAAGCCGCTCGCCCAGTGGGTTTCGCCAGCCAGAATGCCCGTGGGAGAGCGATGCAGGGCCTCGAAGAATTCCTTCAGCGCCTTGTGCATGACCATGATGGAGGCCACCGGAATGCTGACCCGCGCCACACCCATCCGGGCCAGTTCAGGGATCGGAATCAGCTCAGTCTTGACCCCCGTCACGGCGTCCATCAGGTTGACGGAGAGCAGTCCCCGGATGTCAAGCAACGCGCGCTCGATGTCGGCGCGCGTGCGGATGCCGTCGATGAAGACCATGTCGGCGCCCGCATCCAGGTAGAGGTTGGCCCGGAAGATCGCTTCATGCAACCCATGTCCGGCATAGGAATCGGTGCGGGCATTAATGACGATATCGTCACCCAGGCGTCTGCGCACATCCACCATGGCGCGCACCTTCCCGGCCATCTCATCGGCCGGAATCACCTGCTTGCCTTCCATATGGCCGCAGCGTTTGGGGAACACCTGATCCTCGATGTTGACCCCGGCCACACCCATTTCGACCAGGCGCTCGGTGACCGCTGCGGCGTTGATGGCATTCCCGCCGCCGGTATCGATGTCGGCCATCACGGGAATTCGTACGGCGCGGGCGATATGGCCCGTGATGTGGAGGATATCGTTCATATCCACCAGACCGACATCCGGCTTGCCGAGCAGGCTCCCGGCAAGACCAAAGCCGCTGATCTGGACGGCTTCAAACCCGGCGCTTTCGACGATCTTGGCGCTCAGCGCGTCATGGCAACCCGGTACCACCAGGGCCTTCCGCCGCTCCAGCGCCGCCCGCAAAATCGAGGCACGATGATTCATATCCATGCTTCTCCTGGCAGCCACTCCACGTATAACAGATTTCAGAGGCCCGTGTCTTGTATTGGGGGAGGCGTCACTTTGGATTGGTGAAGTCTGGGCGAGACTCGGCCCACGTTTGACCTTATCGCAGTTTGAGCACGACGTCTTCGTACAGCAGTTCGAGCGACTTGATGGATGTGGTTTTGCCCTGGTATGGGAAGAACAGAAAGCCGCTCACCGGACCCTTGTGGGGGCCTTCTGGAAGAGCCGTCTGCACCACCAACTCGTGGGCCGTCACGCGGTGCTCGGGCTCGATCCCGCCCGGATTATCCGGTGGGGGCACGCGCGGCATCCGCGGGGCGGGCTGACCGCCCGGGACCTGCGTGGGCGCCGGACGTCCCAGGACGACACCGGTATCACCCAAGCCGACGTCCACTTCCGGACCCGGATGCCACTCGGGGTGCTGCAGGGATGCGGCCACCATGGACGAGGCCACAGGAACCAAGGCCTGCTTCTTGCCGTTGATGCGCAAGGCGAAGGCGCCTTCGTTGACATTCACGCTCCGGCCCTTGGGCGGATAGAGCGCCACTTCCACCACCAGGAAATCCTTCGCAAGATACGTCTGTCCCTGGCCGGAGAAGCTGTGGATCATGAACTCCGCGCCGATAGCGATGTCCTTGGATTGGGCATGGACCCCGTAGTCTTCGACTTTCGGTTTGGGGTCCGTGCCGCCCTGAGCGAGGGTGAGCGAGGCGCAGCAGAGGAAGAGAGGGAACCGCACACCCCATGATAGTCCCTTGTGGGACAGGCCTCCTGGCCTGTGTCTGGAGATTGGCCATATCCGAG
>PMTT01000774.1 GCA_003167275.1 Bryobacterales bacterium | reverse complement strand
AAACCGGCGGGCTCGAACTGCTCGTCAGCCATGATCCGGCCGTAGCTCGCATAGACGGGAGATCCGAACAGCGCGCTCATGACTTCGAGGAACAGGTGGCTGTCGACGCCCGATTTGCGCAAGGTGGCGAAGGCCTCGCCGAAGGTTTCGAGCATGCTGGCGATCATGAAATTGCCGCAGAGTTTCAGGGCGTTGGCCTGCCACGGCTCGGTCCCGGCGACGAAGGTCTGGCGTCCGATGGCGTCGAACGCAGGCCGGCATCGGTCGATCAGGTCCGCGGCTCCAGCGGCCACCACGATGAGCTTCTTCGCTTCGGCTGCTTCAGGGCGGCCGAAGACGGGAGCACTCAGGTAGGCTTGTCCACGGCGGGCATGCTGTTCGGCAAGGCCGCGGGCCATGGCGGTACTGATGGTGCTGCACGAGATGTGGATGGCTCCGGGGGCAAGAGCGGAGGCCACGCCGTCTGCGCCGAACGCGATTTCTTCCACCGCCCGATCGTCGGCCAGCATGGTCAAAGCGGCCTCCGACTCGCGGCAGGCGTCCGCGGGCGAACTGGCGATGCGGGCGCCATCGGCGGCTAGGGGTTCCGCTTTGTCGCGGCTTCGATTGTAAACTGTCACCTGATGGCCGGCGCGGAGCAGGTTACGCGCCATGGCGGAGCCCATCCGCCCAAGTCCGAGGAAAGCGAGCTTCATGCCTTCAGGATACTCCAGGGAGAATTTCGTAAGACGCCATCCTGCCGAGTAAGGCGCCTGCTTGGGTGCGAGGGCACGCACGGGACTAGCACGCCGATTAACAATCGGCCGCAGGTTGACAACCTGCCTCACACGGAACGGTACCTGGATCAACCATCGTGATACTCTCAAGGGTCTATGCGCCAAATCGTTGTAGTTGCCCTGTTCACGAGCAGTTTTACCGCTTTGGCGTGGGGACCCGAAGGACACAGCCTGGTTGCGCGGATTGCGGAGGCCCAGCTTACGCCGGCGGCGCGAGCGCGTGTGACCGCCATTCTGGCGCCCGGCCAGACCCTGGCTTCCATCGCGAGTTGGGCGGACGAGGTTCGGCGTTCCCGGCCCGAGTCGGCCAACTGGCACTTTATCGATATTCCGATCGATCAGCCGCATCTCGACATGTCGCGGGACTGCGCCAAGGACGATTGCGTCGTCGCCAAGATCGCGGATCTGCGGAAGACGCTGCTGAATCCGGCGACTCCGGCTGACCAGCAGCGCGAGGCTTTGATGTTCCTGGTGCACTTCATCGGCGACATGCACCAGCCGTTGCACAGTTCGGACAACAAAGACCGGGGCGGCAACAGTGTGCGCGTGGTGTTCTTCGACCGCCAGACGAACCTGCATAGCGTGTGGGACAGCGGTCTGCTGAGCAGGCTTGCGCCGGCGGACCAGTTGTTCCCAACGCTCTCCGCGGAGTCCATGCGCCGCAGGAAGAAGTGGTCAAAGGGCACGGTGGAACAGTGGGCGGACCAGAATCACCGCGCAGCGCAGAAGGTGGTCTACGGGCGCCTGCCCAAGGTGGCGGCTGGGACCCCGGTGCCTTTGGGCGCGGAATATGAGAAGGTCGCCGCTCCACTGATTCTCGAGCAGCTTGAAAAGGCTGGGGCGCGGCTGGCGGCGGTGTTGAACGAGACGCTGCGGTAAGAAATATGGGAAACGTCCCGTCTGTCCCCGTATTTCTGCTGCTGGCGCTGTTCGGCCAGGATGTGGGGACAGTGCCGGCGGGGGTTCCCAAGGAGGCGCGCCGCGCATTCGAGAAGGGCGTGGCGGCCGCCAAGGCCAAGCGGGCTGATGAGGCCATTCGGGACTACGAGCAGGCGGCGAGCCTCTTTCCGGGATACGCCGACGCGTGGTACGAATTGGGCAAGCTGCGGCTCGAACGGAAGCAGGCAGATGCCGCTCGGGATGCCTTCGAGGCAGCCATCCGGGCCGATCCTAAATATGTCGAAGCCTACCTGCCACTGGCAATGATTGAGAATGGCGCCGGGCATTGGAAACAACTGGTCAACGTGACTGACGGGCTCCTGCGGCTGAATGCCATCGACTTTCCCCTGGCGTGGCTGCTGAATGGATTGGGCAATTACAACAATCGCAACCTGGAGGCCGCCGAGAAGAGCGCGCGGGAAGCGCAACGCCTGGATCCGCGCCAGAAGTTCCCCGAGACCTCGCGACTGCTGGGCTCGATCCTGGTGCATCACGGAGATTTTGCGGGTGCGGCGGAGCAGTTCCGGAGGTACCTGAGCGCGGCGCCGGCAGGACCGGACGCCGAAGCGGTTCGGGCAGCCCTGACCGAGGTCGAGAAGCGCGCCAGAGACACCGCGGCTCCTGAATCCGGCACCACCTTTCGAACTGAGACCACGCTGGCGGTGGTCCGTTTCCAGGTTCGTCCCAAGAAGGGCGAAGTGATCCGGGACTTGGCCCCTGAGGATATCGAAATCCGCGAGGACGGGGTAGCCCAGAAGATCGCGGTGTTCGAGGGCGGCCGGGTCGCGGCGCGCACGGTTCCCGTGGAGATCTCGCTGCTGTTCGACTGCAGCGCGAGCGTCGATCGGATCGCCGCGTTGAGTTCTCGCGTATTCCGGGAGGGCCTGCTGGATGAGTTTCCAAACGCTTCGATTGCCATCTACGGATTCAGCGACAGTCTGGCGCGACTCTCCCGGCCGACGCGCGATGCGAGCACGCTGAAGAAGGCTATGGATCTGGTGGCCTCGATCCCGAAGCGTGATACCCCGCTGTTTGGGTCGATTGCCGACACGATCCGCGACGCCGCCACTACGGGCGCCAACGTCATTCGCATGCTGGTGGTGTTCTCGGATGGCGAATCGGCGTCGCCGGGCGATGAGGCGCGGGCGGATGAGGCGGCGCGCGTTGCCAAGGAGTCGGGGACGGCGGTTTTTCCCGTGATTCTCGACTCGTCGGAGAATTCCGTAGGCTCGGCGGGTTCCATTCATGACTTCATGAGTCTGGCATCGGAGACCGGAGGAAAGCAGTTCCAGGGCTTCATGGGGACGGACGTGCTGCCAACTGTCCTGAAAGCCGTCGCGCGCGAAATTCGATATGACTACGTTGGCGGCTTCTACCTGGCGGCGTCCGGTAAGCCGAAATCGCACAAGATTGAGGTGGTGCTGCGTTCCAAAGATCGCGGCCAACTTTACGGCGGGAGCCGGACGATCATGCACTGAGGCTGAGAATGCCAGAAGAAAAGGAGCGCACCTTACGTCCAACCTTTTCTGTGGGCACCTTTTCTATGAACAGGTTGGCGGTATCCCCTCACATGAGGGTATGTGGAGGATTCCCACAAAATAGGTCTAAAATGTCCTATTATCTCCAAATCCTTTGGGGTTATACTTAAGTTTCAGAGGGATGGCAATGAAAAAATACGGCAAGTTCGCAGCCTTAGTCGTCGTCGTGCTCGGCACCCTGGCCTGGTTGGCGGCCAGCGGGATGTCCAGCAACCAGACTTATTACAAGACCATCACGGAGCTTGGGAAGATGGGCGACCAGGCTTACGGACAGCGCATCCGCGTCGGGGGCGACGTGGCCAGCGGCTCCATCCAGAGGGTCGGCAACGAAGTGCAGTTCGTCCTCATCCAGGACAAAACCGAACTGAAGGTCGCCTACACGGGCACTGATCCGTTGCCGGATACCTTCAAGGACGGCGCTCAGGCGCTGGCCGACGGGAAGCTCGGCAAGGATCACGTCTTCCGCGCCGCCAAGATTCAGGCCAAGTGCGCATCCAAGTACGAGGCTAAACCGGGACAGTTGACGCCTGGGTCCAATCCCAACATCAACAACGGCAAGGGCTCCACCATCTGACGATCTAGAGGGGACGATATGGAAAATCTGGGTTCTCTGGCCATCCTGCTGGCCTTTGCGGTGGCGTTGTATGCCACTCTGGCCTCCGTCATCGGCCGTATCAAAAACAAGCCTTTTCTTATAGTTAGCGGGGAACGCGCGGTTTATTCCGTGTGGGTCCTGATGGCTTTGGCCTCGGGCATCCTGGTTTACGCCCTGATGACCGGCGACTTCCGCTTCGCCTATGTGGCGGAGCACAGCAACAAGGCCATGCCCACGCTCTACAAGTTCGCGGCGTGGTGGGGCGGGCAGGAAGGGTCGCTGCTCTTCTGGAGCTTCCTTTTGTCCACCTACGCCTCGGTTGTGGTCTTTACCAATCGCCGGCGGCATCGCGACATGATGCCTTGGGTGGTGGGAGTACTGACCACCATCCAGGCGTTCTTCCTGATCCTCAACAATTTCGTGGCGAATCCCTTCCAGATGCTGGCCCAGGAAAGGCTGATCGTCGCGGTCCCGGACGGCAACGGCCTCAGCCCGCTGCTGCAATACCCGGCCATGGCGATTCACCCTCCCATGCTTTACCTTGGCTATGTCGGGTTCGCGGTTCCGTTCGCTTTCGCTATCGGCTCGCTGATCACCAGACAGGCGGGCGATGCCTGGATCCACACCACACGGCGCTGGACCCTGGTCACCTGGCTATTCCAGAGCACCGGCGTGATGCTGGGCGCGGCGTGGGCTTACCACGTGCTCGGATGGGGCGGCTACTGGGGCTGGGATCCGGTCGAGAACGCCTCCCTGCTTCCCTGGCTCAGCGGCACCGCGTTTCTGCACTCGGTCATGATGCAGGAAAAGAAGGGCATGATGAAGGTCTGGAACATCGTGCTGGTCTCCACCACCTTCTTCTTATGCATTCTGGGAACCTTCCTTACGCGCTCGGGGGTGGTGCAATCGGTGCATGCCTTTGCGCGGTCTGAGATCGGAAAGTTCTTTGTCACCTTCCTGGCGGTGGGGATTGCCGCCACCATCTACCTGATCCTCGACCGGCTGGATTACCTCAAGAGTGAATCCCAACTGGAAAGCGTGATCTCGCGCGAATCGAGCTTCCTCTTTAATAATCTGATCCTGCTGGCGAGTTGCTTTGCGGTTCTGTGGGGCACGCTCTTCCCGGTGATCTCCGAAGCCGTCACCGGCGACAAGATTTCGCTCGACTCCGACTGGTACAACCGCCTCATGGTGCCGATCGGGCTCTTCCTGCTCCTACTGACGGGCGTAGGGCCTCTGTTTGCCTGGCGCAAGACTTCGGTCGAGAGCCTGCGGCGCAACTTCCAATGGCCGGGCATCGCGTCGCTGCTGCTGGTCGCAGGGCTGATCATCGCCGGCATGCGGAACTTCTACGCGCTCATCTCGTTCGGTTTCTGCCTGTTCGTGGCGTTGACGGTTGCCATGGAATTTTATAAGGGCGGCCGCTCGGTGGGGGCGAAGAACAACATGAACCTGCTCCATGCGATGGTGGAACTGACTCATCGCAATACCCGGCGATACGGCGGATACCTGGTCCACATGGGGATCGTGCTGATGTTCATCGGCTTCACCGGCCATGCCTTCAATCAGAACGAAGTGAAGGAATTGAACGTCGGCGACACCATGCGGGTAGGCGCCTACGACCTGAAGATGATCGACCTGGCACAGGGCGATAACGCCAACTACGCCTCGCACACCGCCACCATGCAGGTATTCAAGAATGGCGAGGAGTTGGGCATCCTGAAGCCCGAGAAACGGCTCTACAAGGCCAGCCGGCAGAGCACCTCCGAGGTTGGGATCCGGCAGCGGCCGAACGAAGACCTCTATTTGAACTTTGGCGGGATGTCGGACGATAACAAGCGGGCGGTGATTCAGGCCTACGTTTTCCCGCTGGTGTCCTGGATTTGGATCGGCGGGCTGGTGCTGATTGGCGGCACGTTCGTCTGCCTGGTCCCGAGCAAGGTCAAGATGCAATACGCCCGCACGGAGGTGGTGGGGATCACCAAGAAACATGCGACTGTCGAAAAAAGCTCGTAATACCGCCCATCATTGTTTGGAGTCCAGTGGGACAGGCCATCGTTTTTTGTGGCCTGTCTTCTTCGGGGCGAACGCCACCCGTTGTCTCCTGCTCCTCCTCGTCGCGGTCGCGGCCCTCGCCCAGACCGCGTCCGAAAAGCCCAATGTCGAAGTTCGGCGCGTAGGGCAGCGGCTGGCGTGCCTCTGCGGATGCAAGGACTCCGTGGCCACTTGCGCCATGCTGGAGTGCGACCGTTCCAAGCCAGCCAAAGAGCGCATCGCCAAGATGCAGACGTTGGGTTACTCCGACAAGCAGATTGTCGACGCGTTCATTCGGGACTACGGAATGGCCATTTACCTAGCCGAACCCAATGCTTGGGGCTGGATCGTTCCCTACGCCTTGGTCGGGGTCGGACTGGTAATCATCTGGCTGTTCCTGAAGAAGTACCGGAAGCCGAAGCCCATCGCCGAAATCGGCCCTATGGAATTGGACGATCCGGCGCTCGAAAAGTATAAAGACCAGATCGAAAAAGACCTGGCAAACATGGAGTAGCGCGGGGGCAGCCAACCCTGGCTGCAGCCGGCTTTGAGCCGGCCCTTGGGAGAATCCGGCCCGCTCGATTAGGTGCATAGTGATCATCGTTCTTACATGTGTCATCGCGATCGCCGTTATCGCATTCATCCTCGGGGTTCGGCCAAAGGATTTGCCCGCCCCGGAGCCGGTGTCGCCGTTCCAGCACCTGGACGAGCGCAAGGCGGCGATCTATGAGAATCTGCGTGACCTGCAGTTCGAATATCGTCTCGGCAAGCTCTCCGACACTGATTACCAGGCCACCAAGAAGGATCTGCAAAAGGAACTCGCGGGGGTTATGGCCGAGGTTGACAGGATCAAAGTTCAACTGAACGGCGCCAGCCAGCCCGCGGCAACTGGAAAGAAGGCACGGGCAGCCGTGGGGCAGGTCACGGACCCGCCCAGTCAAAAGCAGGCCGCTTCAACAGCCTTTGTATGTGATTCTTGCGGGGCAAGCTTCGAGAAGCCGTTGAAGTTCTGCGGCGAGTGCGGCAAGCCCATGAAGGTGGCCAAATGAGCTGGCTGAAAAACAAACAAAGAACACAGGCAAGAATGCCCGTGTTACTGTTCCTGAGCGTCTCGCTCCATGCCGCTGTCACCGGCACCGTCATCAATGTCACTACCGGGAAACCCCAGCCCGGCGCGACTGTCGGCTTCAACAAACTGGGCCAGAATGGTATCGAGCTGATTGACCAGGCCAAGTCCGACGCCCAGGGTCACTTCACCATCAACCAGGAAGTCTCCGGCCCGCCACACCTCCTGCGCACGGCCTTCGACGGTGTGACCTACAATCACATGCTGCCCCCCGGCTCTCCGACCACCGACCTGACGCTCGAGGTCTACAATGCGTCCAAAGAACCCGGCAGCGCCAAAGTGTCGAAGCACATGCTGCTGTTCGAACCGTCCGGCGGCCAGATGGTGGTCAACGAGACCTACATTTATACCAACTCCGGCAAGACGGCATGGAACGATCCGGATAGCGGCACGCTCCATTTTTACGCGCCCAAATTGAATGGCAGGGCGACGGTGACGGCGGCCGCACCGGGCGGCATGCCCATCCCCGCACCCATCAACAAGACTGCCAAGCCGGATGTCTACGCGGTGGATTTCTCGGTCAAGCCGGGCGAGACGCGCTTCGACGTGACGTATACGGTCGCTTACACCGAAGGCGCACCGTATCAAGGCAAAGTCCTGACGCAGGACGACAATACCTATCTCATCGCACCGAATGGCATCACACTCCAAGGCGACAATCTGAAGGACATGGGCACGGAGCCGCGCACCCAAGCCCACATTTACGGGCTCACGGGCTCTTCTTATCAGATTCAGTTGACCGGCACGGAGGCCGCCCCACCCGCCGATGCCGGCGCCGGCGACCAACCGGACAGTGGCGGCGGCCCGCAGATCGAGCAGATTATGCCGCGCGTGAACCGTAACACTGTCGGCATTCTGGCGCTGGCGCTGGGGATTCTGGCACTGGGTTTCGTCCTGCTGTACCGCGCCAACCCGGCGGGCGCCCTGAAGGAGTCGAATGAGCGCGGTCGCCATTGAGGGCGTGTGGAAATTCTACGGAGACTATCCCGCCCTGCGCGATGTGCGGCTCGAAGCGGAACGCGGCGCGTGCCTGGCTTTGATCGGGCGCAATGGGGCGGGGAAGACCACCCTGCTGCGCGTGGTTGCCGGGTTCTCCCGGCCCGGGCGCGGCAAGGTCCAGATCTTCGGCAACGAGCCGCGCGAGACCGAGACGCGGCGGCAGATGGGATTCATCGGCCACGGGATTTCGGTGTACGACGAGCTCTCGGCGTTCGAAAACCTGATGCTCTACGCCAAGCTCTACAACCTTCCCAACCCTAAGAAATCCGCCATGGAATGGCTGGAGCGCACCGGACTGGAGCGGGTGCGTAATGGCCTGGTCCGCGAATTCTCCCGCGGCATGCGGCAGCGCCTGGCGGTGGCGCGCGCCTTCCTGCATGAGCCGACGGTCCTGCTGCTGGACGAGCCGTTCACGGCGCTCGACGACAAGGCGATCACGGTGCTGCAGAAGCTGCTGAAGGAAGCGCTCGCCGCTGGAAAAACGATTGTGATGTCGACCCACCAATTGCGTGAAGCCCTGGAACTGGCCACGCATGTCGCGCTGTTGAACCGCGGTCAGGTGGCATTTCACGGCCCGCGCACGCCGGAAATGGTTTCCGATCCCGGGTATGTTTACGCGCGATACGGCGAGGGTTGATGGGGTTCTTCCGGCAAGCGCTCGTTATCACAGTTAAGGATCTTCGGGCTGAGATTCGCACTAAGGAGGCCATCAACGCGTCCTTCGCGTTCGCGCTGGTGATCCTGGTGCTCTTCAGCTTCGCGTTCGATCCGCTGGAGGATACGACCCGTGACATCTCCGGGGGCCTTCTGTGGATCGTGTTCGCGTTCGCCGGGACCCTGATTCTGAACCGCAGCTTCGCGCGCGAGCTGCCCAATGACTGCCTGGACGCGTTGATTGCCGCGCCGATCTCGGGTGCGGCTCTGTTCCTCGGCAAGTCAGTGGCGAACTATTTGCTGTTGCTGGCGGTCGAGTTGGTGTCTTTGCCGGTCTTCGGCATCTTTTATAACGTGCGGTGGACCACTCAGTTTTGGCAGCTCATGCTGGTGCTGGTGCTGGGAACCTGGGGACTGACTCTGATCGGCACGTTTTGCAGCGCGCTGACGGTCAACATCCGGCTGCGCGAAGTCATGCTGCCGATGTTGACATACCCGGCCCTGGTCCCGGTGCTGATGGGCTCGATGCAACTGACGATGACGTTGATGGCGGGCAAGCCGATTGGGCCGGACATGGTACCCTGGCTGAAATTGCTGGCGGGCTTCGACCTGGTGTTCACGGCCGCGTCCCTGGTCCTGGTGGAAATTGTATTAGTTGGGTAGTGACACGGGTATTTTGCCTGTGTTGGTTTTGTCTTGGTTGTGGAGGGAAGACGATGCGAAACAACATCCTATACGGCTTGGGCGCCGCGGTGATCCTGCTGCTGGTGCGTGACATCAACCTGATCGCCGGGTTTCCGCAGGAGGCATCGCAAGGTGCGATCTTCAAGATCATCTTCTTCCACGTGCCCATGGCCATCACCGCCATGCTCTGCTCCTCGGTGGCGCTGATCGCCAGCGTGATGTTTCTGATCACCCGGAATTTCAAGTATGATGCCGTCGCCGTGGCGGTGACCGAAGTCGGGCTGGCTTTCCTCTTAGGCAATCTGGTGACCGGCTCCATCTGGGCGCGCATCATCTGGGGAGTCTGGTGGGCCTGGGACGTGAGGCTGACGTCGGCGCTGGTATGTTGGCTGCTGTACGCCGGCTACCTGATGTTGCGGCGGGCCATCGAAGAGCCGACGCAGCGCGCCGTCTTCGCCGCCTGCTTTTCTATCTTCGCGTTCATCGACGTGCCCATCGTCTACCTGTCGATCCGGCTTTTCCGCACGCAGCATCCGGGACCGGTGTTCTTCACCAGCAACGGGAGCTTTCCGCCCGACTGGACGGCGGCGATTTTTGGACCGCTGGGAACTCTGATGGCGCTGATGATGCTCGCGACGGTGTTGACGGTCATCCGGTTGAGCCAGGAAGATTCGCAGCGCGAACTCGATTCCCTGCGCCGCATGGCCCACGCCATGTAACACGGGCATCCTTGCCTGTGTTGGTTTTTGCTTTCTTTGACTATTAGGAGCTCCCATGAACTTCCTTTCGAATTCCCTCTTACTGGCCCAGGTTTCCGCCGACGATGTCGCCCGCGAGGTGGCCCGCCTCCAGCGCAACTACGAGTTTCTGAGCTATGGCCTTACCGCTGCCTGGGTCATCCTGGTGGTCTACGTCCTGATGATGGTGGCGCGCGAGCGGACCCTGAAGCGCGAGATCGCCAATCTGAAGGCCATGCTGGAAGAAAAGCGGTAACACGGGCATTCTCGCCTGTGTTGGGTTCGCGCCGAAAAAACACAGGCAAGAATGCCCGTGCCACTGAAGAAACCACGCCTCTGTCCGATGAGTAAGGGCATATGCGGCGGTTCTTACCAGTTGTCGCTCTCCTTCCTTGCGGCCTGTTCGCGCAGGCCATAACAGAACTTAGCCCCCTGGAGTATCGTCCGGCCCGTCCGGAGGCATCCCATGCTGCGAGCGCCAGCCGAAAGCCGTTGAGCTTCGAGCTGGGCATCCCGGCGCCCTTGCCGTACCGTCTGGGGACTCTCCGGCAGTCGGAGATCGACGTCGTCGAGCGCGATCCCAACCTGCCCTTGCGGGGAGTCGAACGTGTCGTCGATCGCGGGTCCGGCCAGCAGGGCGAATGGGTCACTCTCGATGACGGCCGAACCGCCTGGAGATTGTCGATCCAGTCGGATGGGGCTTCGGGAGTTCGACTGCAGTTCTCCCGTTTTGCCGTGGGGGCAGGGGAAGTGTGGCTCTACAGCGCGGATCACACCCAGGTGTTCGGAGCCTATACTGGCGCCGGCCCGGATGGATCCGGGGATTTCTGGAGTCACACGGTCTTCGCCGATAGCGTGGTAGTGGAGTATCTGCCGGATCAACCGCGCCATGACACGCCGTTCCGCGTTTCCAGACTGCTCCACGTCCTTTCGGCGGAACAGGCGATGGCCGCCGGGAACTGCGAACTGGATGTGAGCTGTTACTCGGATTGGAGCGCGGTCGCGAGCGGCGTGGGTCTCTACTTCTTTCAAAAGGGCGGCGCCGGGTACGCCTGCACCGGCTCGCTGGTCAACAACACCAATAACGATGCCAAGCCCTACTTTCTGAGCGCCAATCACTGCGTTGCGGATGCGCCCACCGCCAAAACCGTGGACGTGTTCTGGAATTACCAGACGCCCAGTTGCAACGGCACGCCTCCCAACCTTTCCGGACTGCCCCAGACTTTGGGCGCCACCTGGCTGGCGAGCGCCCCCATCGGGAATGGCGATTACAGCCTGATGCTGCTTTCGCCTCTCCCGGACATCAACCTGACGTTCTATGGATGGAGCGGCAGCGCCACAGCGCTCAATGTGGGCGATGCCACGGTCGGCATCCACCACCCCGAGGCCGACTTCAAGCGGATCGCCTTCGGGGTTCGCGATCCCGATATGAACGCTCAGGTGGGGACCGACTATGCTCCGGCAAGCATGTACTACCAGGTGCGGGAGACGGCCGGAAGGATTGAGCCGGGCTCCTCGGGATCGCCGCTGTTCACGGCGGCCAAGGTCGTGGTGGGCACGCTCACCTACGGGCCGCCCGGCACCGCCTGTTCGATCTCGCCATTCTCCGCGGGATACGCGCGCTTCTCGGTGGCGCTTCCAGCTCTGAGCGCTTACCTGAGTCCGCCGCCCCCCGGCAGCGCTAGCGGTGGGTCCGCGACGCCCGCCGCCGTAAGCGTCACCCAGACGCCGGCTTCGCTCAAGCTGAGCTGGGTCTTGGGCAACGCCGCGCCGGCGGCGCAGAACGTCCAACTCACCACCACATCATCAGCCACGGTCAGCCTCACTATCAAAGCGAATCAATCGTGGATCCTGCCTTCGGCAACCTCCCTCGCAGTAAGTCAGTCGAAGCCCGCGACGCTCTCGATCTCCTTCAACACACAGGCGTTCACGGCGGCCGGAGCCTATGTTGGGTCAGTTTCCGTGACCGGCACGGGGATCAACCAGTCGATTGCGGTGGAGGTGGATGTGACGGCAGCGAGTACGGCGGTCAAAGGAGGGCCGGTCACGGTGATTCCGGTGTTCCTGGACGGCTCGGGCGCCTCGACCACTTTCACTCTGGTCAATCCGTACGCTACGGCGACAGTAGCCTCTATATCCTTCGAGTCGGGTAGCGGCGCGGCAGTGACCGTTCCGGTGGCCTCGGCTACCGCTTCCTGGCAGAACGTCACGATTCCGGCTTTTGGTACGGCGATAGTCTCGACGGCCGGGAGTTCGTCGCCGCAGAAATCGGGGATGGCAATGATTCAGAGCGGGGATGCGGGCAAGCGAATACAGGCTTGGGCACAGATCAACGCGGACGTGATCGCGCCGGCCGCGAACGTCGCGTCGCCATTTACGATACCGTTCGATGCCACTACGGCAGCCAGCACGACGTTGTATGTTTTCAATTCAGCCGCCACCGGGATCGTAAGTTTGACGCTGAGCGTCTACGACACTTCGGGGACCCTGATAGGGAACGGAACGATGACCATTCCGGCGCAGCAGGAAGGCGCACTTTCGATGACCCGGACGGCCACCGTTTTCGGCGGCAGGAAGGGAATCCTGTATGTGACTGGAAGCGGACCCGTGTCGGCCATGGGAATCCGGACGGCCGCCGATGGGAGACTGAACAGCGTTCCGGCGAGCGCGGTTGGGCAATAGCTGTCTGGTGTGGAGAAGAACACGCTCAGCGCGGACAACGCTCCCTCACGGTCGCGGCTCGGTTTGGTGATTTTGTGGGGCAGGCGGTCTCCGCCTGCCCCATGGGACAGTTGCACCAAAGGGTGGGGCGGACGCCCTCGTCCGCGCCGGACCCCTGGTCCGGCTCTTCGCTCGTGCGAGCAGCCCGACCAGGGGGTCGGCCGCGGACCAGGGGGTCCGCCCCACCAAATTGACCATGTGTGAGGGGTTTCCTCTGAGATCGTCGCGTCTCTAGTCGAACAGGGCTTACATCCTGAAATCACAAAGAGGAAAACACACATGAAGAAGTTCTTTGCCAGCGCCGGGATGGCGCTGCTCGCGATCAGTTCACTCCACGCGCAAGTCAGTGGAAATGTAGGGGATTTCACGGTAGAGCGTATCCTGGCGTTGAGCGGAGTGATCTCGCCCTACACGCCTAACCTGCCCGATGGCGCTCTGGCCGCCATCCAGAATGGGGTTATCGAAATACACCAGCGCTTCATCTATAGTTCGGCTCAGCGGACGATGGACCAGTTGACGTTTGCGGTGCCGGCCAACTCGCCGCTTCCGTTTCCGAATCCCCCAAGCGCCGCGGTCTTAGACCATTATGTCGTCCAGGTCGAAAACACGGGCGTATCTTTGCTTCCGGCGCCGTCCGTGATCCTGGCCGGTCACGCGACCAGCAATGACCCTCCCACGCCATTCGGCAACATTACCGGAGCAGGAGTGACCCTCACCTTCGGATATAAGGGCTCCGGCTCATCCGTGCAGTTCGGCCCGATCATGGAGTCGGTTTCGCCGCTCTACAACCTCTACTCGCCTGCCGGAGTCGGCTCGCTGTCGCTGACCCCGTCACTCCAGACGTGCAGCAACGCCACGCTGAAAGGCACGTACATCTTCACGCTTGGCGGTTCGGTCCAAACCGGAAGCACTTTTCAGCCCTATGCCGAGACTGGCCGCTTTAGCGCGGATGGCGCCGGTAACATCACGGTTTTGGACTCCGGCAACCAGGCCGGCCAGGTGTTCCAGTCCCGCACCTTCCCGATCGCCTACACGGTGGATGCGAACTGCGGAGGAATCTTCAACTTTGGGGGCTCGTCCATGGACGTCCAGGTATCCCGAGATGGCACCCGCTTGAACATGGTATTTACGAAACCGTCGTACGTGGTCGCCAGCGGCGCGGGCAGCATTCAATAAGGTAAGACACGGCGCCCGAGTCAGTCGCCCAGCTCGCGAATCAGGAAGGCGCGCGAAAATTTCCAGTCGCGTTCGGCGGTCGCCACGGAGATGCCGACCGACTCCGCCGCCTCCTCGGTGGTCAGCCCGCCGAAGTAGCGGAGTTCCACCAGCTTCGCCTTGCGCGGATCGATCTCCGCCAGACGATCCAGGGCGCGATCCAGATCCAGCAACTCGACATCCCTGCCACCCACCAGTTCGGCGGCCTCGGAAAGCGACAGCTTCTCGAGGCCGCTGCCACGTTTCTCGCGCAGGTGGCCGCGGGCATAATCCACCAGGACCCGTCGCATCATTTCGGACGCCATGGCGATGAAATGCACGCGGTCGCTCCACTTCGACTTATCCTGCGCCGCCAGACGCAGATAGGCTTCATGCACCAGCGCCGTCGCCTGCAGAGTGTGATCGCGCCGCTCCCGGTTGAGTTGAAAGGCAGCCAGCCGCCGGAGTTCGTCATAGACGCTCCGCAGCAGAGTATCCGTCTCGGCACCGCCGCCCGATTCGCCATTCACCGAAATAAGGGTCGCACGATGAGGGGTTTTCTGCAAGCAGATCGCGTATCTTTAATGAATAGCTGTACGAAGTTACCTAAACCCCATGCCCAAAAACTGGCCGAGAATTGAGGAATTATTCCACAAGGCCGCCGCTCTGCCACCCTCGGAGCGTAGCGCCTTCCTCTCGCAGGTATGCGGCAGCGACCCATCCGCCCGTATGGAAGTTGAAGGCCTGCTCGCCGCCGACGCCACGGTCAAGGAGCTGCCACCCGCCTTCGTTACCGGTATGCAGGAGATGGCTCCGGGTGAGCGGCTGGGGGACTATCAGATCGAGGGATCTTGCGGCCACGGCGCTACGGGAACCGTTTATCGCGCCCGCGACACGCGCAGCGGCGGGAAGGTGGCCATCAAAGTTTTCCCCCCGTTGATGTCTCCGGAACAGCGGCGCCGGTACCAGAAGGAAGGCCAAGCCGCCTCAGTGGTGCGGCATCCCGCAGTGGTGCGGGTCTTGGAGGCCGCCAGCGCCGGCAACCGCGATTTCCTGGTCATGGAGTATGTCGAAGGCCAGACACTCGGCGAGGTGATCCCTACCGGCGGCATGAGCATTGAGGCGGCGCTGGATTTGAGCCGGCTGATTCTGGAGGGTCTGTCGACCGCTCATAGCGCCGGCATTATTCACCGCGACTTGAAGCCGTCCAACATCATGGTGGACCTTAATGGCGGCGTCCGGATCCTGGATTTCGGACTGGCCAAAGTGGTGGCGCCCATGGGTGACGCCGTGCCCTCGTCCGATAGCAGGCAGGAAACGGCGCTGATGTCGATCGAGACGGCCACCGGGCAGATTCTCGGCACGGTCTGCTACCTGTCTCCCGAACAGGCCGAAGGGCGGCCCGTGGATGTGCGCACCGACGTCTTCTCGTTCGGCGTGGTCCTTTATGAGATGCTCACCGGCGCGAAGCCCTTCGACCGCAGGTCGCTGGCCGGAACGCTTTCGGCGATCCTGCGCGATACGCCGGTCCCGGTGCGAAAGCTCAGCTCGGGCACGCCCCGCGATGTTGCGCGCCTCATCGGACGATGCCTGGAAAAGGATCGCGAGAAGCGCTTCCGATCAGCAGGAGAGCTATTGGACGCGGTGTTGGCATGCCAGGCCGGCCTCGAAAGCCGCATACGCCGCGCGGTTCGTTTTCTGCGGCGGCCAAAGGTCCTGGCGCCGGTTGCGTTGGGGCTCGTGCTGACGATGGCGGGCGCCGGCTACCTGGGAACGCGCTGGCTGCGCATCCGCCGCGCGCGCCAGGTGACGGAACCGCGCATTGTTCAACTGGTCGGCAACCACTTCTACAACGCCGCCGACGAGCTGGTGCGCCAGATCGAAACCACAGTCCCGAACGACCAGACGGTGCGCGACTTCATCCGCGATTACCGCATTGTGACTTCCGTGACTACAACGCCGGCGGGCGCCGAGGTGTCCATCAAAGACTACGGCATGCCGGACGCGCCGTGGCGCGTATTGGGCAAAGCGCCGCTCCAGAACATCACCATGCCGCTGGGATACATGCGCTGGCGCGTTAGTTCGCCCGAATACCGCACCCGCGAGTTCGCGGAGACAGGCATACAGCCGGGCGTGCAGCAGCCAATGATCCGCTTCGCGCTATATCGTGAGGAGGGGAGCCCCGCGGATATGGAACTAGTACCCGCCGGCCCGACCCGTGGAGCAGGCGCAGTGAAGGTCCCCGAATTCTGGATGGACCGCTTCGAGGTCACCAATCGGCGCTACCAGGATTTCGTGGATGCGGGAGGCTATCGGAAGCCCGAGCTGTGGCAGGAACCCTTCGTCAAAGACGGTAAGACCCTGACGTGGGAACAAGCGATGGCTGAGTTCCGCGACAAGACGGGACGACCCGGTCCGGCTGACTGGGAGTTGGCCAAGTACCCCGAAGGCAAAGCAGACAACCCGGTAACCGGAGTCAGTTGGTACGAGGCCGCTGCCTACGCGCGTTTTGCCCAAAAGAGACTGCCCTCCTACGTCGAGTGGCAGCGGGCGGGAAGCACGGAGGAACTGTACGCCGACTCACTGCTGGTGAGCAACTTCTCCGGGAAAGGTCTGGCGCCCGTGGGCAGCTACCACGGCCTGGGCCGCTTCGGCACCTACGATTTGTACGGCAACTGCAAAGAATGGATCTGGAACGAATACCGCCCCGGCCAGCGCATGGTCATGGGCGGAGGTTGGGACGAGGTGTATTACGCCGCCATGGGGCTCGACGAGGCAAAGCCGCTAGAGCGGCGCGCCGATATCGGCTTCCGGTGCGCCCGGAGCGAACAGCCGCCGCCACCCACGTTTCTCGAAACCGTACATATCCGGCCGGATCGCGACTACAGCCAGGAGAAGCCAGTGGACGATGAGACGTTCGCCGGCTTTCGCAAGCAGTTCGACTACGATCCCGCGCCCCTGCACCAGAAGACGGAGGAGATCGACGACAGTAACCCGTATTGGCGAAAAGAGAAGGTCAGTTTCGATGCGGTGTATGGCGGGCAGCGTGTCACGGCCTTCCTGTTTCTGCCGCGGGGCAGCGCCCCTCCATACCAGACGGTAGTCTATTACGCCAGCGGCCTAGCGCTCGGAGAGAAGTCCAGCAGCCACCTCGAAATGTGGTTCCTGGAGCCGCTGATCCGCAGTGGACGGGCGGTGTTGTACCCGGTCCTCTGGGGCATGTACGAGCGCAAGGAAGTGTTGAAGGGAAACCGGACAGAACAATTCCGCACCAGCAGCGTGCGGAGTGTTTTGGACATGCGCCGTTCGCTCGACTACCTGGAGACGCGCCCGGAGATCGATCAGGCGAAGCTGTCATACTTCGGATTCAGCTATGGCACTCTCTTTGCCCCAGTGGTGTTGGCGACGGAGACTCGGTTCAAGGTTGCCGAGTTGGCTGTAGGAGGGCTTCCACCGGGCAAAGTTCCCATCGATTTCGACCCGTTTCAATTCGCCCGGCGGGTCCATATACCGGTCCTGATGATGAACGGCCGCTACGATCTGCATTACTCCCTGGAGGCCAGTCAGAAGCCCCTGTGGAATGCGCTCGGCACTCCGCCCGCCGACAAGAAACAGGTGCTTCTCGAGGCTGGCCACGCCATGGTGGGCTTCCCGGCCAGCACCCGCGAGAGTCTCGATTGGCTGGACCGATACTTAGGTCCCGTCCCGATCCCGATCACTCAACGCCACTAAGTTCCGACCCGGCCGTGGCGCGGACACTCGTGTCNNCGAGACTCGTCTCGGCGCAGTTGCCCTTTTTCGAATGCCGGCGCTCAGCAGGTGCTGTCAGTCGGTGCCCGCATCGCATTTCTGCTTCCAAGAGGCAGCCAAGAACAGTCCCTTTCCACTGCTACTGCGTTACCTCAACTCACTCTTTCGTGAGGGCTTTTCTCTCCTGATATCGCGTACTTAGTCGAACCAGGCTAGACGCCTGGGATTTTCCAGGGGGGAATGTAATGAGAATTGTAGCTGCCTTAGTGGCAACAGTTGTTGCCTGCGGGGCGCAAAGCCAGCCGGCATGCCACGTTGCCGGTGGAGAAAACTACTGCGGATCGAGGACTGACTTCAGGACAACGCTGAGGATTGAAAGCCAGCCGTGGTCCGCGGCCTTTCACCAAGGCCTGGCCGCTCTCGGAAAGGCCGACTACGATCACGCCATTTCAGCGTTCGAGCAGGTCCGCAAGTCCATTCAGCCGCTCGACCGGAATGATGAGATCGCCGCCGCATTCGCTGCCAACAATCTCGGCAGTGTGTATGCCAAACTGGGCCGCTACGCCGACGCGGAGCCGGCGTACCTCCAGGCGTTGTCCATCTTAGAGCGGGTGCTCGGGGCCGGCGATCCGGATACGGGCGTCGTCCTGAGTAATCTGGCGTCGTTTTACAGCAAGACCGGCCGAGACCAACGAGCCACGCCCCTCGTCAGACGCGCGTTGGAGATCCATCTGGCGGTGTTGGGTGAGGATGACCCCCGGGTGGCGAACGATCGGAACAACCTGGGGGCGGCGCTTCTCAAGGAGGGCAAGTTTGCGGATGCCGAGCCGCTCTTCCGCCGAGCTATTGAAATCGGAGAGGCCATGTCGCCTCCGCATCAGCGCCTGCCGGTTTTCGTGTCGAATTTGGGGGCAACAGAGGTACGGTTAGGCCGATTCCGAGAAGCGGAACAGTTGCTTCGCCGGGCCCTGGATTTGCAGGTGGCGGCAAAAGGCGCCTACAGTCCGGACGCCGCGGTCGCTTTGGGCAACCTGGCCGATCTTGCCATGCTGCGGAACGAATATGGAACCTCCCACACACTATATGAGCAACTGCTGCCGATGGCCGTACGCTCTTTCGGACCGAGCGATCCGCGAACCGCTCATGCCGTCTTTGGGCTGGCAGTCACGTGTCACCGGGAGGGCCGACTGGAACAATCGGAGCAACTCTTCCTTCGCTTGACGGAGATCGACGCCGCCGGCTCAATCAATCTGCACGACCGTGCGGCACATCTGGCCGAGTATGCGATGCTGCTGCGGCAAATGCACCGCTCGAAAGAGGCGAAGCGTACGGAAGCGCTTTCCAGCAGTTTGCTCCGTCAGGATCCTCAGCAGGCGTTCAGGCAAAACACGGTGGGTGTGGCGGACCTGGCAGATCGGTAAAGTGAGTCGCCGCCTAACACGGGGCGAAGGTAAACACCACCACTCCGATCACGAACCAGATCACACCAAACATCACGCCATAACCGAAGAAGCAGCGGAAATTCACGCGGGCGATGCCTGCGATCACCACGTACCAGAATGGCGTAATGAAATTGCCGACGTGATCGCCGACCCCCAGAGCCAGGATCCCGCGCGGCACCGAGACGCCTACGGCGATTGCAGTCTTGACCGTCACGAAGCCCTGCACCGCCCACTGCCCGCCGCTCGAAGGAATGAAGCAGGCGAACACGGCTCCTGCCGCGGCGGTGATCAACGGGAAGGTGGACTTGGTGCAGATGGAGGCAGCCAAACCGACCACCTTTTCGCCGACTGCCGTGAACTGGATCAAACCTGCAACCCCGGCGTACAGGTGATACAGCACGATCACTGCCCAACTCCTGCCGGCCGCCTGTTCCAATGCCACCGCGAAGCGCTTCACCGTGCCGTGCAGCAGCACCGCGAGCAGCAGCAGGGTGGTGTTCAGGGAATTGATGTCGTGGCTGAGATGCTTCACCACAAAGTGGTAATACAGCCAGCCCGCGAGCACCGAACCGAGCGCCAGCGGCACCAGAGGGCTCCGCTCCAGGCGCTGCGCAAATCCCAGCCCGTGCGGATCCTCCTGTTCGACGGCGCCAACGAGTTTGGCCAATGCGAGCGACTCGGGAAAGTGGGAAATCGGCCGGACCGTCTTCGGCATCATCCAGCACGAGGCCAGAATCGCCGCGGCCGCGAAGGTCACCTCATGGATCATGGCGGCGGGAGACCAGATGGTGGCGGATAACGGAACGACGCCGATCGTGCTTTCGAGAAAATGGCCCTGGCTGGCCACCAGCAGCGGCGCGCTGGCCGAAAGACCATATTGCCAAAGCGCCTGGGCCGCGGTGGTGATGGCCAGTAGAAACGGGAAATCGAGGGGGACGTCTTTGCGCTCCGCCTCCGCGGCGAAGTAGATGGCGATCATGGGGTTCAGCGCATACCCGAGCCCCCAATAGACATAGGACGTCACGCCGCAGATCACAAACGCGAGAAGGATGAACTGATTCCTGGTATTCGGAATGCGCGCCAACCGCGCGATGGCTCTTCGAAAAACTGGCGTGGTCGAGAGCGCCAGGCTCAGAACCAGGATGAGCGTCATCTGCATAGTGAACTGCAGCAACATCCATAAACCCTGGTGATAGGCGTCCATCACCCGCGAGAGCGGGCTTCCCAGCGACAGCGCGATGGCCATGGTGAAGAGCGTCAGCATCACGCCTGCGGTGATGGCATCGGGCACCCAACGCGACATCAGGTTCGCGAACCGCTCTAGCCCGCTTTCACGCGGATGTGGAGTCAAAGGGCCCACTGCAGGAAGCACAATCTAAGATATACGATTTTGGGGCTTGTAGGGCAGGCTGGCAGCCGGCGGCGGATTGGCAATCCGCCTGCTGAACTGTGACGCGCCTTCGCGCAAGGGCAAGGCGCTTCCGACGGGCCGATTGCCAATCGGCCGCAGGTTGACAACCCTGTCCCACGGGTCCCCTCACTTCTTCTCCGGCGGCGGCCGGATCTCCAGCTTGGAGTAGTAAGGTTGCCGACCGCAGATCTTTGGAGAGCGGGATGCACATGTCGGCCCGGCAAGCGCCTTGCGGCTTGACCTCGAATTCGTTGATCCGTGGAAGGTCGGCGGCCCGCACCCAAAGCTCCTTCGCGTCGGGCCGTATCTTGTCGAGCGACACGGCGTGGTCGCCGTAAAGGACTGTGGCTGTGGATAGGGGAGTCGCGGCCCAGGCCAGCGCGGTGCCGCTGGACGCCAATAAGAAGGATCGGCGATTCATTTTCCAAAGGTACTACAATTGGGCTCACCCGGGGGCGCTCCTGTTAACTTTGGTTGGCGTCCGTTACCTATCCAAACGTAGCTGGTACTCTTGGGCCTGTCTACACTCCACAAGCAGACCTCATACTGCCGACATGGCGCTTTACAAAAGTTAAGGCAGAAAACGTTTAAGGTCTGGAGAGTATGACACGAATTGTTCTTTGTAGTGACGAGCCCATCCTGGCTAAGGGACTCGAATCGGTGCTTCGCAAGGTCGAAGGCCTGGAATTGCTCCCATCATGCCGGACATTAGCCGGCCTGATGACTCAGATGGCGGTGCTCCCGCCCAACCTGATACTGTTGGATCATACCGCGGAGGTTACGTTCACGGCGCTGAGCGAATTGCGCCGCGTGATGGCGGAGTGCAAAATCGTGCTTTGGGTGAATTCGATTTCCACGGAGCTGGCATTTCAAGCAATGGGGCTGGGTGTTCGGGGCATCCTGCGCAAGACCCTGCCCACCGACCTGCAAGTGAAATGCCTCCAGGAAGTTCGGGCGGGTGAAACATGGTTCGAGAAGGCCCTCACCGACCTCTTCCTGTCGGAGCGCCGCGTGGTTTTAACGGCAGCCGAAAGCCAGCTATTGGACCTCGTCACGAGCGGTTTAAAGAACAAGGAAATCGGCACAATCCTGATGATGGAAGAAGGTAGCGTGAAGGTACACCTGTCTCGTCTGTTCGAGAAGGTCGGAGTGAAAGATCGTTTCGAGCTGGCCCTGTTCGGATTGCAGAATATGATGGTGGACCAGTTCCCTGGAGGCGAGAAAGGGCAGCCGGCGGAGGCCGCTTCCACGCCGGGGCCGCGTCTGGCGATTGCGAGAGGCCGGTCGAATGGCGTGAGTGTACTGCCTTCCGGCCCAGCGCGGCGCTGCCCGTGTTAACAATAGCCTGGCTACCACCAGGAACGTAAGCTTCGATGTTATCCTTGAGTTGACCCGTATCGTTGATAAATGGTGACGGAGAAATTTCCTTAAGGAGAAACCCAATGCAGTCACAATACTGTGCCCTGCTGTCCATGGTGTTCATGATGATCTTCATAGCGATATTTGACGGCATCCACCAGCGGAAGAAGCACTATCGCCAATCGTGGGCCTTGACCTTGCTCTCGCAGCAAGATCTGGACCGGCTCATGATGATCATGTCGGCCTGTCAAGAGGAGTGACCAGGCCGGAAGAAACAGGCGCGATGAAGAATGCGGCGGATTTGGTGAAGAGCCTCGCGCACTCAGATCCGCACCTCCTTCCATCGCCCGCGCCGGAACAGCACCACCGAAACCACTGCCAGCACCGACTCGGCGGAACAGATCGCGAAGTACACGCCGCGTGGGCCCAACCCCAGCCCATGCGCCAGCGACCACGCCAGGGGAATCTGCAGCGTCCAATAGCAGAATAGGTTGATCCAGGTCGGAGTGGCCGTGTCGCCCGCTCCGTTGAAAGCCTGCTCCATAATCATTCCCCAGGCGTAGAACGGGTATCCCAGGCTGACATACTTCAGGCACTGGATGGCGATGGCGGCCACCTCCGGTTGGCTGGTGAACCGTTCCACGATGAGCCGCGCGCCGAAGAAGAAGACGATCCCAACCATCGACAGGAACGCCATGTTGTACGAGCCTGCGAGCCACACCGCGTGTTCCGAGCGCTCCGGCCGCCTGGCGCCCAGATTCTGTCCCACCAGGGTTGCGGCCGCGCTGCAGATGCCCCAGGAAGGCAGAATGCCAAACATGATGATCCGGATCGCGAGCGTATAGCCCGCGGTGGCGACGCTGCCGAAGGTGGCATTGATCCGCGCCAGGCTCACCCAGCTTGCCATGGCCACGAAGTATTGCACCATGGAGGTGCGGGACACCTGTAACAGGCGGTGCAGCACCGGCCAGTCGATTCTCAAATGCCGGCGCCTCACGGCCACCCGTCCTTTGCCGCCGAAGAGCATCCAAAGCTGGTACAACACGCCGATGCTGCGCCCCGTGGTGGTGGCCACCGCCGCGCCCATCACGCCCAGTTTGGGGAAGCCTGCGTAGCCGTAAATGAAGCACGGGTCGAGCACGATGTTGATGAGGTTCGCGAGCCACAGAGTTCGCATGGCGGTGACGGCGTCACCCGATCCGCGGAAAACTCCATTGATCAGAAAGAGGAGGATGATGCTGGCATTTCCACCGAGGAGCACGGCGGTGTAGCGGGAGCCCGTGTGGATCACGGAGGGCTCCGCGCCCATCAGCCCGAGCAGCCGGGACGCAAACAGCGCGCCGCCGATGCCTGCCGCGAGCGAGATCGCTATGCCGCAGCCAATGGCCTGCACCGACGCGATGGCCGCGCCTTCCGGGTCCTTCTCGCCGATGCGCCGCGCCACCGTAGCCGTGGCCGCCACGCTGAGGCCCATGGCGATGCTGAAGATCAGCACGATGAGCGATTCGGTCAGTCCGACCACGGCAATGGCATCCGAGCCAAGCCGGGCCACCCAGAACGCATCCACCAGGCCGAAGGTGGATTCCATGCCCATTTCGAGCATCGTAGGGATGGCCAGCAGCGCGATGCCGCGGCTGAGGCTGCCTTCGGTAAAATCCTGTTCGGTTCCCGCCAACGCCTCTCGCAGGAACTTCCATTTACTGGTGGGAATTGAATCGATCGCTGCTTGCATAAACTACCTTCTCTTGCCCTAATCGTTGTGTGTTGATGTACGTCCCGGCAGAATCCGGGACGCGGGTCCAGTGCAGTGAGATGGTTCGGCCTTCAGAGCGAGCAAGCCAGCGTAAGATGCCGGCAGTGTCCGTCTGCTACCGAACCAAAACGTCGACGGTGGGAAGGTGATTAAACATGGACAAGCTACTTCGAAAATAGTTTACCACGTAGGGTATGCTTTAGCTTGCCCATCCTTGTTTTGCTGTTCCAAAGCTCGTCTCGGAGCGTGCCGGCGTTCCCATTTCTTTGTGCATGGGCAGCTAAAGCATACCCTACCGGCGCACCCGGCGGCCGATGGCAGCGAATTCGTTCATCATGGCTTGCCGGGCTTCTCGGAACGCGTTGACCTCAGGCTGGCCGGATCGCAGGTAATCCAGCACCATCGATTCCGCCGCGGCCAATTCGGCGGCGGCTTGCGGCACGTCGGCCGCGATATCGAGGGGAATGGTGGTGACGCCATTGGCATCCGCGTGGATCAGATCGCCGGGATGAATCGTCAGTCCGCCCACGCGCACCGTGCGACCGAGATCCACGATGTGGCTATAGCCATGCGAGCAGATGGCACCGTTGCTGAAAGCCGAAAAGCCCAGGCGCCGGACCTGGTCCAGATCGCGCGCCGCGCCGCTGGTGATCAAACCCGCGGCCCCGAAGGCCCTGTAGGTGCTGCACATGATTTCGCCGAACGTGGCGGCCACGGGCGGGTCGTCGAGGTCTTGGAACACCACGATGGGCGGACCTGGCAACTCCGCAAAGCGGGCGACCTGTTCGTCGAGCGAGCCGTAAACATCGCCATCGCGCCGGGGAAAGGCGCAGCGCATCGTGGCGGTCGCGGCATAGCCCACCACCGGCGCCATTTCCGGGAAGCAGGCGCGGATGCGCCCATCCATATAGCCCTCGTTCCTCGGGCGGACCTCGAAGAGCTCGATGGCATTGCAAATGGTGGGGGTGTCGTACTGCGCGAGAAGTTTCAGGTCAATCGCCATAGACTGCCTATTTTAACGTACGACAGGCCTCCTGGGCTGTCCCGGCAACGTAGATCGAAAATTCTCCTCAAGAATGTAGCGATCTCGCCGATAAGCAAGCTATGCAAATTTCTGCGATCGCGTTACAAGGCCTGAACCAGGCACAGGCTCAGGTTGAACAAGCCGGCGGGCGCCTGGCGTCCATAGGAGCAAATACCGTCGATGGGACGCCGGTAGACACCGCGGATCTCAGTACAGCCGCGGTATCCCTACTCTCCGCCAAGGACTCATTTGCGACTAATATCAAGTTGCTTAAGGTCGCCGATGAGATGCAAGGCCAGGCAATCAACCTATTGGCCTAGTAACTTTTTATGTAGTACTAATCTGCGGCCACTCTTTGGAACTCCTGGCGGGTTCGTGCGTCTATTCCATCAGGAGTGAAGGGCTATGAGTAACGCAGTAGACCGAATCAGGCTCGGCGAGGCGGTTCTGGCCCTCATCGAGCAAAAGCGTGCCGAAACTGGCGACGAATCCTTGGGCGCCAACATCGAACGTGCTGTTCTGGACACCCAGTTTCAAGAACTCGAAGCCGAAATCATGGAGAATCCCGGCGCGATCGAGCCATGGCTGATCCGGCGCCGCCGGAACGACGTTTAACTCGAGTTCCCTGCCCAACCCGTGGCACAGGCATTCTTGCCTGTGTGGGTTTGCGCGCCTTCATCTTTTTGCAAAACCCCT
>PMTT01000196.1 GCA_003167275.1 Bryobacterales bacterium | reverse complement strand
ACGGTCGCGGCTCGGATCGAAGCAAGCAGCTTAAAGACCGGCGGCTTTCATGCTCTCCTTACGCACACTTCCTGCGAAGCGTTGCAGCATGGAATCGTTGCGCACCGCGGGGGCGGTCTGGACAGAGCGGGCCTGGGTTCGAAACTCGTATTTGTCGATGGTGCAAGCCGATCTCCGGCCAACGCTCCGGAGCACTCGCCCAAACACGACGAATCTCATCGGGCAGGTATCGTCCAGCAACACGGGCCAACTGATCGAAAGCTCGACGAAGGCACCGGGCTTCAACTCCCGGTCGATGGAGAAAGCCACGCCGCCACTACCAACGTTGACGCTCTGCCCGGTGCCTGCTCCGACCAGGACGCCCTCATCCAGGAGCTTGTATCGCAGCTCTCGGTGAATCGGGAAACGAAACTTCTTTCGCCTGTCTGTTCTCTTTTCCATTTTCTCTGTGGGCATCTGTCTGATCCTTCCGCACCTTGACTAAAGCATCCACGTGGCCAAAGTAAAAGTGCTTTTGAATCAATTACTTATAGGATTTCGCAGAGCTTAGTGTCAACCTGGTGGGCACACATGCTGGCAAGAGGCTGTAAAGGACGTTGACACAGATGTACAGCGATCGAGGTAGCTTCGGATGCTTAAGCAAACAGCGCGCGGAAGCACTAGAATGACACGAAGGAGATTATCCTTGGTCTTGATCATGCCATTCCCCCTTATTGCGCTTGGCGTCTTAGCGATTGTGGTGATTATCCTCATGTCCATCTACAGCATCGGGCCGACGCAGATCGGACTGGTGCGAAAGCGCTTTGGGGCCAAACTGCCCGGCGATAATCCACTGGCGTTTCATGGCGAGGCCGGCTACCAGGCGGAAATGCTCATGCCCGGCCTGCGCTTCAAGCTGTGCCTGGTCTATGCCGTCACGAAGCATCCCTGGGTACAGGTGCCCGCCGGACAGATCGGCGTGGTGATCGCGCAGGTCGGCCACTCCTGCCCAATGGGCGCCAAGTCGGCCGTGTACAAGACCGAGTTCGGGAACTTCAGTGACCTGAAGGTATTCGTCGACCAAGGCGGCCAGAAGGGTGTGCAGCGGCCGGTGCTCCCGCCGGGATCGCTCGGGCCGATTCACCCGTTGGCGTTTCTGGTCATCACGAAGCCCGAAGTCTTCGGCGTCCCGGTGGCTTCCGACCTGAGCTTGCTGGCGAGTTCCAAGGGCCGCCTGACCTACCACGCTTTCGGCCTGGATGAAAAGCAACTCGAGGTCACCCGGATCTCGCCGCGGCCTTCAGAAGTCGGCAGGGTGGTCGACATGATCGGCATCGTCACGACCCTGGAAGGCCAGCCCTTGCCGGCGGGAGATATTGCCAGCCGCCTGGGCGGGTTCGCGGACGTGGGGTCGTTGGAGACGGAAACCACTGGCGACGTGACCACCGATGCCCGGCTGATCGAGACCATCCTGGGCAACCAGAACGACCAGCACAGCGCGTATCAGGACTTCCAGAAGTTTCTGGACCTGGGCGGACGCATCGGGCTGCAGCACGATCCGCTGCTCTACGGCGCTTACAACCTCAATCCTTTCCTGCTGCGGGTGGAAGAGGTCCCCATGCTGGTGGTGGAACAGGGACAGGTGGCGGTTATGAAGGCCTACGTCGGTCTGCCGACCCAGGACACTTCCGGCGTGGACTTTAAGTTCGGGAGCCTGGTGCGGCCGGGGCATCGCGGCATCTGGCAGGAGCCGCTGCGAACCGGGAAATACCCCATCAATCCGCGCTGCTACCAGGCGGTCATCGTCCCGACCTTCATCCTGACCCTCAACTGGGCCGACGTGGTGTCGCAGGCGCACAATCTGGATTCGCAACTGAAGCAGATCGAGGCGAAGAGCAGCGAAGGCTTTGCCTTTGCGATCGACCTGCAGGTACAGATTCACATCCCGGACACGCAGGCGCCGTATGTGATTTCGATGGTGGGCAGCGTGCCGAACCTGGTGAATGAGGTTTTGCAGGCGGCCGTGGGCAACCACTTCCGCAACAAACTGCAAAGCATGCCCGCGGTGCGCTTCATCGCCAGCCGCGAGGAGGTCCAGCAGGGCGCCTTCGAGTATGTGAAGGCGGAACTCGCCAAGTACCGGGTGGAGACGCGCGGGGTGTACATCCAGGCCGTGGTGCTGCCGCAGCAGCTTGTGGAGGTCCTGACCCAGAGGGAAATCGCCAACCAGGAAGTGGAAACCTACAAGATGCAGCGGTCCGCGCAGGACCAGCGCACCGAGACCGAAAAGGCCAAGGGCACCGCCGACATGCAGGCCGAGTTGGCCAAAGCGCAGGTGGGCGTGGAGATTCAGAACAACCGCAGCGCGGCCAGGAAGATGGAGGCCCTGGGCGAGGCCGCCTACATCGAGCAAACCGGCGCGGCGCAGGGCGCGCAGGTCCGGTCCGTGGGCCTGGCCCGCGCCGAGGCGTACGCCCAGCAAGTAGCGGCGCTGGGCGCGAACGCCACGGCCTTGGTGAATGCCATCGAGGCGCTTTCGAAGAGCTCGGTGCCGTTCATGCCCAACACCCTGGTGATGGGCGAAGGGGGTGGCCCGCTCAGTGGATTGATGGCGCTGCTTATGCGCCAGGTAGATGCGGGACTAGCGAAGAAGCCACCGGCGGTCTGACAGACGTGGCGCGGACACTCGTGTCTGCCGCGCCGAGACTCGTCTCGGCGCTTTTCGGTGTGGCCCACCATTGCGAATGGGAGGGCGCCGACCAAGGGCGTGCGTGAGAGCGGCCACTGAGTCCATGAGTTTTCTAAACTTGCAGTTTAGATTTCTCAATTGGCTTCTTAGACGCCCTTGCGCGGCGTGGCCCGCCTTTTGCTGTCTGGCGCGCTTCGCCGCCGATCACCTCCACAAATGCCCGCACATCGAGAGCCTCGACCCCCGGCGCCAACGCTCGAGTCGGGGCCGCTGAAGTGGATGGGCGATGAACCACGGCCGACCGCACTGGCGCATTCTCGCTCATGGAGCGGCGCAAAGTTGCCAATGGGCCCGCCATGGACGGCTTGACAGTCCTGGACGCCTTACACTCCACCATCCATAAACCACCGTGGCCGCTCGGAAAGAGGAAATCGACCTCCAGCCCCTGCTGATCGCGAAAGTGGTAAAGCTCCTTCCGGCGGCCCTGATTGGCTTGGCTCTTCAGGATCTCGGCGGCCACGTACCCTTCGAACAGTGCGCCCAGAAAAGGTGAGCGGTCCAGTTCCGCCTGGGTGTTGATGCCCAGCAGGTAGCACGCCAGCCCCGGGTCCCCGATGTACACTTTGGGCGACTTGATGAGGCGCTTGCCGAAGTTCTCGAAGTAGGGCGGAGCCAGAATGATCTGCCCCGTGATCTCGAGGACACCCAGCCAGTCGCCCACCGTTGGGACGGAAACGCCGAGCGGAGTGGCCAGATCGGTCCTGTTGAGGATCTGACCGTGACGGCTTGCCAGCAGTGCCAGGAAGCGTCGAAAGGTCGCCAGATCGCGGATATTGATGACGCTGCGGACATCGCGCTCCACACAGGTTTGAATGTACGAACTAAACCACAGCCCACGCGCCCTGGGACGCGCCAGCACCTCCGGGTACCCGCCCCGAAGGAGCGTCGCCCGATCGGTTTCGGCCAGGCTGAACGGCAGCAATTGAAGGATCGCGGCGCGCTTGGCCATGGACTCGCTGACATGTTGCCTCAGGGGCGCCTCTTGGGAACCGGTGAATAACCACTGGCCCATTTTCCGAGGGTTTTGGTCGATGCGTGTTCGGATGTAGGGGAAAAGTTCCGGGACGTTCTGGATTTCGTCGAACAAAGCTGGGAGCCGAAGTCCTTCGAGCAGGCCACGTGGATCGGAGCGGGCGCGGTCCTGCGTATCGGGATCCTCCAACAGCACATAACTGGCGCGAGGGAAGAGGCGGCGCAGCAGGCTGGTTTTTCCAGACCGCCGCGGACCGGTCAGCACCACTGCGGGGAAGTCGCGGCCCGCTTCCAGCACGGTATCCCGGATGGCTCGGGTGATAAACTGCATATGAGTATTCTAAACTGCAACTTTAGATTT
>PMTT01000057.1 GCA_003167275.1 Bryobacterales bacterium | reverse complement strand
TGAAGTTGCGGGTTATGCAACGAGAGGGCGTTCTTTTGTTTTCTCTGCACTTCTGTATCTCGGCGGTAGCCACAAGTTAAAGCTCACTCCCAACTGGCCAGTGCGCGGAGGGGTCGGCGGGGAGTGTCGATCGCGCAGGCGAGCGCCCGCCTGCGCCACGGGTTAAAAGCCGAAGAGCTTCAGGGCATTCAGTCCGCGAATCTTGGCGCGGTCGGATTCGGCTGCAAAGTCGAACATCAGGTCGAAGAGCCGGACTTGCCGGTCGAAATCCTCTAATGTATTTCCGATGCCGCCCCAAAGCATGCGGTCCGGTCCGAAGGCGTCGAACGCGCGGCGCACCAGGGGCTTGGCATCGGGATACGGATACGGCTGCTTGGACGAGTACTCGATGCCCGAATACTTCATGTAAACGCGGGGGTGCCGGGCCAATTGCAGGACCTGATCGAAATCGGCAGGGGTTCCCTGTCCAGCACGCGCGAGGTGATCCAGCAGCACTGTGACGCCGGGGGACTTCCGCGCGAGTTCGCCGATCTGCGGCGCGAAGTAGGGGAGAAAATGCATCTGAATAGCCAGGCCGAGTTCCTGCGCTTTGCGCCAGGTATTCTCCATCGCCGGCGATTGCATATCGCGGTCCTTGATGGGACCGCTAGAGGACGGCGGCGTTCCCGGCTTTCGCGTTTCGTGAATGCGGAGCGCCACGATGCGGCCCGGGTTCCGCTTGACTAGGGCCTCCATTCGCTCGGGCGTCCGCGGCGCGATCGGGTCGAAGAGGCACGTGCCTTTGAAGTACCCGGGTGACGGCTCGTGCGCGAAGCAGTATTCCAGATAGCGGTGATCGTCCTGATAGGGCTCGGGATGCACGATAACGGTGTGGTCGAGGCGCGCCGCGGCAACTACTTTGACGTAATCCTCCAAGGGTGAGGGCTTCGGCTGGTACGGGGCATCCGGAGGATAGGGGAATTGCACCGGATCGGCGGCGAACAGGTGGACGTGAACATCCACCAGGGTCCCAGGCGGCCGCGACGCGCAGATGGCGGGCAACGCTCCCAATGCCCCGGCTAGAAGACGTCTACGGCTGATGGTTGCGGTTGCGGACATGCGTCGAGCTCCCGGTGAACAGTATACTGTGGAGCGTGCCTCGTGTCACAGCTATCTCAGTGCACATGGTGGGCCACCCTGCGGTCGCCCATACCACGCCCGATTATCGATGCTCACGGTGGTCCCCAACACAAGCCGGCCGGGGGGCCGGCTGCGGACCAGGGGGACAGCCCTGGGGACAGCCCCACTGGGCCTCACTCGGCGACCGCAGGGGCCGCTGGGGAACTGGGTGTCTGTTCCGCTGGGGCTCGCTCTTTACAGTAGTGCCCCTTCTGCTCGTGACTTTGGTCCGGATGCCGGCCCAATCGACGGTGACGGTGACTCTGGCGGGGACCGGGTCGCCCGGGTTTTCGGGAGACGGTGGGCCCGCCGTGAGGGCCGAGATCAATAATCCATACGGATTGGTGATCGGACCGGACGGCGCCCTCTACTTCTGCGAGATCGGCAACCATCGCGTTCGCCGCATGGACTTGAAGACCAAAATCATTTCGACGGTCGCCGGTAGCGGGCAGAAGGGCTATTCGGGAGACGGAGGGCCCGCGCTCGCGGCGTCGCTCAACGAGCCGTACGAAGTCCGCTTCGACCGCGACGGAAACCTTTTCTTCTGCGAGATGCAGAATCACGTCGTGCGGCGTGTGGATGCCCGTACAAAGATCATCTCCACGGTGGCCGGCACCGGCGTCGCGGGGTTCGCCGGCGATGGCGGACCGGCGGCCAGCGCGCTTCTCCGCCAACCGCACAGCATCGCATTCGACCCGCAGGGCCGGCTGCTCATCTGCGATATCGGGAATCTGCGAATCCGTCGCGTCGACCTGAAGACTGGGGTGATCGAAACCTGGGCCGGCACGGGCGAGAAGAAGCCGACACCAGACGGAGCGCCCATCACCGGGACACCTTTGAATGGGCCCCGGGCCATCACGGCGGACCCCGACGGCAACCTCTATTTGGTGCTGAGGGAGGGCAACGCAGTGTATCGCATGGATACACGTGCCAACCGCATCTACCACGTGGCAGGCACGGGGGAGACCGGCTACCAGGGCGACGGCGGTCCGGCACGGTCTGCCAAACTCTCGGGGCCGAAGGGAATCGCGTGGGCTCCTGACGGCAACCTGTATCTGGCCGACACGGAGAGCCACACGATCCGCCGGATCGATCTGAAATCGGGCATTATTACCACGGTTGTTGGGACCGGCCAGCGAGGCAACGGACCGGATGGCGACGCGCGCCTATGCCAGCTTTCACGTCCGCACGGGATCTTCGTGAGCCCGGCGGGAAAGGTGTATATTGCGGACAGCGAATCGCACCGCATTAGGACTCTTGAATGAAAAAACATCTTGCATCGTGTGTGATTTTGGTTGCCGGCGCCTCTCTGGCCCTTGGTCAGGTATCGGTGGATCGCGATGTTCTGACCCGGATTGGAACGGAGGCCACGGAGCATTCGCAAGTCGAACCGGTCTTCGACATGTTCACCGTGACCATCGGGCCTCGGCTGACCGCGTCGCCGGCGCACAAGCGAGCTGCCGAATATGCACGCGAGCGGCTAGCGGCGTATGGTTTGGAGAACGCGCGGTTGGAGCCGTGGCATTTCGGCCGCGG
>PMTT01000070.1 GCA_003167275.1 Bryobacterales bacterium | reverse complement strand
AGCACGATCTTGCGCGCCTTGTCCGGCAGCGTCGGCACCACCCGCATGTACTTGCCGGTGCGCGAGTCCACCTCCATCTCCTTGGCGTGCGAGATGAGGAACAGCCCGTAGGGCAGGAAGGCGAGCTTGGTGAGGACGCGCTGGAACTCGTTGTTGACCAGCGCATAGCCCTTGCCGTAGCCCAGGTCGGATTCGTGCTCCACTTTGAACTTTGCCAGGATGTACTCGGTGCAGAACTTGTAGGCGTTGTCGATGGTGTCCAGGATCACCGTCTTGAACGGGTGATTGCCCTCGACGATTTCGGCGCACGCTTTGCGCAGATCCTCCCAGGACTGAATGGGCACCTGATAAACGTCCAGGGCATTGAGTCCGGGTTCGGTGGCCAGGAAGAGCGCGCTATCGGCATGCGAGCAGAGGGTGGACTTCCCGATTTTCGTTTGCCCGTACACGAGCACAGTTAGATCGGCCAGGTCAGGCTTGGGTTGGGTTTTCGTTGTCGGTAACGGCATGGTTGCGTAGTCTCCTTTTAGAAAGTGGTCTCGGTGGGATCGTTGGGCAGCACCCGCAACTCCTCGTTGGGCGCCACCCGCTGGTAGAAGTTCTCGATGACGTTGGGATTACCGTTCGAGCGGCACAGCGCGAAGTACGCGCACGGCCTGTGGTAGTTGAAGCAGAACCCGGTGTTTTGGTAGAAGACGCCGCGGCGGCGGGCGTCGAGGTATGCCTGGGTCAATTCCCAGAGTTCGCTGCGGAGGATGTCGAAGCGGTCACGGGAGAGGTAGAGCATCTCCCGGTGGAGCATGGCCGGATCGGTGTACTTTTCCGCCAGGCGCTCTTGGAATTCCTCGTCCGTTTCCGGCAGCTTCCGCTTGGCCGTCGTCTTGCCGGTCTTCGACTTTGCCAGCAGTTCCGCCCGGCGCGCCTGGTACTCTTCCTCCGTTTCGCCCTTGCTCTGCTGGAGCTTCGCCTTGACGAGGATGTTGTAGAGGATGCCGGTGATGGTGATACCCATCGCCTGCTCCACGTAGTAGGCGTAGATGGTGATCTGGAAGTCCGTCCACAACCGCTCCAGATAATCGGCGTCGAGTTGCGCGGCGGTCTTGTGCTCCAGGAGGAAGTAGTCGTCGCCGATGCGCACGATGCCGTCGACCTTGCCGGCAAGGACGAAGCTGCGGGAAGCCGCGCCGGTGGCGGGATTGACGATTGGACCCTGGAACGTCTTCTCCAGAGCCACCACTTCGAACTCTTCCGCCGCATACCGTGCCGCATAGGCTTTCATCAACGCCGTGGCGTTGTGCCAGTCCCGGCGCTGGCCATCGTCAAACAGCCGGTTAGGGCAGAGGGTGCCAATGAGATCCAGCACCCGCCCGAGGTCGCGGCACTGGTGCCACAGCTCAAGGCACTGGTGTACGAGGGAACCGAAATGGAGGTTCCCATCACGCTCCAGGCCAATCAGGTGCTGGATGTAGCGCCAGTCCACCGCTTTACGGCAGTTCCGGAACAGCGACCACATGGAGTAGGTCGTGACCATGGGAGATCCGGTAATGAATAATTTGTCCTTCGGCGGTCCTTGCGCGCCGCCATCAATCCCGGTGTAGGGAATCGGAATCTGTTGGGCATTTGTCATCGGGCACCTCCACCAGTCGCTGGTGCGAGGCCCGCCGCCGTGAACGCCGCCCGGATTTGCCTGATACGCCGATTCACCTGAGTCAGTGAGAGCTCGGTCTTCCGCCGCACAGCCGATATGGGCATCTCGGCGAGATACCGGGCGATCGTTTGCAGATCCTCCGGCAACTCGGCGAGGACACGCTCCGTGTCGAGGCCAAGTTCCAGGAATGGACGGAAGTCCTCCGCTCGCGCCTGATCTGGTTTGCCGGTCAAACTGCCGTCCGGCAATTCGGAGTCGCCGTCCAATTCCACCGGTTGGAACTGCCGGCGTTGAAGCTGCCGCGATGCCAAGACGCAGGCGTGGTTGCGAACGACGCCGTGGACGAACCCTTTCCAGCTCCCGCGCGATCCGTCGAATCGGGGCAGGCGCCTGAGGCAGTCCAGTGCCAGATCCTGCCGGAGATCATCCCAATCATCCGCGGCAAATCCGAAGCTCGTTTGCAGAAGGCTGGCCCGCAGCGCCGTTTGCTGGAGCAGGTACGGAGTGACATCAGCCAGGGGTATGGCCACCGCCGGCATCATCGCCGTACCCCCTGGATAGGGCGCTCAATCAGGGCCCGCCGCGGAATGCCATAGCGAACATCGATACGCTCGATGTTGCCGTTGCCCAGTTCATCGAACTGCTCCACCAGCCGAATGACTTCATTCCCCAGTTCGAAGTCCATCAGGTCCATTTCCGGGCGGGGTTCGTTGCCGGTGTCCAGCTTCACCTCGACGAATACCGTCGGCGCGGGGTTGAACACCGGCTCGCCGCTGCGGACTTCGAGGCCTTCGAGGTAGCCGAAGTTGACCGACTGGAGCAACCGAACCAGAGCTTGCCGGGGGGCGGAAAGTTGGGAAAAGCGCTTGGCTTGTTTCATGGCCGGCGTCACTCCCCCATCCCCGCGCGGTTGCGGATCAGGAATTCTTCGACGGCGGCGTGCACGCGGGGTGGTTTTGTTGTCTTCGGCTCGAATTCGTCCCGGTGGGCAAGTCCCTTCAGATCCCGCAGCAACCGGACTCGAATCCGGTCCATGCGTTTGGTCAGCGTCCAGACCAGGTCATCTTCCAACTGGTGCAAGGCGGCCGCGCCGCCCACCAGCAAGGCGATGTCATCCAGGGCTGCCCGTACCAGCGACTCGGTTGGCGGGACAGAATCAATCGGGTCCGGCGTTTCTGCTTTCTTGATTTGGGTAGCGGAGGCGTCTGTGCTCATCGTGTCCTCTGCTACTGGCTGGGTAACATGTGACCGAACGGGGCACTGCCAAGGGTTGCTCTTTGCTATTCCACTGAAAACAAATCAAATGTTGTTCAGACATTTTTTCCGCGACGAGCGCGGCCGACGGTAACACGTTACTTTCGCGAGGAGCGGGGGCTGGCCAGTCCGCGGCAATGCGCAGAATGGGCACTACAACATCCTGTTAGCATTGTGGTTTCTACTCGGCGACCATGGGCGTCAATCCACTCAAGCATCCGGTTTACGACCTTCTGCCGCAGCGCACACAGGCGAAAATCCTGAGCCCAGTCTCGGAAGACAAGTTGACGTGGGACTGCTTTTTCGGTCTGCTTCGCGCCGGCAAGCTCGGCTCTGTTCTCGCCAGCCTGTTGGAGATTCCGGATGAGAGCCTCAAGGATGCACGCCTGGTGCTGTGGGGCTTTGAGATCCGGGAAGACGGTGCATCAGTTTGGGAACCACTGCGGGAAGTGCTTTCCGCAGTCGAGAATTATCGGGACGGAAAGCCGGAGGGACAGAAAACGGAGCCCGACGTGATCGTCATTTCCGGCAAATCATTGGTTGTCGCCGAATGCAAACGGAGATCCGTCCTGGGACGATGCAGCCGTTTCGAGGACGAACGTTGTCCCGAGATCCACGTGGACAGGCGCAAGCGTCCGTACTGCCAGTATTGGACTCGCGGCCTGCAGGAGCTCGTGACTTTCTCGAAGCCCGTGCCGGCGACTTCGGCTCCCGACTGCAATCAGTATTATCAACTTCTACGCAACTACATGATCGGCGACCGCTTGGCAGCAACCCTGGGTCTGGCGCTCAACCTGATGGTTGTGAAAGCCGCTAACAGTGCACATTTCGTCGAGACCACGGCAGAGGTACAGCGATTCAATTCCACGATGACCCGCGCACCGAAGTACGTCGTGGCCTGCTGGAATGACTTCCGGCGAGACGCAACTCCCGACGTGCTGTCTGAATACGCTGCTGAACTCCCGCCGCTCGCCTAGGCCGAGGCGGGGGCGTTGATGACGCGAGGATCAATCGACCACTCCGGGGCGCGGACGGCTGCCGGAAACGGCGCCAGCCCCCTTTGCCACCTGGATCTCGCTCGAGCACGCGAAGACTGCCGTCCACGACCGGGAGGCTTCGAGCAATCGGAGAGGTTCACCGTCGAGGCCGGTCCACTCCTGGAGTTGTGCGGCGAGTTTGAGCACCACCACGTCGTTGCCGCTACGCGGGAGAATGCCACCGGCACGGAGCAAGTCGGTGAAGGCCGCGCCTTCTGAAGTAAGCTGGCCCGCCTCAGTTCGCAGGCCCATCTCCTCCAGAGAGTACGTCCGCGTTACAGTTCCACGCTCCTCGGCAACCTCTCGGACGCTTTCGCCGCTTCGGCTCTGCGCCCCGCGTGCCCGGAACTGCTGCCTCTCTGGAACAGTGACGAGAATTCGGCGATCGACCCGCTCATGGAATGCCAGATCGAGCCACGTCACGCCTGCCGGCGTTCGGAAGCCGTCATCTCCAGCCAGACGAATCTCAAACTGACACACGTAGGATTTAGCCTTCCGGTAATTCTCGATCGGATCGCCATCCACGCCAATTAGCTCCTGCAGGAGTTGGCGAAGCCGCCGGACCCGCATTTTCACCGCCCCATCTCCGGAGACCAGCTCCTGAATCTTCGTGGTATCCATCGTCCCCCGCGCCGCCGCGAAGAGCTTCAACAACTCGATGGGCTGAGACCGCTGGTCGACGCCGAGTTCGGCAAAATCAGTCTCATGAACCTTGCCGCGGACCGTGATCCGCAACATTCCGTCGAAGACCATGATCGAAACATCTCGCCAGGTCGCCCCGGCGGGGACCGGAATGGTTGGCGAGGATTTTCGGGTGGATGGCGCTTCTCCGGCCAACCGCTCTTCCACATAGTCCAAGTCAATCACCACACGCCCACCTTCTACGCGGGATACCGAAGCAAGATCGAGGAGGTGTTGGCCAGAGGGGAGGCCTTCCGGATTCCCGTTGGCGCCAATCGTAAGCAGCAAGGCCGAGCCTGGGCCGATTGATGCCCGAATCGCCGCCGACATCTCCGCGACGGGCAGACCGGCGGGAACGCCGAAGAAGATATCCCGGTACCGTCCACCCAGGCGGCGTCGGCCAACGCGCCAAAGGCGCTCGCGCAGCAGCGTCTCAATCGGGGAGGAGACTTCGAGGGAACTCGCCACGAGGCCAGCCACGCAGTTAGCGTCAATTCGCCACTGCCGCAGCCGGTCGAGTTCGATATCAATGACGCCCTCGGCATCACACCCGAAACAAGCCTTTACTCCGGGCGTCACCCAATAGACCTCGGCCCAATGCGCATCGCCGCACTGATCGCAGACGACGGCTGTCGCCAGCTCCGTTTCCCGAAGCAGCCCGAGCCCGAGGACCGTTTGCCACTGGTTCTTGTCCCAACGGGGAACCTCGTCGGCGCAGATCGTCACCTCGCCGGCCGCCAGCCGATCAAGCAGTTGTTGCCACACTGTTCGCATTTTTCTGAATTCCCCACACTGGCAAGTAGCCCCGCAGGACCTGTTCCTCGGGTGAGTCTTCGAGGTCGCAGAAAGACGGGGAGGAGATCCTGAAGCTGGAGCTCCGATCTTTCCCTTCAGGAGTCTGAAAGAAAGCCTGTAAGACCACGCTCGCCACCGTCGCCGTCGCCAGGCTGGCGTGGATTTCACAAAACTTGTCGGCGATTGCCGCGTGGATGGATCCTTCCCGCCGGTGCCCGTCAATTGAAATCTCTATTACTGCCGGCTTACTTCCGTGAAACTTGAGCTTGATCGACTGAATCCGGACGAGCACGATGCGGTCGGCTGCATTCGTCGGGAAAGTCAGGTTGGGATCCTTCAACACCTCCAAATCGAAGCAGTCGAGTTCGGGGAGCTTCAGATCCTGGTCGGCCCCGAGGACTGCACGAGCGAAGATGTGGGCCAACCGGCATCGGATCTTGGTGCCGCCCTGAGCGTAGATGTCGAGCGATCCGTCGGCCGAGTGGTAAGCGAAGACGATCTTGAAGGCGGGATTCCAGTGGGTCCGTTCGAAGTGTCCCTCCAGATCGTAGCCTTCCCGCTCATCCGAGTAATCTGCTGGGTAGGCGAAGAAGCAATCGATGCCACCCTCCCGCTGCACATGTTCGACGACGCAATGCTCCCCACGGAACTGCTCGGGTTGAAACATCTCGATGATCTGGCGGCTGAGTTCCGACTTGATGTCGTTCGTCGCCTCGAGTTGCCGCACCGGAAGCCCTTGACGTGACTCCCACATCCTCTTCGGGAGCGATTCGATACGGGCCAACGTCCTCGCCCCGTCAATGACGTCCGGATGCTCCAGGCACATCCAGAATGCACGGTCGTAGGCATTGTTCATGGCTGCCAGCTTGGCGGCCATACCACCACCCTTGTCCCGGCTCGCTTCGATGAGAACCTGCGTCCCCATGGAACTCGCCAGCGATTCCGCGCGGCGGAAGACCTGGAAGGCCTCGCCGCGCTCTTTGGGTGTCATTGCATTGAACCGCTGTAGGATGGGCTCGATCTTCCTGGCGCTGGCGACCGCCCAATCGAAGCCCGTGAACGCGGGCCGGTCGGTGAAAAACCGCTGCAGGAGGGGATTCGAAACGCGGCGGAAAAACGAAGGTAGGTCGAAAAACGCGGGCACTGGTAGCCTCCAAGAATCAGGGGCTCCGTGCCACGTACTGCACCCGGCGCCACACGGCTCGGGAGGGGCTAAGAGCCTATCCTGCGCTTACAATCGCAGTGAATTGTCTCAGAATAGCACGGCGAATAAAATGCGAATATCTCCACAACACAAAGCACTGATTTTGTTCGGCAAATTTCGGTTGACAGCCATTCCGGAGTGAAAAACCTGTGGAAATCAGACGGCTCGGCGGATCAGTCTAAGTGACAGTCCTGCTTCAACTTACGCCATAGATCGCGCTGCTCTACCCAATCCAAGTGGACCGCAATTCGCCGTGCTGCGACTTCACTGACCGGGAATCGCCCTGTCTTGTTGGGCGGAAACTCCAGAATCTCCTGCTGGATGGCCGGCGCCATCCAGATCAGTTCCATGACCTGGCTGATCCGCTCGCGGGTGATGCACCCAAGACGGGCGAGGTCGGCGTAGTTCCGGGCCTCGCCGCGCTGGATCATGTCCTGGAAATGTATCGCCAGAGCCAGCACCTGGGTGACTCTCGGGAGACGGCCTCTGTGGGAGGAGGGTGCCACCACCGTGTCGCCTCCCTCCGCGCGCTTGCTCGCGTGAAGACGGAATTGGATTTCAGTTGCGCTGTTTATCATTCTTGCGTCCCGTGGAGTCGTTCGGCCGCCCAGTCACACAGATTGCGCGCACCGCCGGACCGGAACCCGACCGTCACCGTTCCGGTCTTGCCGTCATAGCGGACCTGGTCGACCAGGGTTCGGATGAACCGCTCCTGTTCCCATGTCGACAATTGCTCCCACAATGGATCGAACTCCTGCAGCACTGTCTCCACTTCCTCGGGATCGGCGGCCTCCGCCTCGATGCGGGACATCTGGCTGAGCAGTTCCGGCAGGCGGTTGTTGAGGCGCTGTGCGCGATCCTGTAACTCGGCGAGGCGATCCGTCGCGGACGACGTGGTGCCAGCCGTCCGTGCTACAACACTCATCTCCTGCGCGATTCCCTTCAGTTCCGATTCGACGTCCTCCTTCTCCCGCTGGATCCCCGAAGCATCTCGCTGACGGCGTTCTTCGATCTCTCGCAGTACCGAACGCAGCACAGTCGGGTTGCGGCCGATACCGCGAAGTTGATCCAGCACTGCGTCCTCGATGGCTGGCGCCGAGACCGATCGCGTCTGACACTGCGCCCATCCTCGCAGGTGAGCCTTCACGCACACGTAGTAGCGGTACAACTTGGTCTTCTTGTTGACGTAGGTGTGGATCATTCCGGCGTCGCAACTGGCGCAACGCACCAGACCTTTGAGCAATGCGCCGTGCTTGTTGCCGATGTTGCGGCCGCCACGGTGGCCATTGCGGCCCAGGGTACTCTGGACCCGGTTCCAAATGTCGTCGTCGGTAATGCGCTCGTGTTCTCCCTCGTAGACGTTGCCGCCGTATTCGACTTTGCCGGTGTAGATTATGTTCGTCAGCATGTTGTAGAGGCTGTTCTTGGCAATCGGTTTCCCGCCCGCCTGCCGGCCTTCGCGTGTCGTCCAGGCCTTCATGCGCCATCCGCGGCGGTCCAGTTCTTCTACCACCGGGATCAACGACCCGAACTCAAGGTAGAGCCCAAAGATCTCGCGTACCCGCTGTGCCTCTACCTCGTTCACCAACAGAGAGCCGCCTTGCGGCGCGACGTCATAACCGAGCACCGGGTTGCCGCCGACCCATTTTCCTTTGCGCCGCGCGGCGCTCATCTTGTCGTGCGTTCGTTCCGAGATCATCTCGCGTTCGAACTGCGCGAAGGACAGCAGTATGTGCAGCGTCAAGCGGCCCAGCGAGTTCGTGGTGTTGAACTGTTGCGTCACCGACACAAACGTCACGCCCTTCTTGTCGAGGACCTCGATGATCCGGGAGAAATCAAGCAGTGAGCGTGTTAGCCGGTCCACCTTGTAGACCACCACGCAGTTCACCACGCCGGATTCGACGTCGGCCAGTAGTCGCTTCAGCGCGGGCCGGTCCATGTTGGCGCCGGTGTAACCGCCGTCGTCGTACTTCTGCTGCAGCGGCAACCAACCTTCGTGCCGCTGGCTGTTGATAAATGCCTCGGAAGCCTCCCGTTGTGCGTCGAGCGTGTTGAAGGACTGCTCCAGTCCTTCGTCCGTCGACTTCCGGGTGTAGATGGCGCACCGCACGACTGCAGGCATGGCAGTGCCGTTGCCGTTTTCCTTCTTCCGCCGGTCAGCGACCATGTTTGGTCTCCTTGCCGAGCCCGAAGAAGGCGAAGCCATTCCACCGGGTGCCGGTGATCTCGCCGGCGATGGTGCTGAGCGAGGTGTAGTGCCGATCCTCGTATTCGAAGCCTTCGTCCAGCACCTTCACCACCAGGGTTCGCCCCTTGTATTTCTTCGCGATTAGGCTTCCCGGCATTGGCAGCCGCGCATCCTGGGGCTGGCCAGCCACTTTCGTTGTGACGGACAACTCCGCCGGAATGGCGACTCGGCGGCGCAGTGCATTCTCTGAAACCCGCGTCCTCAGCTCTGTCCCTCGGGCGATCAAGATGGCGACTGACCGGACCGCCTCCGGAAGGCCGCCCTCCTTTGCCGCCTGGATATGCCAGGCAATCTTACGCCGCAAATGCTGGCAGTTCGCAATCGGGTGCACGATGCAGAACAGTTCCTAGTGAACCGCATGCAACTCGGCCGGCCCCAGTCTGGGTAGCTGTCCAAAATCCGGC
>PMTT01000027.1 GCA_003167275.1 Bryobacterales bacterium | reverse complement strand
AGCCCCAGCCTCCCGCTCCAACGTGGCAGCCAATCCCCGCCGCGAAGCCCCTGCCTCCGCCCCAGCCCCAGGTGTGGCAGCCATCCTGGCGGCAGCGGCTCCAGGAGGTCGTCCCTTCGAAATTCACGGGCGAGCACTGGCCCGCCGACCGCGAACTGCTCTACCACGTCAACGTCGCCGAGAGTGTCCAGCGCTCCGCCCTGGTGCTGAATCTCGCGGCGCGCGAACCAAAACGCGGTGGCGGATGGAAATATCCCGGACCTCCGCGCCTGATCCGCAGCGGAATCTCGCTGCTGCCGAACCCGGTGGATCGCCAGATCCTCGGCCTCCTTTCGGGATGCGCCAATCACTACGACTGGTCCTCCAGCGCTTACCAGTCGGTCCCCAGCGCCTACCGGCTGCTCGACTCTTTCGCCACCACCGCGATGCCGCTGATCGCCGGCACGGGCCGGTGTATGCTCCTCCCGTCGGCTGCGACCATCGAGAATCAGCCGCCGCTGGTTTGGGATGAGGGCGAGCCCTGGCGGTTCCACCTGCGTCTGATCCGGCCCGAGGCGGGAAAGTGCGCCATCACCGGATGGCTGCGCCGTGGGGAGGAGGAGATGGCTCTCTCCACGCCTCTCCTGGTCACCGGCAACCTGTTGTTCACGCAGAATCGCATTGCGCGCCTGGAGGAAGACACGCCCATGGAATGGGTCGCGGCACTCCGCCAGCATCGTCGCATCGAAGCCCCGGAAGAGGAGATCGAACCACTGCTCGTGGCGCTGATCGAGCACCCCCTCGCCGTCCGCCTGGACCTCCCCGAGGATCTGCGCTACGAGGAGGTCAAGATCGCGCCGCGGCCATGCCTCACAGTTCACTCTGCCAAGCGTTACGACTGGGAGAAGGAACAACTGCGCGCCGAGCTGTCCTTCGATTACGATGGACGGCGCGTGCCCGAGGCGCACCCCGGGCGCGGAGTCTACTATGCCACCGAGCATAAGTACGTGGTGCGCGATAAATCGGCGGAATTCGCCGCCAAACAGCACCTGCTGCAGCTCGGCCTTGCCCAGTTTCCGGCGGAGTGGATGGCCGAGACGCCCGCCATGCGCGTGGGCCCTAAGCAGTTGCCGGCCGTGGTCCGCGCCTGTCTCGATGCGGGTTGGCACATTGAGGCCGATGGCAAGATCTTCCGGCGTCCGGGCGCCATGGAGGTTCGGGTATCCTCGGGGGTCGACTGGTTTGAGCTGCATGGTGAAGTGAATTACGGCGCCACCACCGCCAAGCTTCCGGCCCTGCTGGCGGCCCTGCGCCGTGGCGACAACATGGTCAAGCTGGACGATGGCACCTTCGGCCTGCTGCCGGAGGAATGGCTGAAACGCTTCGGTTCGTTCGCCAACCTCGGGACCACCGAGGCCGATCACCTGCGGTTTCGCCGCAATCAGACCGGCTTGCTCGATGCGCTGCTGGCCGCCCAGCCCGAAGTCAATTGCGACGAAACTTTCGCCCGTGTGCGCGACGAGATGCGCTCGTTCACGGGCCTCGGCGCCGGCGTCCAGCCGCCCGGATTCGTGGGACAGTTGCGGGATTATCAGCGCGACGGCTTGGCCTGGATGGAGTTTCTCCGCCGCTTCGGCTTTGGCGGCTGTCTGGCCGATGACATGGGTGTCGGCAAGACCGCACAAGTATTGGCGCAGTTGGAAGCGAGGCGGGCCTTGCGCAACGTCTCCAACGGAAAGGGCGGCGGAAACGAGGCGCCTTGCGGGCCGTCGCTGGTGGTGGTGCCCAAGTCGCTGGTGTTCAATTGGAAGCAGGAGGCGGCCCGCTTCACACCGCAGCTTCGCGTGCTCGACCATACGGGCCTCACCCGGGACATCGCCAGTTTCGCCGCCTATGACGTCATCCTTACCACCTATGGGACGCTCCGCCGCGATGCCGCGGAATTCAAGGATCTGGAGTTCGACTACATCGTGCTGGACGAAGCTCAGGCCATCAAGAACGCCAACACCGAGTCGGCCAAGGCCGCGCGGCTGCTGCATGGCCGCAACCGCCTGGCGCTGAGCGGTACGCCTGTGGAAAACCACCTGGGCGAGCTCTGGAGCATCTTCGAGTTTCTCAATCCCGGCATGCTGGGAGCCGCCAGCGTGCTCAAGCTCGCCGGAGGCGCGGGCCGGAATCCTAGCGAAGAGACCCGCCACCTGCTGGCTCATGCGCTGCGGCCCTTCATTCTGCGTCGCACCAAAGAGCAGGTGGCGCGCGAACTGCCTCCCAAATCCGAGCAGACCATCTTCTGCGAGTTGGAGCCTCCGCAGCGCAAGCTCTACAACGAGCTGCGCGCCCACTACCGCAATACGCTGCTGAATACGGTGGCCGCGCAGGGCCTGGCCAAGTCCAAGATTCAGGTGCTGGAGGCGCTGTTGCGGCTGCGCCAGGCGGCNNGTGGTCTACGAATACCTGGATGGCATGACCCGCGACCGGCAGCAACACGTGGAGCGTTTCCAGAACGATCCCGACTGCGGCCTGTTCCTGATCAGTCTCAAAGCGGGAGGGCTGGGCCTGAACCTCACCGCCGCCGAGTATGTCTTCCTGCTCGACCCCTGGTGGAACCCGGCGGTGGAAGCGCAGGCCGTAGACCGAGCGCATCGGATCGGGCAGACCAACCAGGTCTTCGCCTACCGGCTGATCGCGCGCGACACCGTCGAAGAGAAGGTCCTGCAACTGCAAAACAGCAAGCGCGAACTGGCCGCCGCCATCATCAGCGAGGACAACAGCCTGATCCGGAATCTGCAGCGGGAGGATCTGGAACTCTTGCTGTCGTAAAGGGTGTCTGCAAAGCGCCTGGTTTGGCGGTTGTTGCCCACAGGCAGCGAGCCTCGTGACAGGCAGTTCCACAATCCACTACGGTGGAAGAGGAAGGAGAATCAAGCATGCAGTTGATCGTCCCTCCGATGCGGGGCCCTGGTGCAAAAGCGCTTGGCCAGCGGCGCCTGCGCAAATGCCGGGGCCGTGATCCGGCGGGCTCTGGAAACTCTGGACGCTGAAGAGAACTGGACCGAAGGAGAACGCCTCGCCCTGGACGAAAAAATCGACCGGGCCCTGGAACAGATCGCCGCAGGCCAGGTCTCCGGCCCCGAGGAAGCACGACGGAAGCTGGCCGCATTGAAAGGAGCGCACCTGGGGATGCGAGCGGCGGGTCGGTGATGGAATCGCCGGGGGCGCTCGCGGGGTGGTAAGATTTTGAGGAATAGTGAGTTAGGGGTTGGAGGATCGAGCGAGGGAGTGGACCGGGAGACTGAATTGACTGGGCGCTCGCGCCGGTGCCCACGGGTCCTTGAAAATTGAATAAGATGGAAGAGCGGCTATTTCCGCGACCTATTGGTC
>PMTT01000463.1 GCA_003167275.1 Bryobacterales bacterium | reverse complement strand
ACTCTGACGGCGGCGATCACGAAGGTGCTGGCGAAGCACAATCCGAAGAACAAATTCCGGAGCTTCGATTCGATTGATAACGCGCCGGAGGAGAAGGCCCGCGGGATCACGATCGCGGTGGCGCACGTGGAGTACGAGACCAAGAAGCGGCACTACGCGCACGTGGATTGCCCAGGTCACGCGGATTACATCAAGAACATGATCACCGGGGCGGCGCAGATGGATGGCGCCATCGTGGTGGTGGCGGCCACCGACGGCCCCATGCCGCAGACGCGGGAGCACATCCTGCTGGCGCGGCAGGTGGGCGTGCCGTACATCGTGGTCTGCATGAACAAAGTGGACATGGTGGACGATCCGGAGCTGCTCGACCTGGTGGAAATGGAAATGCGTGAGCTGTTGACCTTCTACCAGTTTCCGGGCGACGATCTGCCGGTAGTGCGGGTGAGCGCGCTGGGCGCTCTGAACGGGGAGCCGCAGTGGGAGAAGACCGTCGAGGAGTTGATGGAGGCGGTGGACAATTACATCCCGATGCCGGAGCGCGTGATCGACAAGCCGTTCATCATGCCGATTGAGGATATCTTCTCGATCCAGGGACGCGGTACGGTGGTCACGGGCCGGATTGAGCGCGGGATCTGCAAGGTCGGCGAAGCGATGGAAATCGTAGGCTTCCGTCCGACGCGCCAGACGGTAGTGACGGGCGTGGAAATGTTCAAGAAGTTGCTCGACCAGGGGATGGCGGGCGACAACGTCGGGTTGCTGCTGCGCGGGGTGGAAAAGGAAGAAGTGGAGCGCGGTCAGGTGATCGCGAAGCCGGGCTCGATCACGCCGCACACCACGTTCAAAGGCGCGGTATACGTATTGAGCAAGGAAGAGGGCGGGCGTCACACGCCGTTCTTCAAGGGATACCGGCCGCAGTTCTACTTCCGGACGACGGACGTTACGGGAGTGGCGGAGTTGCCGGAGGGCACGGAGATGGTGATGCCAGGCGACAACGTGGACCTGAAGGTGGAGTTGATCACGCCGGTGGCCATGGACAAGGGGTTGCGCTTCGCGATCCGCGAAGGCGGCCGCACGGTGGGCGCCGGAACCGTGACCGAGATTATAAAGTAAGCAGGCAGACAAATCATGGCCCTGAGAGAACGCATTCGCATCCGGCTGAAGGCATACGATCATCGCGTGCTGGACCAGTCGACGACGGAGATCGTAGACACAGCGAAGAGGACCGGCGCCACGGTGGCCGGTCCGATTCCGCTGCCGACCTCCCGAAGCATCACCACGGTATTGCGCTCACCTCACGTGGATAAGAAGTCGCGGGAGCAGTTTGAGATCCGGACGCACAAGAGATTGTTGGACATCCTGGAACCGACCCAGCAGACGGTAGATGCGCTGATGAAGCTGGATCTGCCCGCGGGCGTGGATGTGGAAATTAAGGCATTCGGCAAGTAAGCTTGCCGAATGCCGGGGTTAGGGGTTGGGGGCTGGTGCCTCCACCTTACGCCCTTCAATCCAGGAATCGATGGCACGTTGATAAAGTTTTGGGGTATGAAGGTTGGTGCAGGGCGCGGGGTTTTCCCCAACCCCTAACCCCCAACCCCCAACCCCTGGAGTTAGCATGAGTCCAGGAATCCTTGGCAAGAAAATCGGAATGACGCAGATGTTTCGGGCGGACGGTCAGGCCGTGCCGGTCACACTGCTGAAGGCGGGTCCGTGCATGGTGGTGCAACGCAAGACGCCCACCGCGGACGGTTACGATGCGGTACAGCTTGGGCTGGTGGAATTCATCAAGCCCCAACGCATCAACAAGCCGACTACGGGTCACTTGAAGAAAGCGGGCGCCGAAGGCTCGAGGTTCATGCGGGAATTTCCGCTCCGTCCCGGCGACGACGATCTGAAACCCGGCGATAAAGTGCTGGTGGATCAGTTTAAGCCGAAGGACATAGTGGACGTGATCGGCATCAGCAAGGGCAAGGGGTTTGCCGGCGTCGTCAAGCGCCACCACTTCCGTGGCGGCGAAGGCACTCACGGGTCGATGTTCCATCGGGCTCCGGGTTCGATCGGCGCTTCCAGTTTCCCCTCGCGGGTGGTTCCCGGTATGCGCATGGGAGGCCACATGGGCAACGAGCGGGTGACGGTGCGTAACCTCGAAATCATCGAAGTGGATACCGAAGACAACGTGCTGGTGGTGAAGGGCGCGGTTCCGGGTCCCAACGGTGGATACGTGGTCGTTCGGAGGGCAAAAAGGTAACTGCCATGCCGACAGTCGATGTAGTAGATCTGAATAACCAAAAGGTCGGCGAGTTGGAACTGGCCGACGAAGTCTTCGGGGCGCATGTCAACGAGTCGCTGCTCTACGAGGCGGTCCGCCAGTACCAGGCGGGTTTGCGCTCGGGCACGCACAAGACCAAGACCCGCCGCGAAGTGGCCGGCTCCGGCAAGAAGCTCTGGAAGCAGAAGGGCACGGGCCGGGCGCGAATCGGTTCGGTTCGATCGCCCTTGTGGCGCCATGGCGGCACGGTGCACGGGCCGGTGCCGCGCGATTACAGCTACCAACTGCCGCGCAAAATGGCGCTTGGCGCGCTGCGTTCGGCGCTTTCCGCGAAGGTGCGGGATGGCGAGCTAAAAGTCGTGCAAGCGTTTGACCTGGCGGACCACAAGACCAAGAACGCGATGCATGCGTTGAGCAATGTGGCGACCGGCCGAACGGTTCTGCTGGTGGACAACGGCGAGAACCGCAACCTCTCCCTGGGAGTACGCAACCTCAAGGGCGTCACCCTGATGCCTACCCGCGACGTCAATCCTTTCCACCTGCTGGGCCACCAGAGTGTGTTGATTTCCGAAGCCGCGGCGCGCAAGTTCTCGGAGGCACTCGCAAAATGACCATTTATGGGGTATTGAAGCGTCCGCTCGTGACCGAGAAGGGCGTGGACAAGAAGGATAACGAGCGCACCCTGTGCTTCGAAGTGGCGCTGGACGCCAACAAGACGCAGGTGAAGGCCGCCGTGGAGAAGTTGTTCAAGGTAAAGGTCGCGGAAGTTCGCACCGCCACGTTTGACGGCAAGATTCGTCGCCGTGGCCGGTTCGCGGGATACCGCTCGGACTGGAAGAAGGCGTACGTGCGGCTGAAGGAAGGGCAGAAGGTTCCGGATTTCGCGGAAATCTAAAGGCGGTCAGCGGTCAGCTTTCACTTTCAGCCAAGACGGCTGGGGGCGGGGCTGATGGCTGAAAGCTGATGGCTGAGAGCTACAGACATGCCAATTAAAACATATAGGCCAACAACGCCTACGCGGCGCTTCCAGACGATTACCACGCGTGACCAGATCACCAAGCAGCGTCCGGAGAAGTCGCTGGTGGAATCGAAGAAGGGCACGGGCGGCCGCAACAGCACCGGGCGGGTGACTTCACGGTTCATCGGTGGAGGCGCGAAGCAGGCGTACCGGGTCATCGATTTCAAGCGCGATAAGACCGGGATTCCGGCGGTGGTGGCGGCGATCGAGTACGATCCCAACCGCTCGGCGCGCATCGCCCTGTTGAATTACGTAGATGGCGAGAAGCGCTACATCATTCACCCGGAAGGGTTGAAGGTCGGGCAGAAGGTGATGTCCGGTCCGACGGCTGACATCCTGTTGGGCAACGCGCTGCCGATGAAGAATATGCCGGCGGGCACGATTGTCCACAACATCGAGCTGAAGCCGGGCAAGGGTGCGCAAATGGCGCGCTCGGCGGGATCGCAGGCGCAACTGGTTTCTAAAGAGGGCGGTACGGCTCTGCTGAAGCTGCCTTCGGGCGAGATTCGGCGGGTGCCCCTGGAGTGCATGGCGACGGTGGGCCAGGTGGGCAATCTGGATCACGAAAACGTATCGCTGGGCAAGGCGGGACGGAAACGCTGGATGGGTAAGATGCCGCACAATCGCGGCGTCACGATGAACCCGGTGGACCATCCGCACGGCGGCGGCGAGGGCAAGACTTCGGGCGGCCGGCATCCGGTCACTCCGTGGGGCCAGCCGACTCGCGGGTTCAAGACGCGCAACAACAAGCGTACCGATAAGTGGATCGTCACGCACAAGAGTAAGAAGAGGTAAGCGCATATGGGTCGATCAGTCAAAAAAGGGCCGTTTACCGACACTCATCTGGAAAAGAAGATGGCGGCGGCGGTCGTCAACAAAGAGAAGAAGGTCATCCGCACCTGGTCGCGGCGCTCTACTATTCTTCCGGAGTTCGTGGGGCAGACCGTGGCGGTCCATAACGGGAAGAAGTTCATTCCGGTGTACGTGACCGAGAACATGGTGGGTCACAAACTGGGCGAGTTTTCGCCCACAAGGACCTTCAAGGGCCATTCGGTGAAGGCGGCGACGGAGAAGTCCGCGAAGCCGGCATAAGAAGCGGGACAGGCCTTTGGCCTGTCTGGACAGGCCGGGATGCCTGTCCTACAGAGGAAACATGGAACATCTGACCAAAGCACAAAAGGACAAGGCCGAAGGCAAAATCAAGGGAGAAGCCCGATACATCCGGGTTTCCGCGCAGAAGGCGCGCCTGGTGGTGGACCTGATCCGCGGCAAGAACGCGGGAGCGGCGATCACGACGTTGCGGACCATCAACAAGCGGATTGCGCCAACGGTCGAGAAGGTGCTCCACTCGGCCATCGCCAACGCGACCAACCGGAACGACCAAGTGGATGTGGACCGGCTGATTGTTTCCGAAGCATATGTCAACGAAGGGCCGCGCATGAAGCGCGTCCGACCGGCTCCCATGGGCCGAGCCTACCGGTATCAGCGCCGAATGTCACATATCGTCATCAAGGTGACGGAGAAAGAAGCATAGATGGGACAGAAAGTTCACCCGTACGGATTCCGGCTGGGCTTCAACAAGCCATGGCGCTCGCGGTGGTTCGCCAAACAAGGCTACGCCAAGCTACTCCAGGAAGATCTCGAACTCAAGGCGAACCTGCGCGAGCGGCTCAAGTCCGCCGGCGTCAGCTCGATTGAAGTGGACCGGCCCGGCAACAAGCTGCGGGTCACCATCCGCACTTCGCGGCCCGGCATCATCATCGGCCGGAAGGGCGCGGAAATCGAGAAGCTGAAGCAGGATATGGCCAAGAAGACCAAGCGCGAGGTCTTCATCGATATTCAAGAAGTTCACAAGCCGGAACTGGACGCGCAACTGGTGTCGGAATCGATCGCGCTGCAGCTCGAAAAGCGCGTGGCGTTCCGCCGGGCGATGCGCAAGGCTGTGGATTCGGCGCTGCGGTTCGGCTGCAAGGGCATCAAGGTCCGGGTTTCCGGCCGCTTGAACGGCGCCGAAATCGCGCGCAGCGAATGGTACCTNNACCACCTACGGGGTGATCGGGATCAAGGCATGGCTGTACAAGGGTGAAATCCTCGACCTGACGAAGCGCCGGGGATTGCTGCCCGAGCCTGAGCCGCGCCGCGATTCGCGTGACCGCAGAGGGGATCGTGGAGATCGAGGCGACCGGGGAGACCGTGGCGATCGCGGGGGACGTGGCCGCGACAACCGTGGCGGCGACCGTCCGCACGCGCCGTCGGGTCCGCCGCCTGTGGCCGCCGAGACCGGTGGTCCGGCGATGCAGACTCCGCCTGCGGACTTGCCGCGTCCGGCTGTCCGTCCGGCGACACCGATTTTGCCGCCGTTGATGTCACCGCAGCAACAGCAACCGTCCTGGAAACAGGAGGCCCGGCAGGAACCTCCGGCCGGCACGCCGCCCGAAGGTAAGCCGGCTGAAGGTAAGCCGGAAGGCGAGAAGCAATAGGAACTGAGAGCATACCGCCATGATGATGCCAAAGAAGGTAAAGTTCAGAAAGCAACAGCGCGGGCGCATGGCCGGCAAGGCGTGGCGCGGGTCGACAATCGCCTTTGGCGAGTTCGGCCTGAAAGCCATGGAGTGTGGGTGGGTCACGGACCGGCAGATCGAAGCGGCGCGCGTGGCGATGACGCGGTCGATCAAGCGCGGCGGCAAGGTCTGGATCCGGCTGTTCCCGGATAAGCCGATCACCAAGAAGCCGGCTGAAACCCGTATGGGTAAGGGCAAGGGCGCTCCGGAGCAGTGGGTGGCGGTAATTCGTCCTGGCAAGATCCTCTTCGAGATGGAAGGTGTGGATCGCCCGACGGCGGCGGCGGCCATGCGGCTGGCCGCGCATAAGCTCGCCATTAAGACCAGGTTTATGGGCCGGGAGGACGCGGAGTAAAGGATATGAAGTCGCAAAAAGTACGCGATCTCGACGACAACGAATTACGGCACCAGTTGGGTGAAATGGACGAGCAGATGTTTCGTCTACAGTTTCAGATGTCCATGGGGCAGATGGACGGGCTGAAGAAGGTCCGCGCGATGCGGAAGACCCGCGCTCGCATCTACACCATCCTGCGCGAGCGGGAGCTCCAGGGAGCGAAGAAATAACATGGCCGAATTGCATGGCAAGCAGGGATTGAAAAACGAGAAGATCGGCGAGGTGGTTTCGGTCAAGATGGAAAAGACCATCGTGGTCGAAGTCAGCCGCCGCGTGCCGCACCCGCTCTACAAGCGCATTATCGGAAAGCGCAAGAAGTTCTACGCGCACGATGAAGAAACCCGGGCGAAGCTGGGCGACATCGTTCGGATCATCGAATGCCGGCCGCTGAGCAAGTTGAAGCGGTGGCGNNGGCCAGGGGCCGGGGGCCGGGGGCCGGGGATAAGCGCCCGGCTGCCGGTTCCCGGCGCCGACCTGCCAGGAGCGTAGCGACTATGATTGGAATGCGAACGATTCTCGAGGTGGCCGATAACTCCGGCGCGCGCAGGCTGATGTGTATCCTGCCGCGCGGCGGCGACCTCGGCCTGCGCGCCGGGTTGGGGGATGTGGTCACCGCCAGCGTGAAAGAGGCAGCTCCGGATTCGGCGATCAAGAAGGGGAAAGTGGTGCGCTGCGTGATTGTCCGCATGCGCAAGGAGACGCGGCGCAGGGATGGCACTTACATCCGCTTCGATACGAATGCCGCGGTGTTGATCAACGATGTGGGCGAGCCGGTGGGCACGCGCGTGTTCGGCCCCGTCGCCAGGGAACTGCGCGACAAGAAATTCATGAAGATTGTCTCGCTGGCTCCGGAGGTAATCTGATGGCAGTTGCAAAGAAAAAGCCGGCCGCGCCGGTTCGTATCGATTTTAAGAAGGAAGACACCGTCAAGGTCATCTCCGGACGGGACAAGGGCAAGACCGGGCGCGTCTTGCAGGTGAGCCGGGAAACCGGCAAGTTGCTGGTAGAGCACGTGATGATGATCAAACGTCACACGCGTCCCAACCCCGCCAAGCAGATCAAGGGTGGCATTGCCGAGCGCGAGAGTCCGATTCAAGCCTCGAACGTCCTGATCGTGTGCCCGGGGTGTGGGAAAGCGGTACGCATCGCGCACCATGTGGACCCGGTGGCCGGCGGCAAGAACCACCGCACGAGAGTCTGCCGCAAATGCGGTGTGACGCTCGACAGGAAGTGAGGATTTCATGGCAGCACGTTTGAGAGAGGTTTATACCAAGAAAGTGGTCCCGGGGCTGACCAAAGAGTTCGGGTACAAGAACATCATGGCAGTGCCCAAGATCGACAAGATCTCGGTCAACATCGGGCTCGGGGAAGCCACCCAGAACGCCAAGCTGATGGATGGCGCGGTCAACGAGTTGGGCCAGATTGTGGGCCAGAAGCCGGTGATCACGAAGGCCACCAAGTCGATCTCGCAGTTCAAGCTGCGGGAAGGCCAGGCGATCGGCTGTATGGTGACCCTGCGCGGCGACCGTATGTACGAGTTTTTCGACCGGTTGGTGAATGTGGCGCTACCCCGCGTCCGCGATTTCCGGGGGCTCTCCACCAAGTCTTTCGACGGCCGGGGCAACTACACGTTGGGGATCAAGGACCAGTTGATTTTTCCGGAAATCGATTACTCCAAGGTAGATAAGACCAAGGGAATGAACATTTCCATTACCACCACGGCCCGGACCGATGCGGAAGGCCTGGCTCTGCTGAAGCAGATGGGGATGCCGTTCCGGCAGTGAGACAGGGGTTAGGAGATACATGGCCACTACGGCGAAGATAGCGAAGGATATCAAGCTGGATATCGAACGGCGGAAGAAGACGCCGAAACTCCAGTGCCGGCATCGCAACCGCTGCTGGCGGTGCGGACGCCCGCGTGCTTTTTTGCGCAAATTCGGCGTCTGCCGTCTGTGCTTCCGCCAACTCGCGCTGAACGGTGAAATCCCGGGCGTGACGAAGGCGAGCTGGTAAAAAGATTGGGCGTCCCAAGCTCCGCCGCCACCGGCAGCGGAAAGCGGGGACGCATTTAGAAGCAGGAGAACTATGACGAGCGATCCCATTGCCGACATGCTGACTCGCGTGCGTAACGCGATCCAGGCCCGCCACCCTAAGGTGGACGTGCCGGCCTCCAAGCTGAAAGCGGAAATCGCGCGCATTTTGAAGGAAGAAGGGTACATCACCAACTTCAAGGTGGCGGAAGAAGGCGCGAAGAAAACCATCAAGATCTACTTGAAATATGCTTCCAACAACTCGCCGGTGATCTCCGCGATCGAGCGTGTTTCCCGTCCAGGTTGCCGCGTGTACGTGGGCCAGACCGACATCCCGCGAGTATTGGGCGGGATGGGAATCAACATCCTGACCACACCGCGCGGGGTCATGACGGGCCGGGACGCGCACAAGGAGCACATCGGCGGCGAGATCCTCTGCCGCGTGTGGTAACGAACCATGGCTGTGACCACCAAACAGCGCCTGGATAAGCACGAGGAGCGTCTGGATAAGCACGATCGCCAGGTCGCAGCGATCCGCGCCTTGATTCAGGAAGGCATGCGGCTGGTGATCGAGACGCGCAAGGATCTGCGCACCTTGAATGCTGCGCAAAACCGCCTTGCGGCGATGCAGCAGGTAACCGAGGCGAAATTGCAGGTGTTGATCGACTCCATGAAACGCGGCGGCGGTAACGGTCACAGCAAGAAGCGCGTGGATCTAGGGTAACGAAGGTGAGATATGTCGAGAATTGGTAAAAAGCCGATCCCACTGCCGAGTGGCGTAAAAATCCAGGTCGGCGAGCAATTGGAAGTGACGGGGCCTAAGGGCAAGCTGATGGTGCCGATCCCCCATGGCATCACGTTCGAGCAGTCCAAGGGCACGCTCGAAGTCAAGCGGGAATCCGACGAGCAGGCGGCGCTGCATGGTCTGACGCGGGCGCTGGTGGCCAATGCGGTGCAGGGTGTCTCGACCGGATTCACCAGGGAACTCGACATCGTGGGTATCGGGTACCGCGCCGATCTGAAGGGGCGGGTAGCGATCTTCACGCTGGGCTATTCCCATCCGATCGAGGTCCAACTGCCGGTGGGTGTCGACCTCAGGATCGACAAGCAGGTCCACCTCGTCCTCACGGGTCATGACAGGCAGTTGTTGGGCCAGTTGGCGGCCAACATCCGCTCGCTCCGGCCACCAGATCCGTACAAGAACAAGGGCGTCCGCTATACGGGCGAAGCGTTACGCAAGAAGGTCGGCAAGACCGGGGCGAGTGCAAAATGATTCGTAGAATTGAAAAGAAGGAAATCCGCAACCGGATCCACAGGCGAATCCGGCGCAAACTACGCGGGACGGCGGAACGGCCGCGGCTGGCGGTATTCCGCAGTGTGGCCCACATCTACGCGCAGGTCATCGACGATGCCGAGGGCACGACCCTGGTATCGGCGTCTTCGGTGGACAAGGGCGCCAGTACCAAGGGTGGGAACGTGGCGGGGGCGAAGGCAATCGGGAAACTGGTGGCCGATCGCGCCAAGGAGAAGGGCATCAAGAGTGTGGTGTTCGACCGCGGCGGGTACCAATACCATGGCCGCGTCAAGGCGCTGGCCGATGCCGCTCGCGCAGCGGGACTGGAGTTCTAATTCATGGCTACGTCAACCAAACGCATCGATCCGGCGACGCTGAACCTGAAAGAGCAGGTGGTGGCGATCAACCGCGTCACCAAAGTGGTCAAGGGCGGCAAGAATCTCAGCTTCTCGGCGCTGGTGGTGATCGGCGATCCTTCGGCCAAAGTGGTAGGCTTCGGAGTAGGTAAGGCCAAAGAAGTGCCATCCGCCATCCGCAAGGGGATTGAAGCCGCCAAGAAGAACCTGAGGCGTGTGAACGTACTGCAGAACACTATCGCGCACCGGGTGCTCGGGGAATTCGCCAGCTCACAGGTGCTGCTCAAGCCTGCCCCCGATGGGACCGGCGTGATCGCCGGTGGCGCTGTGCGCGCGGTGATCACGGCCTGCGGGATTCCCAATGTGCAAACCAAGTCGATCGGGCGGCGGAATCCGCACAACGTGGTGAAGGCTACGATTGTGGCGTTGGAATCGTTGCGCGACCGTGCCGCCGTCGCGGAGATGCGCGGCCTGGCAGTGGAGAAGCTCTAATGGAAGGCATGATCAGAATCAAACTCGTGCGTAGCCCGATCTGCACTCCCGAGAAGCACAAGAGGGTAGTCAAAGGTCTGGGTCTGCGGAAGCTCAACCAGATTGTGGAGCGGCCCGATACGCCGGTTTTCCGCGGCATGGTGAAGAAGGTCCCGCACCTGCTGGTCGTGGTGGAGTAAGAGTGATGGCCGCGAATGAACACGAATGAACACAAATAAAGCATTCGATTTGCCTGTGTTTGTCCGCGTTTCTTCGTGTCTGACAGGAGATTTTTACAAATGAATCTAAGCGATCTAAGGCCGCCCGCCGGACAAAAGAAGAGGCGTAAGCGCATCGGGCGGGGCATGGGCTCGGGACACGGCAAGACCTCGACGCGAGGGAGCAAGGGACAGCGGGCGGGCACCGGCTTCGGCCAGAAGCGCGGATTCGAGGGCGGCCAGATGCCCCTTCACCGCCGGCTGCCCAAGCGCGGATTCACGAACATCTTTAAGAAGCAGTACGCCATCGTCAACCTGGGGCGCCTGGAGAAACTCGACGGCGACACCTTCACGGTGGCCCACCTCATGGAGTTGGGAATCGTGAAGAAGCTGGGCGAAGGGCTTAAGGTCCTCGGTACCGGTCAGTTGACGCGCAAGATCACGGTGGAAGCACACCAGTTTTCCAAGTCGGCATTGGAGAAAATCCAGAAGGCCGGAGGCACGGCGCAGGTGATCGGCGCTCCAAGCGAATAGCGCCGGAAATCCGAGGGAACCATGAAGCTCTTTGAAGCATTCGCGAACATGTTTCGCGTCCCAGATCTTCGCAAACGATTGCTGTTTGCGCTGGGGCTGCTGGCTGTGTACCGTCTGGGCGGGCACATCCCCACACCGGGCATCAACATTCAACGGTGGGAGGAGTTCTTCAGCTCCCAGGCGGGATCGATCTTCGGCTTCTTCGACCTGTTTGCCGGCGGCAATATCAGGCGGCTGACGATCTTCGCTCTCGGGATCATGCCGTACATCACGGCGTCGATCATCCTGCAGTTGTTGACCGTTGTGGTCCCCACGCTCGAAAAGCTGCAGAAGGAAGGGGAACTGGGCCGGCGTAAAATCACCCAGTGGACCCGCTACCTGACGATCATTCTCTCCGTCTTGCAGTCTTTCGGCATCGCTCAGGGCCTGATGTCGATGCAGCAAGGGATTGTGATCAATCCGGGGTTCGGCTTCACGCTGCTGACCATCCTGTCGCTGACCACGGGGTCGGCGTTCATCATGTGGCTGGGCGAACAGATCAGCGAACGCGGCATCGGCAATGGCATGTCCCTGATCATCTTCACGGGCATTGTGGTAGGGTTGCCCAACGCCATCAGTAACATTTGGACGAACGTCTTCGTCACGCACGAGTGGAGCGCCTTCGAACTGATCGCGATCCTGGTGATGATGGTTGCGGTGGTTGCCTTCATCGTACTTGTGGAGCGTGGCGAGCGGCGCATTCCGGTGCAGTACGCCAAGCGTGTGGTAGGCCGGCGCGTGATGGGTGGCCAATCCACTCACATGCCTCTGAAGGTCAACGCGGGCGGTGTGATCCCGGTGATTTTCGCCTCCTCGATTCTGGCGTTCCCGCAACAGCTCGCCCTGATGAGCTGGGTTAAGAGCGTGGGTTGGCTTTCCGCTCTATTGGCTGACATCCGGCACGGCGAGCCCATGTATTACCTGCTGTTCGTCGCGGGCATCATCTTTTTCTGCTTCTTTTACGTATCGATCATCTTTAATCCCAACGAAGCGGCCGACAACATGCGCAAGTACGGTGGATTCATTCCGGGGATTCGTCCGGGCCGGAATACCTCCGACTACATGAACAACATCCTCACCAAGATTACGGTCGTGGGCGGTATCTACCTTTCGATATTGTGCATCATCCCGGACATCATGATTTCGGGCATCAAGCTGAATCATCTCTGGCTGATCGGGGATTTTGTGGACCGCGTTTCACCGCGGTTCCTGTTGGAAGGTCTGAACGTTCAGTTCTACTTTGGCGGAACATCCCTGCTGATCGTAGTGGGCGTGGCCATGGACACCATCAACCAGATCGAGGCGCAGCTCATCATGCGCCACTACGAAGGATTCACTCCGCGGTCCGGCCGTATTCGGGGACGGCGGAGCTCATTTTAAGCACGTGGCAAAGCACATCACCGCGTTCGTGACAGTGCGCAGCAGGAAATACGGAACACGCCCCCCAGGCCTCACCGTCAGGGAGGGTCATGTTCTGTGAAGGCCATCGTTCTGTTTGGTTCCCCTGGTTCCGGCAAGGGGACCCAGGCCAAGTTTTTGACCGATTGTCTGAGGATTCCGCATATCTCCACCGGGGACATGCTGCGGAGCCGGATCCGGGCGGGCTCGGAACTGGGCGCGGCGGCGGCCAAAATGCAATCGGGCGCGCTGGTACGGGACGAACTCGTGAACCTCATGGTTGAGGAACGGCTGAGCGAGGCGGATGCCGCGAATGGATTCGTTCTGGACGGTTATCCCCGAACCCTGGCACAGGCCGAGCATCTCTGCGGCTGGCTGGATGGGCGGGGGATTCGCGAGGTGGTGATTCATCTCGCGGTTGATTACAATATAATTATTGCCCGATTGACGGGACGCCGGGAGTGTCCTCGCTGCGGAACGCTGTACAACGTGGCCTTCCACCCTCCAAAAGTGGATGAGTTGTGCGATCTGGATGGCGAGAAGCTGGCAGTGCGGGACGACGACCGCGAGCCGGTAATCCGGAAGCGATTGGAAGCGTACGAGCAGCAGACGCGACCCGTGTTGGAGTACTACCAGGCCGCTGGGCGACAGGTGGTTGAGGTGGATGCGAGCAACGATCCGCCCGCCCTTATTTTCCAGAAGATTCGTCAGGCGATGGCGTAGGATGATTGTTCGAAAGACAGCCGCCGAGCTCGAAAAAATGCGGCGCAGCGGTCTGCTGGTGTGGCAGATCCTGCAGAAAATGAAGGATCTCGCGGTGGAAGGTGCCAGTACTATGGACCTGGAAGTGGCCGCGGAGAAGATGATGGCGGACGCCGGGGCGAAGCCGGCCTTCAAAGGCTATTATGTGCCGGCGGCAGGCGAGGCCTTCAAGTTTGTGTTGTGCACTTCGGTGAACCAGGAAATCGTGCATGGGATGCCGAATGCGAAGCGGATCCTGGCGAAGGGCGACATCGTTTCCATCGATACCGGGGTAAGGCTGGACGGGTATTATGGCGACTCGGCCATTACCGTTCCGATCGGCGAGGTCAGCGAGCAGACCAGGAAGCTCCTCCGGGTGACGCAGGAATCGCTCGAACTGGCGATCGATCGGGTGCGGGCCGGAAACCGGCTCTTCGATGTCTGCGGTACGGTGGAACAGCACGTGAAGTCGAATGGTTTTTCGATCGTGCGGGAGTATGTGGGCCATGGGATCGGCACGCAGCTCCATGAGGAGCCGCAGGTCCCCAATTTCGTGGATCGCAAGAACGAGAATCCGCGGTTGAAACCGGGCATGGTGCTGGCGGTCGAGCCCATGGTGAATGCCGGGCGCCCGGAAGCGGTCGTCCTGAAGGACAAGTGGACGGCGGTGACCAAGGACGGCTCCAACAGTGCGCATTTCGAGCACTGCATCGCGGTCACGGAGAACGGGCCGTGGGTGCTGACCCGGCCGTGATGGGCGCTGTGGAATCAGGAATACAGGGGCCTGGGGCCAAGGGCCGGGGGCCAGGGATTAAGGTCGAGGCCGTGGTGGTAGAAGAGCGGTCGAGTGCGGTTTACCAGGTTGTGTTGCCCACTCACCAGAAGGTTTTAGCGCACCTGGTGGGTGTCGTGAAGCGGAATTTTGTCAGGTTGGTACCGGGCGATCGGGTAGAGGTGGAGTTAAGCCCTCACGATCCGACGCGCGGCAGAATCGTTCGGAAGCTGTAGGGCGAGTGGAGCGCGGCGGCGGGTTTCCCCGGCCCCGGTCCCTGGCCCCCGGCCCCAGAGGTCTTATGAAGGTTCGAGCGTCCGTCAAGAAGATTTGCGACAAATGCAAGGTGATCAATCGCGAAGGTGTGGTGCGGGTCATCTGCGTCAACCCGAAACATAAACAGAGGCAGGGGTAAACATATGGCACGTATCGCTGGTGTGGATCTGCCGGCTGGGAAGAGGGCCGAGATCGGGCTAACGTACATTTACGGCGTCGGCCGTACTCGTTCCCGTTCGCTCCTCCACCGGGCTGGGATCGATTTCGACAAGAAGGTCCGCGAGTTGACCGAAGACGAGGTCAATCGCGTCCGTCAGATTCTGGAAGAAGAGGGAGCCGTGGAAGGCGACCTCCGTAAAGAGATCTCGATGAACATCAAGCGTCACATCGAGATGGGCTCTTACCGCGGCTTGCGGCATCGCCGTGGTCTGCCGGTCCGGGGACAGCGCACGCACACCAACGCCCGTACGCGCAAGGGTCCGCGCCGCGGAACGGTAGCGAATAAGAAAAAGGCCACGGGTAAGACATAGTATGGCGAAAGCAGCGAAAGCAGCGGCAGCGAAACCAGCCGGGAAGCCTTCGAAAGCACCGGCGAAGGCAAGCAAGAAGAAGAGTTTTAAGAAGAAGGAAAAGCGCGTTGTCCATACGGGTGTCGTGCATATCCAGGCGACCTTCAACAACACCATCGTCACCATCGCCGATCAGGAAGGCAACACGATCTCCTGGTCGAGCGCGGGTTCGCTGGGATTCCGCGGGTCCCGCAAGGGCACGCCTTTCGCCGCCCAGCAGGCCGCCCTTACGGCTGCCAACAAGGCCGGCGAGAGCGGGTTGCGGAGCGTGGAAGTGCGGGTGAGCGGTCCGGGTTCGGGCCGCGAATCGGCGGTTCGCGCCTTGTCGACGGCGGGCATCGAAGTCCGCGCGATCAAGGACGTGACGCCGATTCCGCATAACGGTTGCCGGCCGCCTAAAAAGCGGAGAGTGTGAGAATCAGCCACAGATGAACACAGATGAACACAGATAAGAATAAGCAAGTGTTCTATCGGTGTTTATCGGTGGCTAAAAGAGAAGCGGGACGAAGGCCGGCCATCGGCTGTAAACCGCACCTGTTGAAAAGGTAAGGGAGAGCAAATTGGCAAGATATATTGGCCCGGTTTGCCGGCAATGCCGGCGCGAGGGCATGAAGCTTTATCTCAAAGGCGAGCGCTGCCACAGCGAGAAATGCGCGATTGAGCGCCGCAACTTCGTCCCCGGGCAGCACGGCAAGGATCGGGCGAAGAAAATCGTCGGCTACGGTCTGCAGCTTCGCGAAAAGCAGAAAGTCCGCCGCGTGTACGGCGTGTTGGAACGGCAGTTCCGCAGCACCTTCGAGAAGGCCGCCCTGGCCAAGGGCATCACTGGTGAAAACCTGATGTCGGCCCTGGAGCGCCGCCTCGACAGCGTCATCTACCGCATGGGCTTTGGCACCAGCCGCGCCCAGTCCCGCCAGATCGTCCGCCATGGGCATATCGATGTCAACGGCCGCAAATGCGACATCCCGTCCGCCCAGGTCAAGGTGGGCGATGTCATCGCAGTTCGCCAGAGCAGCAAGAATAATCCGACCATCCTGGCCGCCCGCGACGCCACGGCCCACGCGCCGGCGCCGAACTGGATCGATGTGGACCGGGAAGGTTTGACGGGTCGTGTCACGAGCTTGCCACTGCGCAGCGAACTGGTACAGATCCAACTGAACGAGCAACTCATCGTCGAGTTGTACTCAAAGTAAAGAAGCAGTCAGCGGTCAGCCATCAGCCGTCAGCGAATCGGCGCTGCCGGAGACTGAGAGCTGACTGCTGAAAGCTGATAGCTGACAGCGAGGTTTTTTCTAAATGTTCAAAGGCTTCCAAAAACCCAAAAGACTGGTCGCCAATACCGAAACCCTTACGGAACGGTATGGCATGTTCACGGCGCAGCCTTTCCAACGCGGGTTTGGCACTACCATCGGTAACAGCCTGCGGCGCGTATTGTTGAGTTCCATTGAAGGCGCGGCGATCACCGCCGTGCGCATTGAAGGCGTCGAGCACGAATTCAGTCCCATTCCCGGCGTGGTCGAAGACGCCACCGACATCATCCTGAACCTGAAGCAGATCCCGTTCAAAATCATGGGCGAAGGCGTCAAAACCGTCCGCCTCACAGTCGACACGAACGGCGATGTGCGGAGCGGCCAGATCGAAACCGATCAGGACGTCGAAGTGCTGGATCGCGATGTGCACGTGGCCACCGTCAGCGAGGGCGGCAGGCTGTCGATCGAAATGCGGCTCAAGACCGGCCGCGGGTACGTCAGCGCCGACAAGAATTTCGACGAGGACCTGGCTCTCGGGTACATCCCGATCGATTCGGTCCACTCACCCGTCCGCAAGGTAAACTTCTCCGTGGAAGCGGCGCGGCTGGGGCAGATGACGGATTACGACAAGCTGACCCTGGAAGTCTGGACCAACGGCGCGGTTTCGCCGCAGGACGCCATCGGGTACGCCGCCAAACTGCTCAAAGACCACATGGCCATCTTCATCAACTTTGAGGAAGTGCCGGAGCAGACCGAAGAGATTTCCGAGCGCGGTATGGACAAGATGAACGAGGTCCTGAACCGCTCGGTGGAGGAACTGGAACTCAGCGTCCGTTCTTACAACTGCCTCAAGAACGCCAACATCCAGACCATCGGCGAACTGGTGCAGAAGACTGAAGCCGAAATGCTGCGCACCAAGAATTTCGGCCGCAAGTCGCTCAACGAGATCAAGGAAATACTCGCAAACATGGGCCTGTCGCTCGGAATGCGCATCGACGCGCATGGCCGCTTGGTAGCGCCTCCGCAGATACCGGGCGGTGGCGGCGGAGGGCCGGACTTCGGCCCCGAAGATGAAGGTTCGCCGGATGCCATCGAGGGATAGTTCATGAGACACAAGTACGCTGGATTTAAGCTGAAGCGGCCCGTAGACAGCCGCAATGCGCTCTTGCGCAACCTCACCACGAGCGTGATCCTGGAGGAGCGCATCGTCACTACCATTCCCAAGGCCAAGGCTGTGCAGCCCTGGGTGGAGAAGATGATCACGCTGGCCAAGGCCGACACGCTCCATTCGCGGCGGCAGGCGGCGGCCGTGCTCCTGACGCCGGCCTCGGTAAAGAAGCTGTTCGATTCGTTGGGCACTCGTTTTGGCCAGCGCAACGGCGGCTACACCCGCATCACCCGGTTAGGGCCTCGGAAGGGCGATGGCGCCGAGGTGGCCATGATCGAGTTGGTCGGTTCCGAACTGGTCAAGCGCGCCGCGGATCGCGCCAAACGCCGTGAAGAGCGGCTGAAGGCGCAGCGCGAAGGGCGCGAGCCTGAAGAAGAGAAGGAAGAATAGTAGGGAAGGGGGGCTTCGGCCCCCCTTTTACTTTCCCGGCTTAGACTCTGGGCGGACAGGCGACGCAAAGCGATCGTCTGTCCCACTGGCCTTTCCCGCACGATAGAATGGGGCAGGCAAAATGAAAAAGAGCGACATCGAAGCCAAGCTCACCAAGCATGACCGCCAGATCGAGGCCATCCAGAAGCTGATTGCGACTGGGGTGAAGATGATCGTCCGAAACAATCAGCAGATCGCCAAGAATTCGCAGCAGATCACCCAACTCACCAAGAACGTCAACACGCTTGTGAAGTCCCTCGAACGCGGTCAAAATGGAAGCCGCAATCCCGGCAGTCCCAGAGTTCACTGATTCCCAAGCTTCAACCGCCGAGCCATCTCACCCTACTACAAGTACCACCATGTGGCGGCACTCGCCGATACGGGCCCTCCATCAGGATACAATCGCGGGGATGGGACACGATGCCGTTTTGGAGTGGCTCCTGGAAGGCGACCCTGCTATCCGCTGGCAGGCAGTTCGCGACCTGAAAGGCGCGGGGGAGCGTACCCTGCTTCGCGAGCAACGGCGTGTCGCGACGGAGGGCTGGGGATCGCAGTTGCTGGAATTGCAGGACCCGGACGGGCGTTGGGCGAAGGGCATCTATAACCCTAAGTTGACCTCCACCACGTACACCATGGTGCTGCTCCGCGGTATGGGCCTCGCACCCGGAAATCCCTACGCGATCCGCGCCTGCAAAGTTCTGCTGGACACCGGGTTCTGGAAGGATGGCGGCATCAACTTCTTTCCCAAAGTCTACCCGCGGAGCGAGACATGCATCTCCAGCATGGTCTTGGGCGCGCTATGCTGGTTCCGCTTGGACGATCCGCGAGTGGACCAACTGGCCGAGCACGTGATCGCCCAGCAGATGCCGGACGGCGGGTGGAACTGCCGGGCCATGCCGGGGTATGGCGGCGCGACGCACGGCTCGTTTCACACCACCATTTCGGCGCTGGAAGCGCTTCGCGATTACCAGTTTTTCCGGCCGCACCGGGGTCTGGCCGCGGTGGAGGCGCAGGCTCGCGGGCGTGAGTTTCTGCTGGTTCATCGGATGTTCCGCTCGCATCGGACCGGACAGGTGGTGAAGGCTCAAATGACGAGGTTCGCGTTTCCGCCCCGGTGGCACTACGACGTCCTGCGGGGCCTGGACTACTTTCAGGATTGCCGCGCGCCGCGCGAGGAGCGGCTGGAGGACGCGATCGAATTGCTGGAGCAGCGGCGGCAGCCGGATGGCCGCTGGCTGCTCCCCAGCGGGTACCGGGGCGCGACCTTTTTTGAAATGGAACGCGTCGGCGAACCGAGCCGGTGGAATACTTTACGAGCGTTACGGGTCCTGCGCTGGTGGGGAAACAGGTAAATTAATCTGAAAATCTGTTGAGATATTCCGCGGTCGGTGTAAAATGGGGATTAGATGCGGACGATCTTCAACACGCTGATGGTGGCCCTGGTGGTCGCGGCGCTGTTCTGGGGAAACTGCTTCTCCTGTCCGCAGATGCTGCTCACGTTGCACTCACAACAGCCGGCACATGGCTGCTGCCACCGAACCAAAAGAACCACTGAGAACTGCCAGACACAAGTGCTTCGGCATTTTGTGAAGGCAGAGGTTGTGGCGGCGTTTGTGCCTGTGGTGTCGAGCGTAGTGGGACCGGTGCCGGCGATGGCCCTTCCGCATTGTCCGAGTCAGGCTTCTTCGATTCCGGTGGTGCACACGCCCCCGGATCTTCTCTCCTTACACTCCAACTTCCGAATCTAGTCCCCACGTGGCGCGGGCACTCGT
>PMTT01000941.1 GCA_003167275.1 Bryobacterales bacterium | reverse complement strand
CCGAAGTAGGTCAGCAGATCCCGGTCGCTCCTCTGAACCACCGATTCGGCGTCAGCCATGACCACAGCCTCCCTGACAATCCGTGCGCCCTCTGCGATGGGATTCGACGATCCGCCTCCGGCGCAGTCCTTCATCGCACCGGGATCGCCCGCGACGATCAGGTCTGCCCGGTAAAAGGTCATCGGTCTGCATCGTAAGGTGTTCTCGACCCAAGTTTGCGGGCGATTCAACGAAGCCATGCCCAACAGGGTATTGCGGAGCAGTTCGCGGTTGTCCGTGAACCCGAGAGTGACGTTGCCCGAGGCCGAATAGATTGCTGCGCGGTCGGAAGGCGCCAGTGTTTGCATATGACGCAAGGCCGCGAGGCGTCCGGTGGCGAACTCCGCGGGCGCGAGGACTACGTCGTCCGACAAATAGGCCAGGGAAGCGGCTTGGGAGCGAATCGGCGCCTGTGTTCGCGCCCGGAGGATCCGAGGAATTCCTAAGAGTTCGCAGACTTTCGCGGGCCTCGATCTGCTCGATCGCGAAGCGCGAGATCAGTTGCGGCTTGCCATTGTCGGACAACTGGAAATCCTCGGCGCGCAGGTTGCCGACGGCAAGGCCCTGGCGATCGCGCACCACCACGGGCACCTGCACGAGGTTGGCGGACGACTTGAACACCGCCGGCGCTACTCGAGACGTAACTTCCGCGGGATCCTGTTTAGAGACGGGAGCCGGCTCCCCGGCTGGGCACATCGGAGCGGCGAGGGATAGCAAAGCCATTGCGACGAATCCGGTCTTGACCACGGATTTCCACATCCTAAAGCTCGTTCTATTCTGCAACATTTTCGGGCGTTGTGTTCCCCTGTCCGCAGTGGAAGAGCGCCCTTGGCATAATAGGTGATTCGGTCCCGCTCGTAGAAAGGCGACAATGCACATCAACCCTTGCCAATCGGTGCTCCCGACCCAATGAATATCATCGAACTCCTCCTCCGCGGCCTGATAGCCGGTTTGATCATCACCGCGCCGGTGGGGCCGGTGAATGTTCTCTGTGTCCAGCGGACCATTACCAAAGGTTGGCGGTCGGGTCTCTTTTCCGGTCTCGGATCGGCGCTGGCCGACACGATTTACGCCGCCATTGCGGGTTTCAGCATCAGCCTCGTGATCCAGTTTCTGCTGCGGGAGCTTTTCTGGATTCGGTTCTTCGGTGGAATCCTGCTCATCCTGCTCGGCGTGTGGTACTATTTTCGGCCGCCGAAACCGACAGGCGAGAAGAAAGAGGGCGAAACCGATGGAGCCGACTCCGCCTCCACCTTTTTGCTCACGTTGACCAACCCGACCACCATCCTGTCGTTTCTGGCAGTGCTGGCGTTCCTCGGTTTGGGCAGTTCCAGACCGTGGTACCTCACCCTGCTGATGGTGGGTGGCATCTTCTGCGGCGCGATGCTGTGGTGGCTGATTCTGACCGGCATTGCCAATCGCTTACGGGATCGGTTTACCGATCGGGCGATGGTCTGGATGAACCGGATCGGCGGCCTGGCGATTGGAACTTTCGGCGTGATTACCCTGCTGGCGAGCCGATCGCATCCCTGATAATCTGGCCGAACGGGGTCGTTTGTTTCGCTCCTAACCATTTTTCCGAACCTCCGTCTAAGGGTGGTAGACGGTCGACTACTTCAGGTGGTAGATTGTCTTCTACCTATGGCGAGTGACGACCGTTACCAGAATCGGATCAAGCTGTTACAGGGCACGCTCGACATGTTGATCCTGCGCACGCTCCAGTGGGGTCCCGAACATGGCCACGGGATCGGACTGGCGATCCGAAACACCTCGCAGGACGTGCTCCAGGTAGAGCACGGGTCGCTCTATCCGGCATTGCATCGTTTGCGGAAACAGGGACTGATCGAGGCCGAGTGGAAAACTACCGAAAACAAGCAGCGGGCCCGGTACTACCGCCTGACCGGCAAGGGAAAGAAAATGCTGGCGGCAGAGGAGTCCCGCTGGAATCGGATGGTAGAAGCGATCGGTAGGGTGATGCGGCCGGCGTAGCACAGGCATTCTTGCCTGTGTTGGTTTTGTGGGGGTGTTGGTGTGGCGAAAGGACGAAAACCAACACAGGCAAGAATGCCCGTGTTACGGGGACTGTTCAACCGCTCTCAGGAAGAGCGGGAGCTTGACGAGGAGATGCGCTTTCACCTCGCCGCGGAAGCGCAGCTCCGCATCGATCGCGGCGAGCCGGCGGATTCAGCCGAACGCTCGGCCCTCCGCGATTTCGGCAATGTCACTTTGGCACGGGAGGTCACACGCGATATGTGGGGATGGGGTGCACTGGAGCGCGCCGCGCAGGATCTGCGGTTCGCCGCGCGCATGCTGCGCAAGAACGTGGCGTTCACGGCAGTCGCGCTGGCCGCGCTGACGTTGGGAATCGGCGCCACCACGGCCATGTTCAGCGTGGTCTACTCGGTCCTGCTTAAGCCCATGCAGTTTCCCGAGCCGGACCGCCTCGCGATGGTCTGGGAACGGCAGCCCAGCGGACGCCACAACGTGGTGCAGACCCACAACTTCCTCGACTGGCGGTCACGCAACCGCTCGTTCCTTAACATCGCGGCCTACGTGAGTGTTCCCGCCAACCTCTCGGGCGATGGCGACCCGGTACAGGTGCCGGGCCTGCGGGTCACCGCCGGGATCTTCGAGATCCTGGGCGTGCCTCCGGTGTTGGGGCGGACCATCCGGCCGGAGGATGACGCCGTCGGCGCTCCGGCTGTCGCGGTTTTGTCGAACGGCCTCTGGCAACGCCGGTTGGGCGGCAGGGCGGACGCGCTGGGCCGGAAGGTCCTAGTCAATGGCGCCGCCTGCGAAATCATCGGCGTGATGCCTGCGGGCTTTGCCGTCCCGTCCCAAACCGCCGACGTGTACCTTCCGATGCAGTTCGACCTGGCTCACCCGGGGCGCGGCCGAAACTACCGGACAGTGGCTCGCCTGAAGCCCAACGTTTCGCTGGCCGCCGCGCAGGCCGATATGCAGGACGTTGCCGCGCAACTCGCCCAGGAACGGCCGGACGACAACTACCGGTGGAGCGCTTTTTGGGGGCCGGCCGCTGGCGCCTGCTACATCAACTGACCATCGAGAGTATGCTGCTGGCGGTGGTTGGCGGACTGCTGGGGTTTTTGCTGGCGTACTGGGGTGTGCCCGCGATCATCCGGATGCTCCCCTCGGAATTCCCGCTGCCCCGTCTTCAGGAGATCGCCGTGGACCGCACGGTGCTCGGGTTTACGCTCCTGGTTTCGATCGCGTGCGGCCTATTCTTCGGCATCTTCCCTGCGCTACAGGTGGATCGCGCGCGCGGGCTCCAGCAGGGAGGGCGTCACGGTTCGGCGGCCAACCGCAGGCTCAGCAGCCTGCTGGTGATTGCCGAACTGGCGGTGGCTGTGCCGCTGGTCATCGGTGCGGGCCTCATGCTGCGGAGCTTCGTGCTCCTCAACGAAGTGGACCCCGGATTCCGGCCGGAGAGGCTGATCGCGTTCCGCATGCTTCTTGCCACGCCCCTCGACGAACACTGGCAGGAGCATCGAGCCGCTCGCGTGGAGCGGATGCTCGAACGGATTCGCGCGCTGCCGATGGTGACCTCCGCCAGTTCCATCCACCTGCTCCCCCTGAGCGGCTCGCAATCCGGCTCCGGCTACTACCGCACGGACCGCCCCAGATCCACCATCGGCTCCGGTCCTGGTGGGGAGGTGTCGGTGATCTCCGATGGATACTTTCAGACCATGGGGATCCCCATGACGGCGGGCCGTGAATTCGAGCCCCGGGACCGTAGGGGCTCGCCCCCTGTGGCCATACTCAATCAGGCGGCGGCGCGCATGGTCTTTCCGGGCGAGAACCCCGTTGGGCAGCGGCTCCAGGTGGACTGGCCGGTGTACCCCAAACCCGTGGTCGAGATCGTCGGGGTGGCGGCGGATGTGCGGCACAACGGGTTGGACCACAAGCCGGCGCCCTGCCTGTTCCTGTCGCAAGCCCAGGCTCCCAGCGGGATGGCGTCTCTGGTAATCCGCACCGCGAGCGACCCGGCCGCTGCGATCGCGGCCGTCAAGGAGCAGATGCAGGCGGCGGCGCCCAATCAAGGAGTCCAGGACGTCACCACGATGGAGCAGTTGATTTCCAGTTCGCTGGCGCGTCCGAAACTGGAAGTGGTCCTGACGGCGATCTTCGGCGTGGTGGCGCTGGCGCTGGCGTGTGTGGGGGTCTTCGCGGTAGTGTCGTATTCCGTGGAGCAGCGCACGCGCGAGATGGGGATCCGGCTGGCACTGGGGGCCGCGCCGCTTTCGATTCTACGAATGGTGCTGGGTGAAGGACTGTCGCTCGCATGCGCCGGGATCACGGCGGGCTTGCTGGCCGCGCTGGGGCTGACCCGGTTTCTCGCGACGCTGCTCTACACGGTCCGTCCCACCGACCCTATGGTGTATGCAGTGGCCACGATCCTGCTGGGGATGGCTGCGATCGCAGGCTGCTATGTCCCCGCTCGCCGCGCTACGCGAGTGGACCCGGCGGTAGTTCTGCGAGAGTGACACGGGCATTCTTCTGTAGCACGGGCATTCTTGCCTGTGTTGGGTTTCCGGGAAAGGTCCGGACGAAAGAAACCCAACACAGGCAAGAATGCCCGTGCTACAAGAGCAAGAATGCCAGTGCCACAGTGCTACCGTGGTAGTTGATCTCTTTTTCGAACATAAACAAGCAGTACGGCAAGCAGTTGATCTTTGTCGATGCGTCCTTTCAGTTGAACCCGGGCGAGAAAGTCGGCCTCGTCGGTCCTAATGGCTCCGGCAAGACCACCCTTTTCCGCATGGTGGTCGGCGAAGACGCCCCCGACGAAGGCGACGTCTCCGTCCCGAAGCGCCTGACCATCGGCTACTTCCGTCAGGACGTGGAGGAAATGAAGGGCCGCTCGGTCCTGGATGAGGCCATCGCGGGCAGTGGCCGGGTCGGCGACCTGCACCACGAGTTGGAGAGCCTGCATCGCGCCATGGACGATCCGGAACAGGCCGGCGACCTGGACCGCATCCTCGCGCGCTTCGGCGATGTGCAGGAGGAGTACGAGCATCTCGACGGCTACGCTCTGGAGGCGCAGGCCCGCGAGGTGCTGCATGGCCTGGGCTTCGAGGACGACCAGATCGATGGCGATGTGGGCGCGCTCTCGGGAGGCTGGAAGATGCGCGTCGCGCTGGCGAGGGTGTTGCTGGGGCGGCCTGACGTGCTGCTGATGGACGAGCCCACCAACCACCTCGATATCGAGTCGATCATCTGGCTGGAGCAGTTCCTCAAGTCCTACGCGGGCGCGCTGCTGATGACCTCGCACGATCGCGAGTTCATGAACCGCATCGTCTCGAAGATCGCCGAGATCGATGGCGGCGAGATTATCGTTTACTCGGGCAATTACGATTTCTACGAGCGCGAGCGCGCCATCCGCGAGAGCAACCAGCAGGCGGCCTTCGCCCGGCAGCAGGCCATGTTGGCCAAGGAACAGCGCTTCATCGAGCGCTTCAAGACCCACGCAGCCAAGGCCGCCCAGGTGCAAAGCCGCATCAAGGCGTTGGACAAGATCGACAAGATCGAACTGCCCAAGAAGCGCCACGTGGTGAAGTTCGAGTTCCGCGTGCCGCCGCGCTCGGGCGACCAGGTCGCCGTGATTGAGGACCTGCACAAGCGCTACGGTTCGCGCGTCATCTATCAGGGCTTCAGTCTCACCATCCGCCGGGGAGAACGGTGGGCCGTGATGGGAAGGAACGGGGCGGGGAAGACCACCCTGCTGAAAATGATTGCCGGCGCCACCGTGCCCGATGCCGGCAGCGTGCGGCTGGGCGCCAGCCTTAGCATGGGGTACTTCGCGCAGCAGTCGCTCGACGTACTTGACCCGGACCTGACCATCCTCGAACAACTCCAAAACGACTTTTCCCAGGACGGCATCGGCTCGCTACGTACACTGGCTGGAGCGTTCCAATTCTCGGGAGACGATGCGGACAAGAAGATCCGTTCGCTCTCAGGCGGCGAGAAATCGCGCCTCGCCATGGCGCGGATGCTCTATAATCCGCCGAATTTCCTGGTGCTCGACGAGCCCACCAATCACCTTGACCTGGCCACCAAAGAGATGCTCGTCGAGGCGCTCAAGGACTTCGAAGGCACCATGATCTTCGTCTCGCACGACCGCACCTTCCTGCGGGGCCTCGGCTCACGGGTACTGGAATTGGGCGGTGAGAGCGGCAGGGATCGCACTCCCCGCGTCTATCCTGGGTCGTACATCGAGTACGTGCAGAAGATCGGACACGAGGCCCCGGGGATCTACTCGTAACACGGGCATTCTTGCCTGTGTGGCTTTGGGCTTTCCGGCCGCTCGCAAATCCACACAGGCAAGAATGCCCGTGTTACCGTTCGCGGACGAACTCGTAACGTTCCAGGGTGGCGGCGATCTGATAGGCTTTGGGGCCCGCGTCCGGAGCGAAGTGAGTGCGCTCGGCGCGCAGCACCTTGCCGACGCAGCGAAGATTCACTGGCTGCGGGCCTTCGTGATTGAGCGTGATGATATACTCGATCGGACCGCCCAGGTCCGGCTCCTTTCCGGTGGTGAAGAGCACACCGCAGGAACTGATGTTTTTGGTCAAGCCCGCCATAGTTACGCGTTCGGCGCCCGCGCGGATGATGGAGAGTGGCAACTCCAATTGAAAACGTCTAGTTCTTCGCTGTTCCATTCCAGTCCAGTGTCAATTCATGCTATTTGGTGTCGACACCTAGGTCAATAGAACTAACGGACTTAAACTTACAAGTTCGTACTAGTCTTGGAGCCTCAGAAGTACGGGGGAGGGAGGGAGGGAGGTTCCCGATACGGACCGAGGCCCGTATCGGGATGTACAACTACAACCAGGATCAGACAGTCGAGCTGCCTGTCCCATCGGCAATGCTACCTACGACACCTTGGTGTAAATGATTAAGAGGACATACAGAGCCAGCGACTCGATAAATGCCAGACCGATCAGCATGGCCAACTGAATGGGTTTGGCCGCTCCTGGATTGCGCGCCATGCCTTCCACGGCGGCGGCAATAGCCTTGCCCTGTGCCAGGCCGCACAGGCTCGAACCAATCGCCATCGCGAAAGCGGCGGAAACGGGTACCCAGTGTCCGTTCATACTGGGATTGCCCGGAGTGCCCTGCGTCTGTGCGCAAAGCACGATGCTGGCAAACAGGAACAGCGCCAGCAGCATCAGAAACTTCTTCGTCATTCGATTCTCCTTCAATGAATCGCCCCCAGGAGGTGGTTCCCGGACACCCTGCAGCCGGGCTCACACTGAGAGCGGCATAAAGCCGGTATTAATGTTCGTGCGCCACCGAGCCACCCACGTACACCATGGTCAGCAGCATGAAAATGTAAGCCTGCACCACGCCCACGAAAATGTGCAGCCCCATGAAGATCACGGGCGCCACGAATTTGGTCAGGCCGATGAAGACCAGCGTCACCTGCTCTCCGGCGAACATGTTGGCATAAAGACGCACTGTGAGCGAAAGCATACGGGCCAGGTGGCTGATGATCTCGATGGGAAGCATCAGCGGAGCGAGCCACCAAAGGGGTCCGGCGAAGTGGGCCAGGTACTTTATACCGTTGGCCTGGAACCCAACCGCGTTGTAGTAGAGGAACGTCGCCACCGCGCAGCCGGCCGTCACGTAAGGGAAATTCGTCGGCGATTCGAAACAGGGGATCAGGCCGATCAGATTGGAGCAAAGGATGAAGATAAAGATGGTGCCGAAGAACGGCACGTACCGGTGGGCGGTGTGACCCACCTGGTCCTCTGCCTGGCCTTTGACAAAGCCGTACAGCAACTCACAGGTGTGTTGCAGGCCGCCGGGCCGTTCGACCGAGAGGCGCGGCCGAAGGACGGCGAAAAGCAGCATCAGGCCGGCGACCAGCAGGATCTGCATGACGATGAAGTCCGCCCACGGCCGGGCTTCTGCGTGCCTTCCTATGAGCGTCAGGAAAAAGTTCCCCAGCCCCCACAGATAATCGTTAAAGACGCTGGTGACCCACAATTCACTTTCTGGCATAGACGATCTCGAATATGAGTTCGACGAAGACTGCGGCCGTTAGCACGAAGAGCCCCACCAGTACGGCCGTGCCACTGAGGGGAGAATAACGTAATATAACATACCCAACACCACCCAGCAGGAGGTAACGGAAGGCCAGGAAGACGCTGCCGCGCGCAGGTTTGCCGCCCAAGGCATCCACCAGCCCTTTGAGCCAGCGGTAGTTGAGCCCCGAGAGCAAGGCTCCCAACAGAAACCCTCCTCCCCACTTCCAACCGCCCAAGGCGAGCGCCACCGCCGTCCCGAGCGCCCCGATGGCCGCCATGATGCGCGCGATGCGAGGGGCGGCGCGGTCGTAGTCGAGCTCGTCAGGCGCCGTCATCGTTGGAATCCCGTAAGATCTGACGTATCAGTGTGACGAATCCCGCGACGCTACCTAAGATCAGGAACAGAACTTTCAGCCAGGTAGTGCCGAATCGCCCGTCGAGCCAGTATCCGATCCCGTACCCGACAAAGGTGGACGCCGGGAGCAGCATTGCGAGCGAGGAATACTCCGCCGCTTTCGCCACGGCTGATTTCTTATGCGGGGCCATTAATATCAGTGTAAGCCCGTAGCCTGGGTGTTTGAGACAGGTGCTACATCTCCGCGGCTTCCCGCACCAGCAGGCCCAATTTCGGATGCGACGGTTCCAGTTTCGGCGACAAACCGAATTCTTCCAGCGCCTCGGTGGTAGTGGGTCCGATCGACGCAATCATAGCCTTGCGAAGCCCCGCCAGAGTGGCGGGCCCGATTCCCTGCTCTTCGGCAACCCTGAGAAGGTGGCTCACTTGCACTGCCGTGGTGAACAGGACGACATCGAATTCCCCCGCGGCCAGTCGGCGTGCGGCTTCGCGGAGCGGTTCGGGATCTTCGGGCAGGTCGTACTGGTAGATGCGAACCGAGGTCACGTCCGCCCCGTGGGCGCGCAGTCCGTCCAGTAGTTCGGGGTTGGCGCGGCCGTACTCCTGCACGGCGATCCGCCGTTCGGCTCGGTCCGCGGTGGCTTGGAGCAGTTCGCGCCAGGTATTGGGCTCGGGAGCGGTAATGGCGGGTGAGAGCCCCATTTCTCGCAGTGCCGCCACTGGTTTGGGCCCGCGAGCCACCACTGTGACGCGCTTCAACGCATCGGCGAAAGCGCTCTCCGGGAAGCGCGTAGCCAGAAGGCGGTTCAATTGGCGCGTCCCCACACCCGTGAGCAGGACCATCATGTCGAATTCGCCGTCGAAGAGGCGCCGGGCGAATTGGAATACGGGGGCGTTCTCTTCGACCGGAACCTCCCGCATGGAGGGCGCTACGAAAGGATCGCCGCCTTGTTTGCGGATCAGTTCGGCCATTTCCCCGGCCCGGCGGCTTTCGAGCGAAAGGACCCGGCGGCTGTCGAAGGACATGTCTGGATTATAGCGGCCCCTAGGGGCCTGTGCCCGGAACGCGGCCTTGGGGGCGCCGGCTCCACGAGTTCGGCGACCTGGTCCTTCACCACCAAGAACGGCAGGTAGGACAGGCCTCCAGGCCTGTCTCTGGAGATAGGCCATCTCTGGACAGCCCGCCTGCCGGCCCTGGCTCCTGGTGGGACAGGCGGTTTCGCCTGTCTGGCTGAAAGCTGGCCTGGACAGGCCTCCTGGCCTGTCTCTTGCTATACCGGCCACAATACATGGCTGGCGCGATTGAGTTTGTCGCGGACCTCCCTGACTTGGGATACATTAGAGGTCCGAGGGACAACATGACCAGACGATCGCTGCTCGCCTTAAGCGCGGCTGCCGCCGCTGGCGCTCTGCGCGGGGCCGACGAGCCGGCCTACCACCCGGCCCCTGAGAACCTGCGCGCCCGCGAGTGGTTTCAGGATGCCAGGTTCGGCCTCTTCATCCACTGGGGCGTTTATAGCGTGCTGGGCAAGGGTGAGTGGGTCATGAACAACACCCAGATGCCGGTGCGGGAATATGAGAAGCTCGCCGCGCGCTTCAATCCCGTGAAGTACGATCCCGCCGAGTGGGTCGCCCTGGCCAAACAGGCCGGCATGCGATATATCACCATCACCAGCAAGCACCACGACGGCTTCGCGATGTTCGGCACGAAGCAATCGAAGTGGAATA
>PMTT01000861.1 GCA_003167275.1 Bryobacterales bacterium | reverse complement strand
GTGTCGACCTGTCCCAGAAGGAAGCTGGCGTAGCCGTTGCCGGTGCTGCCGGAAACGCCGTTGCCGTTTACGCTGGCCGTATTGTTGTAGGGATCGGCCGTTTCGTTGGCACTGAAATTGTAGATGCCCTGGGCTCCCCGCGAATTGCGGTCGGTCCAACTGTTCAGGCGCCATTCAGCCCCCAGCTTGGAGGTATGGTTGCCATGAATATAGGTTGTGGTGGCCGCGGCGCTGAGAGTGCCGTCAAAGTAGCTGTTGGCGTTGGTCGGGCCTAGACTTTGGGCGCCACCCAGGCCGGTGAGCTCCGGAAAACCCGCGGGATTGGTGGAACTGCCCTTAATTCCAAGCTGGCCCACGGCGTCATACTGCAGCACCTGGGGCGGAGAGCTATCGGGGTTGTGGAACCGCTGATAGCCGACTCCCGCGTGAAGCAGAAGCCGAGGCGTGATGGACTTATCGTAGTTGAGCCGGGGAACCGTGCCATAGATGGCCTGCACGCGGACAACCGCGATCGGGTAGGGCATGCAATTCTGCGAGGTCAACTGATTGGTGGTCAGCTTATTGAAGTAAAACGAGAATCTGGAATTGTCCGGTAAGATCTGGTCGACCTTGATGGTCGGGGTCTGCTGGTTGTTGGGAGTAGCGCACGATTCCACCCAGTTGCTGGTCTGATTGGCGTTGGTGGTGGCCGGGATCAGATTCTGGATCTTGACCGCAATTGGGTCGAAGCGGCTTACCGGAATGATGTTGCCGGGGAAGAGCGTGGCGACAACCGTACCATTCGACAGCGTGGTGCGTGAGGCGGGGTCGTAGATCGCTCCGTTCAGCAGGGCGTTGCCACCCGGATCGGTGCCGAGGTTCTGGCCCGGGAAGATGGCGTTCGAACTGAAGTTACCAGCTCGCATGGCGGATGTCGGGAACGTGAGGAAACTCGATCCATTCGGATAGGTAACGTTGCGGAAGACCTCTTGACTGAAGAAGAAGAACGTCCGGTTCTTGCCGTTATACAGTTTCGGGATCCACACCGGACCGCCGATCGTGCCGCCGAAATCGTTCTTGCGGCTGCGGGGGTTGGTGCTGGGAACCGTTGGAGTGAAGTACGGACGATACGCGTCCAGATCCTCGTTGGTCAGATACTCGTAAGCGCCGCCGTGGAACTGATTGGTTCCCGATTTGGTGGTGAAGTTGTAGAACCCGCCACCCGCCTGGCTGAATTCCGCCGCGAAATTGCTGGTCTGCAGCGAGAATTCCTCAATCGAATCGACCGAGGCGTGCGACACCGTCGACGTCCAGTTGGGGTCGTTCTGGCTGGTAGAATCGAGGCCCTCCACCTGGATGCGGAAAGTGCCGGTCGGCAGGCCGTTTACCTGCGACGTGTCCTGTCCCGTGCCCGTTACTCCAGGCGATAGCATGTTGAACGCGAAGGGACTGCGGATGTTGCCGGAACTGCCGCCGCCGCCGCCGAAGTTCAGCGGGAGCTCGTTGATCGTCATGGTTCCGATGATCGTGCTCTGCTCCGCCGATTCCGTCTTGAGCTGCGCCGCCTCCGCTGTAACCGTTACGGTTTCCGAAGTGGCTCCAATCTCCAGACCAACATCCACGCGGGTAGTGATGGAAACTTGAACTTCGATGTTCTGCCGGACGAACTTCTTGAATCCCTTCATCTCGACAGTCAGCGTATACACACCGGCGGACAGGGATGGAAGGGTGTAGTTTCCGGTGTCGGTGGTAATGGTCTTCAATTGGTCGCCGCCAGCGGAGTTCGTGGCGCTGACCGACGCACCAGGTACGACGGCGCCAGCCTGATCTTTGACTTCTCCTGTGATGGTTCCGCGATCGTTCTGGGCGAAGGCGGCAAACGTAAGCACGAAACAACAGAGTAAAGCGGAAACAGACCGCATCATGTCCCTCCTGGTGCAACACTGCAAAGTGAACTTATGCCCCTGGCCGCGAGGAGGTAACAGCAAATCAAAGACGCTGGAGCTCGGCAGAACGAACCACGTCCCCGGTGGTCTAGATCCTTACCCTAAGAATGTGATTCATCACTGACGCTAAGCAATACACACGCCCCTCCGGGCTGGCGGCGAACGTTGGCCGCGCCCGGCATACTTTCAGCGACTCCCCCCCGGAATGCCTGAAACAGAGTTGACGATATCACAAAAAATCGGGAACACAACTGGTCTTTAGTATGGTTTTGGGGCTTTTTTTGGGCGGCGAGTACAGCTTTCTGCTGCGTCGGGCCGTTTACCGCCGGCAGAGCGGCAGACCCCGGGCATTCGGCGCGTGTCCCCGTTAACACCTTTTACATCTTGGGTTTCCCTGGGGTCCAGTGCGCGATGGTGAATGAGGAAGTTGGCTTGATGTTGGAAAATGCAACGCTCGCGGCTGACCGCTGACACCTGACTGCTGATCGCTCTCTACAACACCTTCACCAAGTCATACAAGAACACCTGCGCCTGGTAGAACGACTCGGCCAGCATGCGTTCATCCTGGCCGTGAGCCCTCACGTCCCCCCGTTCCCCGAAGAGGCCAGACACTCCGTATGTCTCGATGCCGACCGACCGCAATGCTCTACCGTCCGTAGCTCCCGTCGACATCGAAGGGATCACAATCACCCCCGGCCACAGCGAATCGGTGATGCGGGTGATGTGTCTCATCAAGTCCGGCCGAAGCGCGGAAGCGGGTGACGGGGCTGGCGTTCTGGCACTCTTCACGCTTACCACATCGTCCGCAACGGCCTTCTTCAGTGCGGCCTCCACATACTCCGGCGAATCGTCTGGCATCACGCGGCAGTTCACGGTAGCGGCCGCCAGTTGGGGCAGCGCGTTCGAGGCGTGGCCGCCCTCCAGCATGGTTGCCACGCAGGTGGTCCGCAGCATCGAGTTCCAGCGCGGGTATCGGGCCGCCACCTGCTGCATCGACGCGGGCGAGCCTTCCGCCACCTTACGTAGATCCTCGGCCACGGCGCCAGACTCAGTCTTAGCCATTTGCGAGAAGTAGCTGCGGGTCACTTCGTTAGTCTTGATGGGAAACTCGAAGTGCGACAAGCGCTCGAGAGCGCCGGCCAGTTGATAGATCGCGTTGTCGGGCACCGGCACGGAGCTGTGGCCGCCCTTATTACGGACCTCCAGACGGTAGTTGATCACGTACTTTTCCGCTACCTGCACGTTCAACGCGACCCGCTTGCCGTTCACCATATCGCCGCCCCCGCCCTCGTTCAGGCAGAGATCCGCGTCGATCAGGTCGCGGTGGTTCTCGATCAGCCAGCGCACGCCGTTGTACGACCCGCCCTCCTCATCCGCGGTCAGGGCCACAATCAGGTCGCGGTCGGGCTTGAAGCCTTCGCGCTTGTAGCGAATCAGGTTGGCCACCCAAATGGCCGCCTGCGCCTTGTCGTCGGCCGTNNTCCCGCTTCGCCTCCACCACATCGGTGTGCGCCAGCAGCAGAATCGGCTTACGAGCGCCCGAGCCGTGGTAGCGCACCACCAGGTTCCATTTGTGCGCCACCGGCCCGCCCAGAAAGATGTCCGACTCCGGGAATCCCGCGGCCCGCAGTCGTGCGGCCACGGCTTGCGCCACCGGTGTGGTGGCGCCGGTCGTCACGCCCGATTTGATTTCGATCATCTCTTTGTAGATGTCGTGAGAGAGGCGCTGGTCGGCCTCCGGGGG
>PMTT01000650.1 GCA_003167275.1 Bryobacterales bacterium | reverse complement strand
TGAATCGGGTAATAGATCATGGGCCGATCGTAGATGGGCAATAGATGCTTGTCGGTAATCTTGGTCAGCGGGAACAGTCTGCTACCCGTGCCACCTGCGAGTACGACGCCTTTCATGAATAGTCATCATACAATACGGTGCAAATCTAAGTCCCGGGCAAGCCCGTTTAGCCTCCGGCGGCCGCGTCTACCGCCTGGCGCATCTCCCAGGTGGACACATAGCGGAGTTGTTGGTTGTGCCGGCCGCAAGTCTCAAGCAGCAGACTGAACAACCGCTCCAGCCCGCCCTGGAGCAGCAGCGCGGATGAGTGCCTTTCCTGGGCGCCGTGGGTGTAGAGCTTGATGAAGATCTCACTGCCGATGCGCGGCGCCAGATCGAGCCACCGTTCGACGCGGTAGGGTGTAGGCAGGTCGTAGCAGGCGATTTCGCCGGTTTCCAACCTGGGCAGGAAGCGTTCCGCCCACCGGAGGCCGAGCGGGCCGGGGATCATGAGCAGGTCGCCCGCACCCGGCGCGCCCGGTTTTACCGTCACTCCGTAGTCGTAGGACCGCGGCTTTTCGGGATCGTCGCACACCCAGTAGATCGTGTTGACCGTACGCGACTGCGTCGACGAGTTTCCCGAGGGCATGGTGAAATCGGCGTAGCAGCCCAGTTCCCGCAGCAGGGTGATTTCGTTATTCAGTCCGCACCATCTGCCGTCAGAACGCGAGTTATCGAGCGCCCAATTGCCGTGAATGAACCCGAAGACCGGACGCCCGTTCGAAAGCCGAAGCAATCCGTGACGGGTGACCAGGGTTTCGATGAAGCCGCTCATGCGGTCGACGAAGTTCTGCTGGCCTTCGCCATCGTGGTGGATGTGCACATCGACATCGGCAACGCCGGCCCGCTTCATTTCCGCCAGCGCGTCCAGAAACTGCGGCCGGTATTCTTCCTGCGGGTAGTAGAACGTGTACTGCGGGGCGCGCCCGGTGGAATCGGCGTGCCGTCGTGCGATTTCCGGCCAGTGTTTCACCCAAAGAGCTACACGTTGGGCGGCCGTTTCGTCGGAGGGATGTGCCCAGAATGGCTCCCAATGATCGGCAATGGCCACCCACACGCGCCCGCCGCGGGGCGCTGGTTTAGCGGCCAGGCGGTTGCGGATATAGCCGGGAAGCCAGAGTTGAGCATGGCGCGGCAGCGAGATGTTCAAGTTTTCTCAGAATAGCAAACGGGCACGAGCCGCGCGACCGCTGAAGGGTGCGTAACCGCCGCAACCGAGCCGCGACCGTTAGGGAGCGGTTGCTGCGGTTGAAACACGAAATCCCCAAAACGGTTACGCACCCACCGCTGAAGAGAAGGCGGCCACGGAGTCATAACACAGCCTGAGCCGGCAGTCCCTTAAGCCTCTGCTGGAGCCAACCAGGCAATCAGACGTTTCCAATGCGGCCGAATGATAGCGGGGAACTGGCCGCCAATGGAAAGGAACCGGCTGACATCTTCCGGCTTCAGCGCTCCAGTAATACGGAGCGCGGCCATCCAGATGATGGCGCCGATGGCAATCGACGCTAACATGCCCAGGTAGCCCGGTACCGCGCGGGTGAACGCGAGCACGCCCGCCGCCATGATCGCTCCGGAGAGCACAATCCGGCCAAAGTCCCGAAGCCTGAGATCGAGGTCATTGGTTTTCCATACGTAGACCCAGATTCCCACGGCGGCCATCGTCTGGGCGGTGCCGTTCGCGACCGCCGCACCGTTGGCCCCATACCGCGGGGTCAGTAGAATGTCGAGCCCTATGTCGACCGCCCCGCAAAGGCACCCGCACACGATCAGAAACCCTTGTCTCTCCGTGGCCTGTAGCAACATGGTGGGCGCTGCCACCAACACCTTGGGAATGGCCATCAGGGCCACGATGGCCAGGGTGGCGATCATGGGTCGAAACTTCTCGCTGTACACCAGGGGCACCAACGGGCTGAGGCAGGCCATGCCCAGCAGCAGCGGCAGCGCCACCAGCAGGGCGTAGCGGGCTCCGTCCATCGTCATTTCCTTCAAACGTGCCTGTCCCCGGCCGTACTGGGCCATCATGGTCGCCGAAAGCGATCCTCCAAACATGGTGGGAATCATGAAGACGCGTTCCGTCAGATTGAAGGCGTAGGAAAAGAACGTGACTTGGCTTGGGTCGTGGTTCATGGTTCTCAGAATCAGCATGTCGGAGCGGTCCCAAACCACAATGTTGAGCACCATGAGGGCCAGGCCCTGGCCGGAATAAGCGAACATGCGCTTCCTCAACTCCGGGGAGACCGTTCCCCGAGCGACGCCGCCCAGCCAGCGCTCCACCGAATATAGCTTCAAGCCGCATTCCAGGGAGGAGCCCAGCAAAACCGCCGCAGCCAACCCTACCAGGTCCCAGCCGACCGCCAGGCTGACGATCGTGAGGACCACGGTGACCGTCGCGCCAGCTAACGACGGACCGGTGTTCCGCCGCATCGTTTCGGCTGCGTTATTCGCCTGGGAGGGAATGAATCCGACCACGCGCGGCGCCATGGCCGCCACCAGCAACACGGAGACCGCCAGGTAACGCGGGTTTCCCAGCCAGAGCACCGCCGCCAGCGCCACCACGGAAAGCCCCAGGGCGATCCAGGCCTGGAGCTTGAGGGTGGCCAGATAGGTGGCGCGTGCCACGCCGGGCTCTCCGCGGTTCAGGTACTCGGCCATATACTTGCGCGTGGTGACCGGCAAGCCGAAAGTGCCCACCGAGATTGTGATGTTGGTCAGCCACACCATGAATTGGTAGTAGCTGAGCCGTTCCGGTCCCATGACGCGCGCCACCGCCACCGATGCCACAAAAGTCACGAACAGGCCGAAGAACAGTTCGAGACCGTACCAGAACGAGTTGCGAGCGATGGTCCGGGTGTTGTCCGAGGAGCGTGAAGGCCCGGTATTCTCAGTTTGCATCGGGTACTCTCGGGACAAGCTCCGCCGGAACGAGGCGCTGCCGGGCAGGGTGCGAAGGCGACAGCCGGTAATCTAAAAGTGTGGCTGTTTGCCGCGCAATCTGTCAAGCACCCGGGTGCGTTACCGAGCCGCGACCGTGAGGGAGCGGTGTTGACTGGTGAGGAATTCCCCCAAATGGTTAATCACCCCGGTCCATCCGACACTCACAGACCGTTTGCCGTTTTTGATGCGATCATCGGATCATGACGGGTGTTTACGAACCGAACCGACACTGGCCGGATGTGGTATTCCCCGCTGCCGGCAACGGTAGCAGCCGAGTGTGCTGTTTCCCGGAAGCCCGCCCTCCGTTTCTTGACCTGGTATCTCAGGTGACACAGTCTTGACCGCTCGTTCGTCCCGGCGTCTTCCTCGTCGTCCCCCGGCGGCGCCGCTCACCACCGGGCGCCGGATTGGCGGCACGTGGGTCCTTGTGACAGTCGTGTTTCTCGCCGGGCTCATCGTCCGGGTCTCAGCCTTTACAGTGCCCAGGGAGATCGGACCCCAGACGGTACCGGTGAGTCGATGGCGGCCATCCGCATTCACCAGGTCTCTCGAGAACGACGAGCAGATCTTCCTCGCCCTCACTGAGCAACTGGACGCCGGTCGAGGCTATAACTTGCGAGGCCACCCAATCCTCAACCAGCCCTGGCTCGCTGCCGACCAGTACGGTCAAGCGCTATTCTTTCATCCGCCCGGAGGGATCGCGCTCTTCTGGATCTTCCACCGTGTGGCGGGCGAGGCCGGTCCGGCTCTGGCACAGCTTTTTTGCTTTGTGATCTTCTTCTGGAGCGTGATGCTGCTCGGCAACACCATGCTCAAGCCCGCGGACGGCGAAATCTCAGTTGACGCTCCCACGATGGCGTTGCTCGCAGTGTCCGCCGCCTTTACGCCGATCATGGCCCATGTTGCCGGCCGCCTATGGCTCGATGGCCCGCAACTCGCATTCTCGACCGCCGCCTGGGCGGTATTCGCTCTCGGATGGGCGCGTCGCAAGACGTGGATCGTATGCGCATCTGGTGTGCTGTTGGGCTACGCCTGCCTGATCAAGCTGAACGCGTTTCTGATTGTTGCCTCCGTGGTTGCGGCGGGATGGGCCGTGACGCCGCGCGAGGACCGCCGCCGCTTCGTTCTGGCGTGCCTCCTCTTTGTGGTTATCGGGGTGCTCGTCGAGCTGCCGTGGAACCTCTGGCAGTGGCACTTACTCGGTTCGCCGTTCCCGGCATGGGCAGGCAAGCCCACCGCCCTGTTAGTGAAATCGAATCGATACGTGTACTACCTGACAGTGATTCGGCCGTCCTGGATCTACCTGGAGTTGCTCCCGCAAGTGATCTGGACCGCCGTGCCATCCCTTGTGTTGCTCGGTTTCGAGTGGCGCAATCGATCCGTTCGCGCGCTAGGACTGGCACTCGTGGTGGGAA
>PMTT01000184.1 GCA_003167275.1 Bryobacterales bacterium | reverse complement strand
CTGGACATGGCGGTGGTCGACCCCGACCGTCCGGGCCGATACCTGCTGGGGATCGAATGCGACGGCGCGCGCTACCACAGCGCGCGATCCGCCCGCGACCGAGACCGCCTTCGCGAGTCCGTGTTGGAGGGATTAGGATGGCGGATTCACCGCATCTGGTCTACGGACTGGTTCCACAATCCGGGCGGGGAGTTGGGCAAGGTGGTGGAAGAGCTGGCCGCGGAAAAGCAGTCAGCGGAAAAGCAGTCAGCGCTCAGCGGTCAGCTTTCAGCGAAACCCGCGCAGCCATACCAACAGACCCAGCCTCAGGCTCCGGTGAATTCAGATTCGCAGGCGGCACCGCCTGCGCCGTCTGCGCCACCTACGTCGGTGATTCCATACGAGTGNNGTGCGGCTTGGCGATACCGACATGCACCTGATCGACCGCGCCAAGCTGGCGGAGCTTCTTGCGCAGGTGGTGAACATCGAGGGTCCAGTGCACTGGACGGAAGCCGCCCGGCGCATTCTGAGTGCGGCCGGCATTCAGCGTTTCGGGACCCGGATTCAGCAGGCGTTCGAAGAGGCCGTGGGCCTTGGCGTTGCGCACGGGCTCTTTCGCAAACAGGCGGAGTTCTTGTGGAGCCTCCAAATGGAACAGCCGCCCGTGCGAGACCGGAGCGAGCTTCCCGCGGCCTCGCGCAAGATCGAGTTCGTTGCGACAGAGGAAATCCGGCGGGCTATTTGCGTTGTGGTGGAAGAATCATACGGCATCGTGCCAGCGGAGGTGCCTGGCGCCGTCTGCAGGCTCTTCGGCTTTGCCCGCGTGACCGACGAGATGAGCGCGGCGGTGGAGCCGCACCGGGATGCCTTGCTGAGTGAGGGTCGCCTGTCGCTCGAAGGCGTCAACCTGGTGCTGGCTGTTCCGGATCGTAACTGAAATCGTCAAGCGGGCAACCGCTCCCCTCGCTCCCTGACGGTCGCGGCNNGTGCGGCGGGTGCGGCGGGTGCGTAACCGTCTTGGGGATTTCGCGGTTCAAGCGGGCAACCGCTTCCTGACGGTCGCGGCTCGGTTGCGATTGTTGCTGATTCAACGTGAGTTACCGAGCCGCGACCGTGAGGGAGCGGTGTCGACTGGTGAGGAATTCCCCAAAATGGTTAAGCACCCGCACTGCTGCGCTCGTCGATTCGCCGGCGTCGCCGGAATTGCTGTAGAGTGTTAGACACCATATGAGCAGCCAGGCAAGAATTCGGATGATTGGGCTTCTGTCCGCGTTGACCGTGAGCGCCGCTTTCGCGGCCGATGGACCGCCCGCATGGGCGTACGGCTTTCCGCCAGCAGGCGCCCCGGCGGCTCCGGCAGGTGGAGGCGGCCGCGGCGCGCAGGGCGCTCCCGACAACAGCCCCAAACACCTCGCCGGCACCAACCTGGAGTTCACCCTGTCGCAGATCCGCGACGGGTTCGGTCCCGCGGACTGGTTCCCGGGCGATCACCCCACGATGCCGGAGATCGTCGCGCATGGACGCCGGCCCGACATCCGGGCCTGCGCTTTATGTCATTATCCGAACGGCAAAGGCCGCGCGGAGAACGCTCCCATCGCGGGTTACCCGGTGTCCTACTTTATTCGGCAGATGAACGATTTCAGAAGTGGCAACCGCAAGAGCGCCGAGCCGCGAAAGGCCAACACGAACGCCATGATCGCGATCGCCAAGGCCATGACCGCCGAAGAGATCAAGGCGTCCGCCGAGTACTTCGGCGCGATGCCATGGACGCAGTGGATCCGAGTGGTGGAGACCGACATGGTGCCCAAGACCCGCATCTCCGGCGGTCTGTTCCTGGCGCTGGAGGGCAGCGAAAAGGAACCGATCGGCGGGCGCATCATTGAAGTGCCGGAAAGCACCGAGACCACCGAGACGTACCGGAACCCGCGCTCCGGATTCATCGCCTACGCGCCGCCAGGCAGCGTCAAGAAGGGTGAGTCACTGGTGACTTCTGGTGGCGGCAAAACTCTGGCGTGCGGCGGCTGCCATGGCGCGGATCTGAAGGGGCTCGGACCCGTTCCTGGGATTGCAGGCAGGTCACCGAGCTATCTTGTGAGACAGATGTATGATATGCAGGCGGGGGCCCGCAAGGGTGAGTGGACCCCCCTGATGACCAAGGTGGTGAGCCAGCTCAGTGAAGACGACATGCTGGCGATCGCCGCTTATACCGCCTCGCTGAAGCCTTGATGGAACAGCCTGGTGCCGAACGAGCAATCCTCATGAGACGCCGCGCTTTTCTCCGAGATCTGGTTGCCGGGGGTGCTCTCGGAGCGCTGACACCCCGAGCGATGGCCTATCAGGCGGCAGCCCCGCTCGTCCCCGATCCGAAGATCCGGCACGTACTGGTAGCTTTCAAGTGCCATCTGGACGTCGGATTCGTCGATACCCAGGCGAATGTGGTCCGCAAGTACTTCGAGCAGCATTTCCCCAATGCGATTCAGACCGCGGCTGTGTTGCGCCAATCGGGGACCGACCGTTACGTATGGAGTACCGGATCGTGGCTCCTCTATGAGTACCTCGAAAAGGCGTCCGGACCGGAGCGCAAGCGCATGGAGCAGGCGATTGCCGCGGGAGACGTCGCGTGGCACGCGATCCCGTTTACGTGGCAGACGGAACTGATGGACCGTTCCCTGATCGCCGGCGCCCTGGGGCTTTCACACTCGCTCGACCGGCGCTTTGGGCGAACCACCACCGGGGCGAAAATGACCGATGTGCCCGGCCATACGCGAGGCATCGTCGGGCCTCTCGCCGAGCATGGCGTCAAGCTTCTCGATATCGGCGTCAATGCCGCGAGCACCCCGCCGGACGTTCCGCCGCTGTTTGTGTGGCGGGCGCCCGACGGCAGCCGGTTGGTGGTGATGTACCATCATCATGAATACGGCGGCGTGGTTCGAATCCCCGCAACTGACATCGCCGTGGACATGGAAGTGGCGGATGACAACCGCGGGCCGCATTCACTCGAAGAGATCCATGCCATCTGGTCCAGGCTGCGGAAACAGTTTCCCGCGGCGGCGATCACGGCCACCGATCTCACCGGGATCGCCAACGCGGTGGCGCCGTACAGCACCCAGTTGCCGGTGATCACGGACGAGATTGGCGATACCTGGATTTATGGGGCGGCGAGCGATCCGCTCAAGGTCGCACATTACCGGGAACTCGCGCGTCTGCGGGGCGAGTGGATTGCGGGCGGCAGATTTCAAGCCGGAGATGCTACGGATCTGGCCTTCCTGCGCAGCTTCCTTTTGGAAGTGGAACACACGTGGGGCACCGATACCAAAACCTGGCTGGATTTCGACCATTACACTCCGCGTGATCTTGCCCGAATGCTGGATCAGCCGAAGTACCAGGTGGTGCGGTCGAGTTGGGCGGAGAAGCGTGCGGACCTTCTTGACGCCGTCGCGACGCTGCCCGCGCCGCTCCGCGAGCAAGCTACCGATCGTATCCGCTCCCTCGAACCTGCTGAGCCCCGAACCGAAGGGCTGTCGCCGCTCGCGAGTGGCCAGCGGATCGAAACCAGGCATTTCGAGATCGCGCTCGATCCGCAAACGGGTGCGATCGTCCGCTTGCGCAGCAAGAAAACAGGACGCGAATGGGCATCCGAGCGGCAGCCTCTCGCCTTGTTCAGCTACCAGACGCTCTCGAAGAACGATTACGACCGCTTCTTTGACGCGTATCTGAAGAGCCATGCGGATTGGGCACCCAAGGATTTTGGCAAGCCCAACATCGAGCGGTTCGGAGCACGGAGCCGCACCTGGACGCCAACCGTCGCGGAAATCCGGCAGGCCAAAGAGGCGGGCGTGTATCGGATCCTCGCCCGGCTGGCGATCCGCGATGCCGAAAGCGAAAGATTGGGCACGGTTGCGTGGCCGCAAACGATGTACCTCGATTTGCGCATGCCCGATGCGGAGCCGGTCGTGGAGTGCGACTTTTCCTGGTTCGGCAAGACTGCGAACCGTCTGCCGGAAGCGCTATGGCTCACGTTCCAACCGATCGCCCCCGATCCGCGGGGCTGGCAGTTGGATAAAGCCGGCAGCCCGATTTCGCCATTTGACGTGGTAACGGGGGGCAATCGAAACATGCATGCCGTCCTCAGCGGCTTGCGTTACAAGGATCCGCGGGACAGCCTGGAGATCCGGACGCTGGATGCCCCGGTAGTCGCCATTGGCGAGAGATCGCCGGTGTATTTTTCGAGGAACCAGCCTGTGCTGTCGAACGGCTTCCACTTCAGCCTGTTCAACAACGGCTGGGGAACCAACTACATTCAGTGGTTTGGCGAAAACATGCGCTTCCGATTCCGAATCTCCGAGTGATCCGG
>PMTT01000933.1:22511-40568 GCA_003167275.1 Bryobacterales bacterium | reverse complement strand
TCGGATATGGCCAATCTCCAGAGACCGCTGCGCGGTCCAAGACTCTCAGTCTGCCGCGCCGGGAACGAGAGAACTGGTTGTTCCCGAGACAACATACGTCATCCCCTATCGCGTGCGTGGCGAATACCTGGAACTCATCGCGGTCTTTCACGGGCGGCAAAAGTGGCCGAAGAAACTCTGACGGAACCGGTCGATCACATCCATCCGCCGATTGACCGTTCGCTCAGCCGCCCTCACGCCCCCTTCAACATTGCTCCCGCCGTCCGCTCGATGAGCCAGAGCAGTCTTCCCTGCTCCGGGCGAATCAATTGCGCGGGCAGTTGGGCTGGTTCGAACGGTCCCTCCAGCACGGCTTTCAGAGCGGGCGCTTTGTCGGCACCGCTGACCATGAACATCACCATCGCCGCGTGGTTCAAGACGGGCGCGGTGAACGTGATCCGGTCGGTGTAGAACTTGCCCACCCAGTTTGACACCACCAGGCGCTCCCGCTCGTCGAGCGCCTGGGTGCCTGGGAAGAGCGACGCCGTGTGTCCATCCGGTCCCATGCCCAGCAGCACCATGTCGAACCTCGGGACCTGTCCCGCGGAGATCGCAAAATACTCGCGCAGTTGCCGCTGGTAGTCGCTCGCGGCCTCGGCGGCGTTCGGATTCTCACCCGCGATCCGCCACACCTGCTCGGGCTTGGCCCCCACCTTAGAGAGCAGCGCCTCGTTGGCCATGCGAAAATTGCTGTCCGGGTGGCCCGGCGCGACGTGCCGCTCGTCGCCCCAGAAGAAGCGGACATGCTCCCACGGCACGTCGGGGTTGCCGGCCAGCAGGGAGAACAGCCCTTTGGGCGTGGAGCCGCCCGATAGCACGACGTCGAAGCGGCCTTTGGTCCTGACTGCCCCCCTCGCTGCAGTCACAAACTCGGCGGCTGCAGCCCGAAACAGGGCCTCGGTATCTAGGACGATCACTACCTCCGGACTCATTACGCTTCCTCCTTCTTGGGCGCGTCGCTCTTGGGGGCCGTAGCGCGTTTTGAGGTCGGAGCACTCTTCCGCGCCTTGCCGCTCTTCCGGGCGACGCTCTGGGAGGACCGCTCCCTAACGGTCGCGGCTCGGTCTTNNGACACCCTCTGGGAACTCTTCGATCAGCCGGGAATTCCCGCCGCCCAGCACCACGTACTTCGCTTCCAGAGCCTTCTTGAGCAGTACTACCACATCCGTAACCGCCTTGCGCCACTTCTTTTTGCCCAGACGATCGAGGCCGCGCTCGCCCACGTAGTCCTCGTACGTGAGCCCTTTCTTGTACGGCAGGTGGGCCAGTTCCATGGGCTCCAGGATTCCGTCTACGATCATGGCCGACCCTAGCCCCGTTCCCAGGCCGAGGAACAGCATCCGGCCGCCTTCATAGCTGCCCAACGCCTGCATGGCGGCGTCGTTTATGATCTTCACCGGGCATCCAAAGGCCTTCTGGAAATCGAAGCCCACCCACCCGGGCGCGAGGTTGTGCGGCTCGGCTACCGGCTGATTGTGTATTACGGGCCCCGGGTAGCCGATCGACACGGCCGTATACTTCCATTTCGCCGCAGCCTTGCGTACGTCCGTGGCCATCTTGCGAGCCGTCATTTTCGGCCCGGACAGGATCTTGATCGGCTCCGGCTGCCCGGTACAAAGCAGCTTCACGTGGTTCCCACCCACGTCGATTGCCAGGATGTTTGTATGTTTCGTCGTCATGATGTCCGTCCAAACTTGTACAGCAGGCGCGTCACCAGCGCCGTCCAGCCGGTCTGATGGCTGGCTCCCAGGCCACGGCCATTGTCACCGTGAAAGTGCTCGTAAAACAGGATCAGGTCGCGCCAGTGCTCGTCCACGGCATAACGCTGTTCCTCGCCGTGGCAAGGGCGCCGGCCCGCTTCATCCGGCAGGAAGATCCCGATCAACCGCCGGGCGAGCACCGTGGCCACCTCTTCCAGATTCATCATATGGCCGGATCCAACGGGACACTCCACCTGGAAAGAGTCGCCGTAATAGTGGTGGTAGCGCTGCAGAGATTCGACCATCAAAAAATTGATGGGGAACCAGATGGGCCCGCGCCAATTGGAGTTGCCGCCGAAGAGCGAAGTGGTGGATTCGCCCGGATCGTACTCGATGCTGAACACGCCCCATCGGGTCTTCGCCGTGAACGGATGTGCGTCGTAGTACCGCGACAGCGACCGTATGCCGAAGGGCGACAGGAACTCCTCTTCGCTCAAGGCGTACCGGAGGATTCGCTCCAGTTGCTGCCGCGAAGGCATCGCCAGAAGACGCTTCCCGTAAGAGGCTTTCCCGATCTGCTGTCGCAGGTCCGGCCGATTGTCGAGGAACCACTGCATGCGCTTCTTGAAACCGGGGAGCGCGTCGATCACATCCTCTTCCAGAACCTCCACGGCGAACAGCGGCACGAGGCCAACAACGGAGCGGGTCAGCATGCGATAGCGGTTGCCGAAGATCTCGATCTTGTCGTAGTAGAAGCCGTCCTCGTCGTCCCAGAGGCCCACGCCGCCCAGGCTGTTCATGGCGTCCGTGATGGCCACAAAGTGCTCGAAGAACTTGGAGGCGATGTCCTCATAGGCCGGGTCGTGGTGGGCCAGTTCCAACGCCATGCCCAGCATGGTGAGACAGTAGAATGCCATCCAGGCGGTGCCATCTGCCTGGGCATAGGAGACCCCTTCGGGCAGCGCCTGCGAGCGATCGAACAGGGCCACGTTGTCGAGCCCCAGGAAACCGCCGGCGAAGAGGTTCTTGCCATTCACGTCCTTGCGGTTCACCCACCAGGTGAAGTTCAGCAGGAGTTTGTGCATGGCGCGTTCCAGGAAGAGGCAGTCGCGATCGCCGCGCGCGCCTGCCATCTTGTAGACGCGCCAGCAGGCCCACGCATGCACGGGGGGATTCACGTCGCCGAACGCGAACTCGTGCGCCGGCAACTGACCGTTGGCGTGCATGTACCATTCGCGCAGCAGCAGGAGAAGCTGGTCCTTGGCCAACTGCGGATCCACCGCCGCCACAGCCACCATCTGGAAGGCGTGATCCCAGGCGGCGAACCACGGGTATTCCCATTTGTCGGGCATCACCAGGACGTCGCGGCAGTGCAGGTTGGTCCACTCGTGATTGCGTCCCTTGGCCCGCTCCGGGGGCGGCGCCGGTTGGCTCGGGTCACCCGCCAGCCAGTCCTTGACCACGTATTCGTAGCACTGCTTCGACCAGAGCAGCCCGGCGCAGGCTTGCCGGTCCACCCGGCGCTCTTCGTCGGAAAGACCGGGCGGGAGTTTCGTGGCATAGAATTCGTCGGCCTCCCGGACGCGGTCCGCGAAGACCTGGCCGAACCCGGGGCCGAACGCAGTGGCTGGGGCTTCCTCCTCGGAGTAGAGCCGCAGTTCCACCGTGAAGGCGCAGCCGGCGGGGAGTTCCTCGACGTAATGAACGGCGGCCTTGGTCCCGGATTGGCTCGGATTGACGGCGTCGGTGCGACCGTGGACCACGTATTCGTGAAAAGCATCCTTCACGTAGGGACCGGGGTTGGTGCTGCCGTACACGCGGGCGAAGTTGGTCTCGTTTTCCGTGAACAGCATCGGCGCGGGAAACCCGGTCTCGAGATGAAAACTCCCTAATGTGTGGTGTTTTGCAACAATTCCGAATGTTTCACGTGAAACAAGATCTTTATCACCTGAATTATGCAGTGTTTCACGTGAAACAAGAGGCCGGCATCCGGAATCCTCGCCGTCCCTGCCCCAGGACCACGTATTTCGGAACCAAAGCGTGGGCAGCAGGTGGAGAGTCGCCGTGTCGGGGCCGCGGTTGGCGGCGGTGATCCGGATCAGGACGTCGTTGGGACCGGCCTTGGCGTATTCCACCTGGATGTCGAAGTACCGGTTCTCGTCAAAGACACCGGTATCGGCCAGTTCGAACTCGCGATCGTTCTTCCCGCGACGCCGATTCTCCGCCACCAGCCAGCCGTACGGGAACTCCCCCTGCGGGTACTTATAGAGGGCCTTCTGGTAGGAATGCGTGGGAGTGGCATCCAGGTAGTAGTAGCATTCCTTGACGTCCTCGCCGTGGTTGCCTTGGTCGTTCGTGAGGCCGAAGAGGCGTTCCTTCAGGATGGGGTCTTTGCCATTCCATAGGGCGATGGCGAAGCACAGGCGGCACTCGCGGTCGCAGAGGCCCAGGAGACCGTCGTCCCCCCAGCGGTAGGCGCGGCTGCGGGCGTGGTCGTGCGGGAAGTAATCCCAACAGGTTCCGTTTGCGGAGTAGTCTTCGCGGACGGTGGCCCACTGACGTTCGGGAAGGTACGACCCCCATCGCTTCCAGTTCTTCTCGCGACGGGCATCCTCGGCGAGCCGGGTCGCTTCGCTCCCCTCGCTCGCGGGGGTTGGGGGTTGGGGGCTGGGGGTTGGGGAAAGGAGGCTCGCTTCGCTCGCGGTCTTGGTATCTTGTTCGTTCGTAGATGTACCCTCATCTTCTTGGAGAGCCTGTCTGTCCGGGCCCCAACCCCTTACTTTTGCTCTACATGGCCTCCGAACTGGAAGCGCATCGCGGAGAGCAGCTTGTCGGCGAACGCCTCTTCGCCTCTGGAGGCGAAACGCTGGTATAGGGCGGTGGTCAGGACTGGGGCGGGGACCGACTCTTCGATCGCCGCCATGATGGTCCAGCGGCCTTCGCCGGAATCCGATACGCGGCCGGAGAACTTCGACAACTCCGGCTCCTCGAACAGAGCGCGCGCCGTCAGGTCCAGCAGCCAGGAGGCCACCACGCTTCCGCGACGCCAAACCTCGGCGATGTCCGCCACATTGAGTTCATACTTATAGTGGTTGGGGTCGCGAAGCGGGGTGGTCTCGGCATTCACCGCTTGGCTCTGGTTGCCGGCGTTGGCGTGCTTCAGGATGTTGAGGCCCTCGGCGTAGGCCGCCATCAGGCCGTATTCGATGCCGTTGTGCACCATCTTCACGAAGTGGCCGGCGCCCGAGGGTCCGCAGTAGAGGTAGCCCTCTTCGGCGGTGCCGCCGGCCGTTTCCCTACCCGCAGTCCGTTCCACGTTGCCGCGGCCGGGAGCCAGGGTCTTGAAGATGGGCTCCAGATAGTCGAACGTCTCGCGGGGACCGCCGATCATCTGGCAGAAGCCGCGATCCAGACCAAAGACGCCGCCACTGGTTCCGACATCCAGGTAGCGGATGCCGCGCGGCTCCAGATCTTTGGACCGCCGCATATCGTCGATGTAGTACGAGTTGCCGCCATCGATGAGGATGTCGCCGGACTCCAGGAGGCCGGAGAGTTTCCCGAGCAACTCATCCACCGCCCCGGCCGGGACCATCAGCCAGATGGCCCGCGGCGGCTTCAGACTCTTGACGAAATCGTCGAGCGCCGCAGCTCCCACGGCGCCCTCTGACGAGACTTCTTTGACCAAGGCGGCGTCCCGGTCCAACACCACGCACTCGTGTCCATTACGGAGCAGGCGCCGCACGAGGTTCGCGCCCATGCGGCCAAGACCGATCATGCCCAGTTGCATGTCAGACGGCTCCTCCCACCAGGTCCGCCAGTTGGCGCAGGCCCGCCGCCACACCCGCACCAAGATGCACGCGGAGGGCACGCCGGCCCCGATCGGCCAGCACCTGGAAATCGCCGCGCGCCTGGGCCGCCTTCACCGTGCCGAAGGTGTAGGTCTGCCCAGGGACCGCGAGATCGGCGGCATCGTCGCAGGTGATCTGCAGGAAGACGCCGCTGTTCGGTCCGCCCTTGTAGGCCTGGCCGGTGGAGTGCAGGAAGCGCGGTCCGAAGCCAAGACAGGTGGCCACCTGCTTGCGGTCGCGGACGGTGTGGCGGATGGACTGCAGGGCGTCCTCATGCTCCTGGTTCATCTGGATGTAGCCCAGGAGCGCGAAGTAATCGCCGGCCCACAGCCGGCCCAGGTGCGCTTTGATGTAGCCGGCGAGCGTCTGATCCGCACCTGCGAGCGTGTAAAGATCGGCGGCGTTCTTCGGATCGGAGAAGAGCTTGATGCCATCGGCCTCCAGGATGGGAGACTCGGGGGCGAGGTGTCCGGTCTGCTCATACTCGGTCGTCAACGCTTTGGTTACGATCTTGCTGGCCTCCACATCGGGCTGGTTGAACGGGTTGATCGCGAGGATCGAACCGGCCACCGCGGTGGCGATCTCCCATCGGAAGAACTCCTCGCCCAGGTTGTACGGCTCACCCACGGAGATGCGGATGACGGGATGTCCGGCGCGCTCCAGGACGCCGACGGCCTTGTCCTGCGCGGCGTCGGGGGCCGATTCCAGGCGGAGGTAGGCGAAGATGCGGTCCTGGCCGTAGACTTCGGGGCCTCCCGGATTCTCGCGATCGACGGGGATGATTCCCTTGCCGATCTTCCCGGTGGACTCGGCGATCAGTTGCTCGAGCCATGCGCCGAGGTCGTGGATGCCGGGCGACGACACCAGCGTCAACTTGTCGTGGCCGTGCTTCGCACAGACGCCGAGGACTGTACCCAACACCACGCCGGGGTTCTCTTCCACGGGAACGGTGGGGGTGCAGGCGTGGACCATCTCCTCGGTGGAGTTCAGGAAGCGCGGCACGTCGACCCCCATGACGGCGGCCGGCACCATGCCGAAATCCGAGAGCGCGGAGTAGCGCCCGCCGATGGTCGGGAGGCCGTAGAAGATGTGGCTGAAGTGATCCGACTCGGCGACGTGCTGCATCTTGGAGCCGGGGTCGGTGATGGCGATGAAGCGCTTGGATGCCTCCTCCGCGCCGACGGTCTCCTTCGCCCGCTCGAAGAAGTACTGCTTGAAGATGTTGGGCTCCAGCGTGCCGCCGGACTTGCTGGAGACGATGAAGACGGTGTTCGCGAGGTCGACCTTCTTCTCGGTGGCGAGGATCTGCGCCGGGTCGGTGGAGTCCAGGACGTGCATTTCAGGGAAGCCGGGTACCTTGCCGAAGGTCATGCGCATGACTTCGGGGCAGAGGCTCGACCCGCCCATTCCGAGCAGCAGGGCGTGCTGGTAGCCGGCCGCCTTCACCTCTTCGGCGATGCTTTTGAGGTGCGGGATGTGGGCCAACTGGTCGTCGGTGATCCCCAGCCAGCCGACCCACTGGCTCTCGTCGGTGGTCGACCAGAGCGTGGCATCTCCGCGCCACAGGCGATGGACTTTGTCAGTCGCTTTCCAGTCTTCGAGCGAGGCTTTGACCTCCGCCGCGAGGTCGTCCGCGAGCTTGAAGCTCTGGCGGTTGATTTTGACCGAAGCATTCCCGGTGGCCTGGAGGAGCGCGTCGAAAGCGGTCTGGAACTGCTGGAGCCCTTCGACGAGCAGCTTGTCGGTGACGGCTTTCATCGAGATGCCGGCGGCGGCCAGCGATTCCATCACGGCATGCGCCGCGGGCACATCCTCGATCAGGCTCGCGCGCAGAGTGCCGTGATCGCGGAACGCATTAAAGGTGGCGGGCGGAATGGTGTTGACGGTGTCCGAGCCGATCAACTCCTCGACATAGATGACGTCGCGGTAGGCGGGGTTCTTGGAACTGGTGGAGGCCCACAGGAGGCGCTGTTTCTGCGCGCCCTGATGCGCCAGGGCGAGCCAGCGCGAACTGCTGAGGATCTCATTGGAGCGCTCATAGGTCAGCTTGGCGTTGGCGATGGCGACCTTGCCAGCGATGCCGGCCGCCTTGGCCGCGGGCATGGCGTCGATGGCGGTATCGATGCGGCTGACGAAGAAACTGGCGACGCTGGCGACATGGCTGAGGTCCCCGCCTTGCGCGGCGCGGGCCTCGAGGCCGGCGATGTAGGCCTCGGCGACCTGCTCATAGACGGACTGGGCGAAGAGTAGCGTGACGTTGACGTTGATGCCTTCGGCGATGAGCTGCTGGAAGGCGGGAATGCCTTCGGGCGTGCCGGGCACCTTGACCATGAGGTTCTTGCGGGCGACGGCCTTCCAGAGGCGGCGCGCCTCATCCAGCGTGCCCTCGGTGTCGCGGGCCAAGCTGGGGGAGACCTCCAGACTGACGTAGCCATCGTGGGCCAGGGAGGTCTCATAGACCGGCGCGAGGGCATCGGCGGCGGCCTGGATGTCGCGGATGGCGATCTGTTCGTACAGCGCCTTGGCGTCCAGGTTACGGGATGCCGGGTCTTCGAGGACATCCTTGTAGTCGCTGCTGCCGGCGATGGCCTTCTCGAAGATGGCCGGGTTGGAGGTCATGCCGCGCAGACCGTCCTCCTGGATGAGGCGTTGGATTTCGCCTGAAGTGATCAGGCTGCGGCGGATGTAGTCCAGCCACACGGATTGCCCATACTGCCCGAGGGCTCGGAGCGGATTGGCCGTCGCGGCCGGATTAGCTGCTGTCATCGTCATAGTGGAATCCCTCTCTTGTAAGACACGCGTTGGGTCTGTCGAGTGGCCGATAGGCGCGGAAGCTTGATCCCGGATTTGCGCCGTTGGTCATAGTGTATCGCGACGGGGAGGGCGTGGAGGCGGGGGAGGCGGGTGAATTTGGGGAGGGTACTGGGGGGTACGGTCGCTGGGTTGCGGGTTTGCGGGATTGACGACGTGGCTTGGGGCATCGGGAAGTTGGACGTGGCGGTGGAGGAGGCGGGTGGCTGGGGTCCGGAGTCGGGGAAAATGAAGGAACGAACCCAATTTTTGTTGATTCGATTGGATTTACGAAATGGCTTTGAGCGAAATTGGGTTTGCTTCCGCCGAGAGGCCGGACTGCCGGGGATGGCCATTCCTCAGTCTCAGACGAAAGGGCGGCGCCCGGTAACGGCGCCGGGGGTGGCGACTGGACTGGGGGTCCACGGGTGTCGAGCAGGCAAAATGACGGAACGAACCCAATTTTTGTTGAGCCGATTGGGTTTACGAAATTGGTCTTTGAGACCGATTGGCTTTGCTTCCGGCGGGGGTTCGCCGACTCTGACCTCGGATCGGGCTGAGATGGCGGAGTTGCGGGAGGCTGCCGTTCCTTCGGCAAAGCGGGGCGCATGGGGATGGCGCCGGGGCGATGGGTCTGGCTTGGGAGTGCACGGCTTCGGAGCAGACAAAATGACGAAACGACCCAATTCGTTGTTGAGGTAATTGGGTTTACGAAATTGGCTTTGCGCGAAATTGGTTTCCCTGCCAGCGAGAGAGCGGAGGTGCGGGAAGCGGTCGTTCCTTCAGCGAAGCGTGGCGCCGGGTGCGAAACGGACAGACATGGACGTCGGTCCCACAGACTTGGGGTCCTCATGTACCAGGAATAGCAGACGAGGGGGCTGGAGTTTGCCCTCGGAGTCGGTAAGTGGTTGAGGGGATTGAGAGAAAGTTCTTTCAAGAACCGTGACTCTTATCCGGCCAATCGGAGAAGCGCTCGGATGGGCTTCATTTTTCAGTGCTCAATGGAGCAAGTGTGAGACCGTTTTGCAACTTCCCAGACGAGCGTTTCAAGTTTGGGGGCGACCTCGGCCACTTGTCCGGTTTGCGGATGGCAGGTCCGCGGATCGGCGAACCCAGCCGGCTTCACCATTCCTAATCTTGGATCGTAGTTGGTGTCGACGCCAAGGAAATAAGGTCCCAAGCCAGTCAACTGGGTCTCAAAGGTGGTCTGATGTGCCCCGTACAGATGTGCCCCGTACGTACCTCCTCGCGCAGGTCTCCCTGTGATAGCGTAAAATGTGCTGTTGCTTCAACGAATTGAGCGCCCGTGCCCATGCACATTGAACGGATACAAATCGAAGACGGCTTTCTGGATGGCTTGAATCTGAAACTGGTGTCTGGCCTGAACGTAATCATAGGAGCACGAGGCACAGGCAAGACATCTCTCATCGAACTGATAAGGTACTGTTTGGGGAGCGCGAATCTTACGCCCGCGGCGGCGAAGAACAGCCTTGAGCACGCTCGCGCAGTGTTAGGCGCAGGACAGACGGTAGTGACGATCGCACATGAAGCTCAGCAGACAGTGGTGTCTCGATCGGCCCAAGACCGTGCGCCGAGGTCCGCCACGCCTTTCCAGCCTCCTCTGATTTTGTCCCAGACTGAAATAGAAACCGTTGGCCTAGAGCCTGAGGGTAGGCTGCGCATGATTGACGAGTTCGTTCGGGGCAGGGGACGGTTCGACATAGACGAAGCAGCAGCGGCTGCTGAAGTCAGATCACAGACGGAGGACATCGACAGCCTTAGGAAAGAAATATCTGATCTTCAACAACAGATCGTTACCATTTCCGAAATTGACCAGCAGCTCTTAATTCTGCGACCACAAGAAGAAGCTTTGTCGAAGCTTTCGTCCCAATCCGCAGAGAAGAAGAAGCGGCTCGATGCCCTTGTTAGCCGTACGACCGACCTTTCAGTGTTAGCCACTTATGTTGACCGGTTTCAGAAAGGATTTAAGCAGTGGTGTGCCTCGTCCGACCGTTTACTCCAGAGCACGCCCCTTCCTGATCGATGGTCGAGTAGCCCATCGGTTCAAGACCCACTGGCGGCGGTACGATCTAAGGTCGATCAGTTACGTTCTGTGCTCCAAAGAGCCCAAAGCCTGGCAGGCGAAATCACGGCAATGTCCGAGGCTGCTGCTGAATCATACGTCACTCAAAGAGTAGCCCTGGATGACCAAACCCGTACATTGCGCAAAGAAGTTGATGAGATCCAAAAAGGCGCCGGAGCAATTGCCAGGCAGGCTCAGTCCTTGCGAGAGCAAAAGGCCAGATTGATTGCTCTGAAGGGAGTCCTCAGTGATACGGAACAGCGGCTGAAAACGCTGATTGGCGAACGAAACGTTTCGTTGGACCGGTTGGAGGAAATCAGAACCGCGAGGTTCAATAGCCGGCGAAAGGCCATTACGACCTTGAACACAGCGCTAGCCCCACGGATCCGCACTGTAATCGAGAGAGCCGGCCAGCAGGAACAGTATGTGGGTGCTATATCCGCGGCTCTCCGGGGCAGCGGGCTGCGCTACAACGACCTCGCTGAGATGATCGGCTCCCAGATCAGCCCCAGAGAGTTGATTGATGCAGTTGAGAGTTCAGATGTCGATCTGCTCGTTGAAGTGCTTCGAATTTCGAAAGATCGCGCTATCAGGGTGATAAATGCGCTTCGGGAGGCCAATCTCGGCGAGTTGGCGACTTGCTCGGTCGAGGACAAAGTCGATCTCCAGTTACTGGATGGGGGAGATTATAAAAGCATTCAGAAACTCTCGACAGGTCAGCGGTGTACCGTGATTCTGCCCATTATACTGGAACATAAAGACCGCATCCTCATCGTCGACCAGCCCGAAGATCATATTGATAACGCCTTTATAGCCGATACCCTCATCCCCGCATTGCGCCGATCCTCCGCCCAGAAGCAGATGGTATTGTCCACGCATAACGCCAATATCCCAGTATTAGGCGAAGCGCAGAAGGTTGTCCACCTTGGGTCAGATGGTCGCCGGGGTTTTGTGGCGACGGAAGGCAAGCTAGAGAGTCCGGCGGTCGTGCAAGCCATTACAACACTGATGGAAGGAGGCGCTGAGGCCTTCCGAAAGCGCGCCGCCTTTTACAAAGCCCACCAATCATAATGGACCGTGCCACTGCTCTAGAGTTACTAAAATCCGCTTCTCCCCACGACCGACTGAAAGCCGCCAGGTTCATTGCGCGTACGGCAGTGCCCTCAGACTTAGCCCCCGTCAGACAGGCCCTCCAGGCCGAGAGTGTTTCGTATGTAAAGCAAGCACTGCGGTCCGCTCTTAAGCGGGGCACCTCTGATCGAGTGCTATTGACACGCGATTCCCACCTGGAGCCTGAGATATCTGATTCGGTCCGGCGGGCGGTGTACAACAAGGCCGTACAAGAGGTTACCGCTACCTTGCTCCACGAAATCGCCCCCCTCCTTGGCGTTGCGCTGGCCGAGGTCGCGAAGGACCTGCCGAACAGCAGGGCTCACGAGAAACTCGAACGTCTCAAGAGCGTCTTGGAGGCGATTTCCGACTTGAGGATGGCTGCTGCGCCGGTACATGCGAGGGAGTTTGACATAGCGTCGATGTTGCGGGAACTGGTGGCCGATGAGGCGCATAGCCGCAGTGTCCTAGTCGACCTTGAGGGGCAAAGTCCCTTCCTGATTAACGGGGATCCTATTCTGCTGGGCCTTGCCATCTCTAACGGTCTGAGAAACGCACTAGACGCCAGCGCGGATTTCGGTTCTGATAGGCACGTGGTGGTTAACTGGGGTGAAACGGACGTTGAATACTGGGTCTCTGTATTAGATGGTGGGCGAGGTCTGCTAGGCACTGCTGAGCAGGCGTTTGCTATAGGAAACACGACTAAGAAGGACCACCTCGGGTTCGGGCTTGCCATAGCTCGTCAGGCCCTGGACACCGTCGCCGGGGTGGTCCGTCTTGTCAATGGAGCGTTCGGTGGAGCTTTGTTCGAGGTGCGCTGGTGCAAATAGAGATGCGCGTGTTGGTAGTCGAGGACGATCTGGAATTCGTCTCAGATTTAGAAAAGGCAATCGCTTCGGCCGTAAAAGCCGAAGTAGTCGTTGCACATAGCCGCGATTCGGCACTTGAGAGATTAACCCATGAGTTCTTCGATCTGGTGGTTCTCGATCTGAAGATTCCGACCACCGACGGTCACCTCGGAGCGGCTACCGAGCACGGTTTGGCCGTGTTTACGAAGACCCAACAACTATCCCCGGGAACTCCAATTTGTATTTTAACGGGTTCTCCCGCTGAGAGTTTTATCCCGGATCTTCTGCGTCGGCAGCACCATGTTGATATTTGGGGCGACGGGGTTAAGGTTGGAGTCGTCCAGTTCCTGAAGAAATGGGATTTCAAGGAGTTCCCGGGGCTTATTACATCTATGGCTCAAGCAGTTCACCGACTGGCTGATGTGGAACTGAGTCGGACGAACGAGGTGGATCTCAGCACCGCCGAAGATCGTCTCGTGCGAATCTTTACGCGCCGACGCTCAGGTGTACACTGCGCTCTGACGAAGCTCGGAGGGCTTTCCGGGAGTAAGGTATTACGTATGACGATCACGGGCAGTGACGGCGGCATTCGGGACCGGGCGGTTGCAAAGCTTGGAACGCTTCAAGAGATCGAAGCCGAGGCTGAGCGGTACGACCGACATGTTACCCGACTCGAACCCGTCGCGACCCCACGGCGTCTGGAGACGATTCAGTTCGGGGCGAGAGATCGGGCTGGCGTATTCTACAGTCTCGCGGAGGGTTACGATATGTCGCTTTTTGAATTGGTGCGGGAGGACAATCCTATCGTGCCGGATGCTCTCGCGGGGTTGGCACATTTGCTGACCAAATGGTCCGACGGCGTGCCATGGCAACCCAAGGCGATAAGCGACGTCCGGCGGCGCCTGCTCTCGGACAAATCTGCTCGCCTCGTCATAGATACATATAGCCTCGATTGGGCTACAGATTTCGAGGCATTGTCCATTCATCTGAGGTGGTGTTGTACCCATGGGGATTTGCACGGCGGGAATGTCTTGGTCAACCGATTAGGTGCACCTGCTTTGATCGATTATGGGGACATTGCTGATGGTCCTCCGGCACTCGATCCGGTAACGCTTGAACTGAGCGGAATCTTCCATCCGGACGGTGTCTTCTACAGTTCTGAGTGGCCTTCAGTCGAAACCGCGAAGAAATGGGGGGAACTCGACGCGTACCTCTCAGGGTGTCCTCACCGCGACTTTGTACGGGGCTGTCGGGCGTGGGCCCTCGACGTCGCGGCCGGGTCACGCGAAATCGCGGCCACTGCGTACTCCTACTTACTAAGGCAACTGAAATACGCGGACACTAATAAGGATCGGGCGCTCGCGCTGATCGAAGGTGTTCGCGCCTATTATCAAAGCACGTAAGAGCACGTAAGAGCNNTAAGAGCACGTAAGAGCACGTAATGCGGCAGCGGGCGGAATCTGTTACTGAATAACCCATGGTTAGTTAATCACTATTCTTAGCTGGCTCTTTAAGTGCTACCTCAACGTCCGCGGCTTTCTCGTTAGAAGTGGATGACAGCAATTGCGCTGCTTGCTCTCTAGTAACAAAGCCAGCTTCTACCTTCATAGAGATAGGCCAGCTTCGCACGTCGGCGTCAACTCTTACGAATTGACGGTTGAGCCAATCCTTTCGCAAACTCATAGATTCGATTCCTCCGGCACTAAGCCTTTTCGTTCCATTTTGTTCTTGAAATCCTTGAACTCTTTTTGTTCAGCAGCCATCCTCGCAACGCTGTATTCAGGAATATTTGGGAGAGATCCGGATCGACGCCATGCTTTGACAGTGCCGTCCTTGTTCTTTCTGCCTCGGCCAGCCAACGCAAAGAGGTCCGAGTAGCGCTTTGGGGCAACACCGACAAAAGGTTCAAACGGAACTTTGTCACCGCATTGTCCCTCTCCATCGACAACAATCGAATCCGAATAGAGCTCTGCTACAAGGCTCTTCGCGTATGGTTCGAGATAAACAACGCGTTTGATTCCTGCCGCGACGATGTGTTTGGCACAGTCATGGCAGGGAAATGTAGTCGTGTAAAGGACACAGTCCTTAGTTGCAACACCATGTCTAGCTGCGTCGGTTATCGCGGCCATTTCGGCGTGAACAGCGCGTACAAAATCGATCGTGCTCGTGAATTGGGCGCCCTTCATTATCGGCTGTTCACCATCCTTGCCATCCCGTAGCGCCTCCTTGACCATTTCGGTTACATGCATGGTCTTCCTGGACTCGGCAAGCCACTGATTTCTTTGCAGGCGGTCCAGGATATCCGCAAGGAGATTCTCTCTCATCCTGTCGCTGGTATCATATCCGCTACGAAAATCGCGCCCATCAAAAGAATCGTCATCCCAATATAAGCCGCCGCTAAACTTCGGCACTTCGTTGACTCCTAACCCGATGACCGTCCCATCAAGCCGGCACAAGGCCGCACCGACTTGCCGAGCAAGGGAAGCAGAGCGAAATGCCGCTCCGTTGGCACAGAACATGCCTTGTTCGTCTTTGGCAGGCGTATGGAATGTATTCCCAAACAGGAGTTCAATGAATCGCGAAAGCGATTCAGTCATCCTTGTTTCTTGGGTCGAGTCTACGATGATGTCCGCCAATGGGAACGTGTCCCGTACGTTCTGGCCGGAATCCCCCGATTCTGCTTCGTCCCGTTTTAATAATCTCTCCGCCTCAATGACATGGTCCGAGATCTTATTGCTGAAGTGCGATTCGGCGATCTTGGTTGCAACGTTTTGAAGGCGCTTAGCCCTAGGCGCGTGGGCTCCAACCAAGAAAAATGTTGGTCCGTAGATCTTGCGAAGCGTCTCGACCTCTTTCGGGCGTTTCAATGATCTTACGATGTGAGCAAATCGGGGAATGGACAGGTTGGCGTCACCCACAACCGCGTCACGCGTGTCAGCAATAGCACCGATACCAAGAAGGGCAACGGCATCGTTTCGTTCGAGGGCTTCACAGAATCTGTTGCCCGCCGTCATATGGCTGTCAACCATCTGATCGAACGGGCCGTCCTTCAGAAGAGACCAGGGTTCCTTCGGAACGTCACGCATCAGTACGCTGAGACGATAGACCTCGCTTTTGTACTCCACCTGGCTCAGTACGTCTTGCAGCACGCAGCCCACCAGATCGAGATCGGTGCCGAGGGGACCAACCAAACCGAAGACGAGTTCCGGCCCTTTCGGCCTGTCTGCTGCCGCTTCTTGCATCATTGAGTAAGCCTTAGTTTTGCACCTTTTCCCATTGTTGCCAATAACCCACAAGGGCTTGTAGTGCCCGCCCATGAGCATACGAGATGTAGTGATCGTTGGACCATCAGGTCTGGTGAATGACGTTTGGAAAGAAGATTCGGCAACCGGGCCAATGGATGGGTATTGGTGTTTCTTCGCCGACAGGAATGGACAAAGTCGGCCAGCATGGGGCTTCCGGGGTGCGGTGGAGTTGGCCACGGCCGCACGAGATGGACTTGTACGGTAAATTGTCGTACATCATAGATGTCCTTAGCTTTGGAGGGTCCCCATGTCGCAGCGAACTACTCGAACCAGCACAGCTTCCCGAACTTCGTCCATTGTTGGTAATGTCCTAAGATGATTATAGAGCAAGTGCTTCCTGCGTGAGGTGTCGCGATTCCGCCTCGGCGGGGATAAGATCGACAGTAGGTCGGCGCGTAGTGGACTCGATCCGGCCGATATGGCAACTACGGTTGAAGGGATCGATTCAGACAGTCTGGCTATCAATTCCGGATCGGTGGCGCTGTCAGAATGACAGACGACAAAAAACGATCGTCTGTCCTACTTCAGGTGCGCCTTCAAGAATCTTCCGGTATGCGACGCCTTGCACGCCGCGATAGCCTCAGGCGTCCCCGTTGCCACGACTTCCCCGCCGGCATGCCCGCCTTCCGGCCCCAAGTCGATCACGTAATCGGCCGTCTTAATCACGTCGAGATGATGCTCGATCAGGAGCACGGTGTGGCCCGCGTCCACCAGCTTGTTCAACGACTCCAGCAGGCGCTCCACGTCCGCCAGGTGCAGGCCCGTAGTCGGCTCGTCCAGAATGTACACCGTGTGCTTCGACCGCTGCAGCTTGCTCAGCTCCGTCGCGATCTTGATGCGCTGCGCTTCGCCACCGGAGAGAGTCGTCGCCGATTGGCCCAGCGTCAGGTACCCCAGCCCCAGATCGCTCAGCACCTGGATCTTCTTGCCCACCGCCGGCTCGCCGGCGAAGAAGCCCACGCCTTCCTCCACCGACATGTTCAGCACGTCGTCGATGGTCTTTCCGCGCAGCGTCACATCCAGTGTCTCGCTGTTGAAGCGCGCGCCCTTGCACGCGCCGCAGGTCACTTCCACGTCGGGCATGAAGTAGAGTTGCGTCGTGATCGCGCCCTCTCCCTGGCACTCCTCGCAGCGGCCGCCTTTGACGTTGAAGCTGAACCGGCCTGCTTTGTAGCCGCGCTCCACTGACAGGGGCGCCTCGGTGAACAGGTCGCGGATGGTGTCGTAGAAGCCGATGTAAGTGGCCGGGTTCGACCGGCTGTTGCGCCCGATCGGCGACTGGTCGATGTTCACCACCTTATGCACATGCTCCAGTCCGTCCACGCCGTCGTGGTCGCCCGGCAGCGTGCGCGTGTCCACCAGGCGCTTCCACAACGCCTTGTAGAGGATCTCGTTGATCAGCGTGCTCTTGCCCGAGCCCGACGCGCCGGTAACGGCCACCAGCACGCCGAGCGGGAACGTCACGTCCACGCTCTTGAGGTTGTTCTCCCGCGCGCCGCGCACCTTGAGTGACTTGCCAATGCCCTTGCGGCGGCGTTGCGGCGTCTCGATGGCCCGCCGGCCCGAGAGAAACTGACCTGTCGGCGAGGCCTTGCACGCCAGCACGTCGTCGATGGTCCCCTGCACCACCACTTCGCCGCCATGTACGCCCGGCCCGGGGCCCATCTCCACGATGTGGTCGGCGGCGCGGATGGTGTCCTCGTCATGCTCCACGACGATGACGGTATTGCCGATGTCGCGCAGGCTCTCGAGCGTCGCGATCATCTTGACGTTGTCCTTCGGATGCAGCCCGATCGAGGGCTCGTCGAGCACGTAGAGCATCCCCATCAGACCCGAGCCGATCTGCGTGGACAGACGGATGCGCTGCGACTCGCCCCCCGAGAGCGTGCCGGAGCGGCGATTGAAGTTCAGATAATCGAGCCCGATCCCCAGCAGCAACTCCAGCCGGCCGCGGATCTCGCCCAGTACGTGACGGCCCGCATCGGCGCCGCGGCCCGCCGGCTTTACCGTTCCGAGGAACGCGTGCAGCTCGTCGAAATGCATCTGGCCGACATCGTAGAGGGTCTTGCCCTCGATGGTGAAGAGCAGGCGGGTGGCGCGGACGCGCGCGCTTTTGCAGTCGGGGCAGATGTGCTCCACCATCACCTTGTCGAGCCACGCCTCCATCCCGGAGCTGGCTTCGCCGCGCTGCCGGTACCGCCGGTAGTGGCGCTCGATGCGCCGCGCGATCCCGCCGAAGCCGACCTCCTTCCCTGCCCCTTCGTCGCGCTTGACTTTGGCCTCGGGCGGGACGCGCACCACCAGCTTCTTATGGTCGAGCCCCTCCAGGATGGC
>PMTT01000933.1:3059-22504 GCA_003167275.1 Bryobacterales bacterium | reverse complement strand
GCGATCGACCGCCGCGGGTCGGGGACCAGTAACTCCGGGTGAGTAAGCTTGTGGACCCCGAGTCCGCCGCAGGTGCGGCAGGCGCTCTCGGGGTTGTTGAACATGAAGTACTCGGGCTGTATGTCGCCGTAGACGAAGTGGTGCGTCTTGCTCGCGAGCCCTCGGTAGAAGCGCTCCGCTTCCGCCTTGCCCGCGCCTTTCGTGATCTGAACCTGGAGCAGGCCATCGCCCACCAGCAGCGTGGCGGCGATGCCCGCCTTGATGGCCTTCTCGTGCTTGGGTCCGACCACGAAGCGGTCCACCACCGCGTCCATGTCCTTGACCTGGGATTCGTCGAGTTCCACCTCCGCCGAAATGTCGATCGGTTTGCCGTCGACGATCAGCAGCCGGCACCCCTTCTTCCGCACCTCGGTCAGGACGAAATCCAACTCCTCGCCGTACTGCTGGAACACGGGCGCACGCAGCTCAATCTCCGTCCCCTGAGGCAATGCGAGGATCGCCTCTAGGATCTGGCTCGCGGTCCGGCTGGGCGTGGGCTCGCCGGTGCGCGGACAGTGCGGCTGGCCGATGGTGGCGTAGAGCAGGTTCAGGTAGCTGGCGATATCGGTCATGGTGCCGACGGTGGAGCGCGGGTTGTTGGCGATGGTCTTCTGCTCGATGGAGATCACGGGAGAGAGGCCGTAGACGAAATCGACGTCGGGCTTGGCCACCTGTGCGACGAAGCGCTTCGCGTAGGTGGAGAGCGATTCCATGTAGCGCCGCTGCCCCTCGGCGTAGATGGTGTCGAATGCCAGGCTGGACTTGCCGGACCCCGAGAGGCCGGTGACTACGATCAGTTTGTCGCGGGGAATCTCGACGGAGATGTTCTTGAGGTTGTGGACGCGCACCCCGTGGACGGCGATAGTGGTACGCGCTGCTGTGTGTGGCCGATCGCTAATCTGCACGCCGGTTGCCAACTGGCGCGCGCTCGCGCCTTTAGTAGTCGCCATTCGTCCCCTCTGCTATACGAGTATGGACGAACGCCAGCTCCTGTACCACCACGTTGCTCTTCTTCGTCAGCAAAACGGGGGTCGACACTTTGGCGATCAGGCCCTGGTCAGACAGGTACTCGCATGCTGTGGTCACGCCCTCTATGTTGAAGTTGCGCTTGAAGTGGGCCTCGATCTCGGTCGCGGAGCGCGCTTCGCCTACCTCGCGCAGGTGATCGAGCAGCGGTCCGAACAGTGTAGACGTTCGCTCGGCCACGTAGGCGTCGATGGCGTCCAGCGCGCCCTGCACGCTTTTCTTCGTCTTCTTTCCGTTGAGCATCGCGGTATAGATAGTGGTGAAGAACGCTGGATTCAGCTTCATCGCCTGGGGGATGACCTCGCGATCCGCCAGCAGACGGGCGCCGATCACCTCGATCCGCGCCAGCGGCGTTGCGGCGTAGAGAATCCAGAGCGCGGTGTAGTCCAGGTCGCCGCGCGTGACGAACCACTTATGCGCTTTGTAAATGGACGTCAGCGCGTGGGTCGCCGCGCCCAGGAGTTGCAGTTGCGTATCGCGATCGCCGATCTCGTGCAGCCGCGAGCAAAGAGCCGCGATGGTCTCGTCATGTGTGTAGAGCAGCCGCCCCTTGGCCAGCAGGGAGTGCATGAACGAGTTATGGACAGCGGCTTCGACCGTCTTGCGGAACTCCGCCCGCGGCATCAGAAAAGCGTGAACGTTCACCCCACCGGCATAGAGCGCCACGCTGGACTTCTCCACTTTCTTATCGTCGATGGTCACGAGGGCCAGGTCGATGTCAGACTTTGCCCAAACCGTGTCGTGTGACAGACTGCCGCACAGGATAGCCGCGAGGATAGACCTGTCCGCTTTCACCTCTTCGACAAGCTGGTCGAGCGCGTCGGTAAACTTCTTCTGAATGGATTGTGTCGGAGTAGTCACTCTGCGCAGCCCCCTCGCTTGCAGATTCAAAGATCGCAGTTACTCATCAGGACGCCGTTTTCTCCACAGACCGCCGCTCTCCTGGACCCACATCTCAGGCCGGAACGGGATCGGAAGATCACATCCGACCAGATTATTTCCAGACAGACGCCGCGCTAATGTTATATCGGAAGAGAGCGTGTGTAAGGCCGCCCCGTCCGGCTCCGGTCCGGAATCGACAAATGCCTGGAGTCGCGTCGACAGGTCCTCAATCGTCCGCATACGGTCGCGTTCTGGCGGCCGTAATCCAACCATAAACCGATCGATGTCGAGATCGAGTTTCTCCGGATCGTCGCGTCGGCTTGTGCCAGTGGGACCGCCGACGATGTTCCAGGCCGGCCACACGGCCGCCGTTTGTAGCTCGTTCACTTCAGGAGTGCTCAGTTGTTCGAGCCGGTAGTGCCCGGCGCGTCGCCGTTCCTCGTCCTCGAAGCGCATCTTATCGAGCTTCTCGTCGATACCCTGCAGACCGCGATCGCAAAGAGATAGGTATTGCCGGATGGTCACACGCGCTTCGGGCAGGTCCGTCGCGATATGCTGGCCAACCAGGCGGTTCCACACGCCGCGTAAGAGCGAATATGGTATGACGTGATGCCAGGCCATGCCGTTACCCGCTCTGCCCCAGTGGAGCGGACTATTCGGACGGATGCCCTGGATCTCGGGATTCACAATAGAAATGGTATCCGAACCTTCCGGCATCAGCAAGTGCCTGGCGGTTGTGGCACACAACGCTACGGCACGTTGTCGCGATACTTCGGCCAATGCCGGCTCAACTCCTCCACTACCACGTGACCGACCCGCCAGGCAGCCTCCAGAGCCGGCCGGTAGGCGCTGTACTGGGCGATCTTGGTCTCTGCCAGGCTCTCTGCCGCAGTAATGCCGGGACGCTGCTGGTCGTAGTTACTAGCCGCGCGCAACACCATTACGCGATTCAAGTCGATGCGCCCGGTCTTGCTCAGGAACGTGAGCGCCTGCAGCGTGCCGGTGTCTTCCATGGCCGTGGTCACATAGTTACCCTGGCCTTGTGTGTGGTACTTCACCCAGTCGTTGGCCCATTCGCTCATGAGCTTGCCGTGCCAGAAGGTCATTGACGAGAGAGTATCTCCCTTCAGCACAAAGGGTGGGCGCCGGGCGTTCGTCTCCGCGTATTGTTCCCGCCGCGCGCGGATCGCCTCGGTATCCTCCAGCTTGACGTCTTTGGTGAGACGGTACGCCCAGTCGACCAAGGCCGGATTCAAGTGGTAGCACTCGCCCTCGTCCGGCTCCTTCCGAGGCAACTCGTAGGGTACGGACTTGCGCAGCGGGATATAGCCGGTCTTCCAGTCCTTGGGGATCTCGCGGGCGTCGATCTCGTGCGCCAGATCTCCGTCCACCACCCACTCCGCCCATGCCGCCGAGCCCAACGACCCATCGGCCGGATCGATCCCCGCGATCCCGGCGACCAGCCAGTAGGCCTTGCGTAGGTCGAAGCGCGGGTCGAGCCCCAAGGCCATAATGCTGGCGGCCGCGCGTGCTGTACCGATGCCAGTGACCGTACCCAACACGCCCTCGCGGTTCAGTCGCAGACTGTGATAGGCCTGCGGAAGAGGCAGGACGCGGTCCAGTTTCTCGCGCTCGACCCAGAATTGGAACTCGCCCGGTTCGTCGCCGGTATCGGCTCCGCGTTCGAACATGGTCACTACTACGACCTTGATGGGGATGCGTTCCGCCGCGTGGGACGCGAGCAATCCGGCGAGGAGCAATGCAGAGACTTTCGAGCACATGAATGCATGGTACTGGATGTCGGGGCGTCACCGGGGCCGCAAGCGGACGTGGCGCTCGTCGCGACCGGGAGCCCCGCTTGCGATAAACTGAAGTTGGGTCGAACATGCACAAAGAATTTGTCGAACGTCGGCATGGGAGTTTTTACCTTATCGGGAGTCGCATACCGGTCGCACGGATCGTTTGGGAGTACCGCAATGGGGAAGAGCCTGAAGTCATCCAATTGCACTACTCAACTCTGAGTCTTGAGCAGGTCAATGGCGCGATTGCATTCTACCTGAGCAACAAGGAAGAAGTAGAAAAGGACATGGCGAAACGCCAGCGTGAAGAAGACGAGTTCGACATGACTCACCCGGCGCCTCCCCACCTCAAGGAAAAGCTGGAGCGCGCGCGGCAGCAAATGCTGGCGCGGAGGGAGTTGACGACAGGAACAAATGGTCGCGACCGGGCCCCAGCTTGCGATAAACTGAAGTTGGATCTGAGCATGCAGAATGAATTCGTCGAACGCCGGCATGGGAGTTTTTACCTTATTAGGAGCCGCGTGCCTCTAGCCCACGTCGTTTCGGAGTACCGCAATGGCGAAGATCCTGAAGCGATCCGCTCGCACTACCCAACTCTGAGTCTCGATCAAGTCAACGGCGCCATCTCCTTCTACTTGAGCAATAAGAACGAGGTGGAAGGGGACATAGCGGAGCGGAGCTGCGAAGAGGACGAGTTCACGAAGACCCATCCAACGCCTCCTGACATCAAAGAGAAGTTCGAGCGGATGCGCCAGCAAATGCTGGCGCGGCGAAGCTGACGAATGATTCGCTTCCTTGCGGATGCCAGCCTTCACGATGCGATCGTCAAGGGTTGCTTGCGCCGCGAGCGCACGATCGATTTCCTTTCTTCCAACGACGCAAACCTCGAGGAGGTTCCCGATCCCGACGTCCTGGCCCTCGCCGCCTCGGAAGGTCGAATTCTGGTCACTTCCGATTTGAGGACCATGCCGGGGCATTTTGGGGACTTCCTTGAGGCCGGAGGCTCCAGTCCAGGCGTGTTTCTGGTAAAACAGAAAACTCCCGTGGCGGATGTAATTGAAGCGTTGCTACTCGTTTGGGCCGCCTCGGATCCCGAGGAGTGGGAGAACCGGATCATACGCATTCCCGTTGCCGTAACTGGGAAATGACGCAACTCCTCACCCTCTCAAACACCTCCACGCCCGCCGCGCCACGATCAACTCCTCATTCGTCGCTAACGCCAGCACAGTCACCCGAGAATCCTTCGCGGAGACCACCCGGTCTCCCGTACCCCCCTCATTCCTAGCCGCATCCAGCCTGATTCCCAAGAACTCCAGACCCTCGCAGCAAGCCGTCCGCAAATGCGCCGAATTCTCGCCGATCCCGCCCGTAAACGCCACGGCCTCCAATCCACCCATCGCCGCCGCAAACGCCCCCAACGTCTTCTTCACCTGATACGCGAACGTCTCAAGCGCGAGTTCCGCCCGCCGGCTTCCCTGCCCCGCCGCGGCCTCGATGTCCCGCAAGTCGCCACCGGGCACGTCTGACAGGCCCGCCAGACCGCCGCCGGTTGAGAGCTGCTTGCGGACCTCTTCCGTGCTCCAGCCATGGCGCTCCATCATGTAGAGCACCGCGAAGACATCCAGATCGCCGTGGCGCGTCGCATTCTCCAGTCCCGATTGCGGCGAAAACCCCATCGTCGTATCCACCGACCGGCCGTCCACAATCGCGCACATCGACGAACTGCCGCCCAGATGGCAGCTCACCAGCTTCGTATGGCGACCCAACAGGGCGGCCACCCGCTCACTTATATATTGATGCGAGGCTCCATGAAATCCGTACTTGGCGACGCCCTCTTCCAGCCAGAACGCGGGCACCCCGTAGAGCCGCGCGTGCTCCGGCATGGTGGCATGAAACTCCGGCTCGAATGCCGCCACGATGGGGACCCCGGGCATGGCCTCACGGAAAGCCTCGATGGCTGTCAGGTAGATCGCGTTATGCGCCGGCGCGGCGGGCAGAAATTGGCGGAGCGCCTCGACCACCCCCTCGTCGACTACAAATGTGCCGCGATACCGTGGGCCCGCATGCACCGCCTTGAGGGCCACCGCATCGATCGGCGTTTCCCCAGCGTCCACCTGACGGATAGCTTCACGATAGTTGGCAACGCGTTCCAGCCGCCCCTTCGCGAGCACGATCTCGGACGGCATTTCGAGGATCTGGTACTTCAGCGAAGTAGATCCCAAGTTCGGTATGAGAAGGTTCACTTGATCCCATGATATTCCGTTTGGATGCGCTTCAGATTGGTGGCGGCGGTAGCCTGGAAGCCGCTCTTGAGGGCCGCGCAGGCGCGGAAATAATTCGCCGCGGCCTGTGCCATCTCCGGAGTAGTCTTGGCCAGGTTGTAATCCGAGAGCCCCAGCAGGAACAGCACTTCGGGCTTGAGGGCAGCCAGCCCGGGGCTCGCATCGATCAGCGGCAATGCCTTCTTCAAATCCTGGTCCGCCTGCGCATGCCGGTTGTCGTTGGAGTACTGTTTTCCGCTCATGTACCAGGCCGCACCGGTCACCTGGCTCTTGTGGGCGGCCCAGTCCCCGTCGCTGGTGCCCTCCGGCTTCGGCTTCGAGGCCATCACTTCGACGATCTTTGCGGAATAGGCGTGGATCTTTTCCGGATCCTTCTTGTTTTGGACATAGTTGTCGGTCACCACCAGAAGCATATTCTCATTGCTCTGATCGGTGGCCACTGTGTGTTCTGCGAGGGCAAGCGCCTTGTCGTTGGCCCCGGACTGCTGGTAGGCCACAAACATGGCCTGCTGCACCTTGGCGGTGTACTCGCTCTTGGGATTCCGCTGGCTCAGCGTCTCGGCCAGGTCGATCACCACCTTGGGGTCTCGCGCCTGCACCGCTGCGCTAAACAGGGCGTACTCGGAGTAAGTGTCCACCTGTTTGGCATAATCCACCTCAGTCTTCCAGCTCTCCACCGCATCGGCCTCGGCAGGCTTGGGGGTGTTCACCATTTTTCTGGCATTGCTGGAAGTAGTCGCCGACCACTTCTTGATCAGCGCGACATCCTTCTTCGTCTCCACGGCCTTGAGACATTGCAGCGCGGCCTCGGGATCGTCCGGATCGATGGCCAGCAGGCTCTCGCCGGCAGCGATGATCTTCTCGGTGTCGCCGGCCTTGACGTAGCTCGCTTGCAGTTGATCGAGTACCCACGCCGAAGTCTCCAGCTTGGGAAACTGGCTGGCGAACTGCTCCATCAGGGCGGTTTTCTTGGCCGGATCGTTCTCCTGCAGGAGTTGCTGGAGGAGCTTTCCTTCAGGCTTCCCCGTGTCCACTTCTTCCACTTTGTGACGTTGGCCAAAGGCTGCCAACGAAAAGGCGATGAGAATCACAATGCTGCGCATACTCCACCTCTCTGTTTCCACCCACGCGCGCCGTGAGGGGGCGCGACTGGGAAAGTGCGGCAGCCGGAACGCTGCCTCGGATTGGGGAATATTATCGCAGACTACGGGTCAGTGTACAAACCCCAGTTGTTTGAGGGTGGCCGCCGGCTCTTCGCCCTCGAACTTCGTCAAGGGCGCCTTCTCGCGGCCATTCTCCAGCGCTACGCCGAACGGATACGCGGTGTAGGAAAAGATCGGCGCCAGCTTTTCGAACTCCTTCGTGTACACGGCCTTCATTCCGGTGTCGCGCAAAAACTGCGGCGCGTACTGCGGCATCTCCACGGGGATGGCCACGATCCTGGTATCGCCCCAGTCCAGCTTCGACATCCGCTTGGCGGCATCGAGACAGTGCATGCACTGGGGGTCGAAAAAGAACAGGAGGATCTTACCATGCTGGAGCGAATAGGGCTTCGCTTCCGGTGGTTGCTCCGCTTGCGCGCCCGCTGGCAGCACTTCCTGCACCATGGCGACGTCGGGAGCCTTGGTGCCGGTCTGCCGCGCTTCGGCAACGCCGTAGGAGACCAGCGCAAACACACTCACAGCGCCCAGGATCAAAAAGGCGCTACGCAGGCTTCCCGGCCGCTTCGACCAGATCCCCGCGCACACCGCCAGCAACAGCATGAGGCCATCGCCGATGAAGAAGCCCGGCCCCACGGCGCGTTTGAGCCATGGGAAGCAACTGCAGTCCTCGCCGCGAAGCGCGTTGTAGTAGATCCCGATGTAGACCATGAACGCGACCAGCAGGAGACCGGTGACGATCGCCCCCCAACGGCGGAATCTGGGCACCAGGATGAGCACGGCGCCCACGGTTTCGGCAATGCCGAACAGCAACGCGGCGGCCTGGCTTAGCGACTCCGGAACCTTGGCCTGCGCCATGCGCATGGCCGCTCCTTGCACATCGGTGATCTTCCAAAGACCGGAGGCCAAAAACAGAAGGGCGACCAAAACTGCGGCCACCCAGCTCAGCGTGGTCTTCCAGGAGGGCAGTTCGAGCGCACCGAACCCCTCCTGCGGCTGTGCCATACTGTCGTTCATGGCCCTATTGTACCCTTTGGCCAGTCCCACGTGGCCCACCCGGAACAGTGCCGGTCTACTATGACCGCGTTTGCCTGGATCTTGTTGCTGACCGCTTCCACCGTGGTCAACGTGGTGGACCAGGCGTATCAGATCCCCGCCAACAAGTGGCAATACGTGCCGGTCGGCCTCCACCAGAAGCCGGCGATGGTCTATGCCTCTTACACGGTGGAATCGGGTCCGCCACAAGTGCGTCTGGCGTTGATGCGGCACCAGGATGTGGAGCGGCTACGCGACGAGCTGCCACACGGCGTGATCGAGGAGACTGAGTTCGGAGCGTCCGGCAGTGTCATACCGCATGTCTGCGGGGCTGGCGAGTACGCGGTGGTGGTGGACAATCAGGGCGACACCCCGGCATCTGTGCGTCTGCGGGTCTGGCTCGATTTTGGCGTCCCGCCGGGACGCGAAGTGACGCAACTCTCGCCGAAGCGCCAGCTCGTCGTAATCCTTCTGAGCTTCGCGACGTTTTTCGGGATTGTCACCTGGTCCGCGCGACGGCTGCTACGCGGAATCAGACAGTAGTGGAAAGCACGCGTTTCCCTCTGCGACGTTCTATACTGAGGATGAATCGAGCACCATATGCCCACTGTCGTCGATATCGGTACCCTGATTGAGAGATCTCCAGAGATCCGCAAAGGTCGGCCCTGCATCGCCGGTACCGGTGTCACGGTTCGACGAATTGCAGGATGGTACAACCTGGGCCTGACGCCGGAGGAGATCGCCGCCAAGATTGAGCATCTGACGCTAGCCCAGATCCATGCAGCTCTGGCTTACTATCACGCGAACCGAGATGAGATTGACGGCGACATCGAGGCCGAGGAAGCGGCGGCTGAGGAACTCTTCCCGGCGCGGGCAAATCGAATGTGAGCCGACTTCGTTTGTACGTTGACGAGGACGCGATGGACGGCGACCTTGTTCGCGGGCTTCGGTCCCGCGGAATCGATGTGATCACCGCTACCGAAGCCGATATGATCCGCCGGAAAGATGAAGAACACCTCAGCTTGGCCACGGCTAAAGGTCGCGCGCTCTACTCGTACAACATCCGGGATTTCCACGAGATCCACACACAATGGACGTTGACTGGCCGCAGCCATGCGGGCATCATCTTGGCTCAGCAGGAGCGCTACTCGATTGGGGAGCAGATTCGCCGGCTAGTACACCTGATCGGCTCATTGACGGAAGAGGCGATGAGGAACCGGGTAGAGTTCCTCGACCGGTGGTGAGGTGCCTAACGCCCAAGGAGTCCAACGCGTCGTTGGAGAATTGCGGCGATCAGCACATGCGGCTCCGCGGACTGTTGGGGGATTTGGGTTTCAAGGGTCTCGAAATACATTCGGGCGCGGGCTTGGGTCCGCGCACTTCATCGAGCTTCTGATCATTTAATGCGATTCCGATCCACTGCGGTAGACACGCGTCGTGGTGTTCGCTCCTTGCTCGCTCAAGTCTTTTCTACCCGATTCCAGGGCCCTCCTGGCGACCAGATAGACTCCGACGGCTCCTGCGTTCGCGCGGACTCAACAGCCGGCATCACAAAGACTGTGATTGTCTTCCCAACCTCGTCGAGAGTAGCTGGCGACCGAGGGAGATCGATGCGTTTCAGGAATTCTCGCCAGAGCACCGCTTTTCCCGGATCTCTCAGGAACGTATCGGTGAGGGCAGTCGGAAGCTGGACCGGTAGTTCAGTCTTTCGTCGCACAAACGTGGCCCTGAGCGCGCGAGCAAGCCGGATCATCTGGAAAGATTGCTCCTGCGACAAGAACCAGATGTCGAAGAAATCCTTCATCCGGCTGTTGGCGATACCAAGGTGGACCATGGCTTGGAACTTCTCTGCAATCACTACTTCTGGCGGATAAGTACTGAGCCTCGGGGCGTCCAGTGGAATGATCACCGGAACCTCGCGCTCCTCCACGGCCGGATCGACAGCGTCGCCAAAGCCTATGTCGATTTGCAACTGGGTTCTTGCCCCGTCGAGAGTAGCCGGGATCCAGACCCGAATGCCATGGTACTCAGCCTCTTCGCGGATCGGCTCGGCGGTGATGGCGTCCGCGTCGAAGACAATGCCGTCCTCTGCCTTGATGGAGCACACCTCTTTCATTGCCGCAGTTACATCCTCGATCTCAGGAGATCCGTACCCGAGCAAATCGACGTCGCGCGTGCGTCGAGGCAGGCTTCCACACCAGATCAGGAAAAGTGTCGCGCCCTTCAAAACGAAGCGCTCACGCTGGGTCGACAATCCCAATCGAAGGAGAAAGCGTTCGGCCGCCCAACGATCCAGGACAAACTGGAAATCTTGTTTCGAAAGGCGGGAATGATCCAGAAGCCTGGCGCGCAGGGAGGCCCCGAGGTTCTTCACGGTTTTCTTCATACCGATGCTTCGAGGTAAGGCCGGATCACGTTTCCCACGCGGCAAAGTTGGGCGTACGCGTTGATTTCGTCTATGGTGCCCTTCTTCTGCCTGAGCGTATCGCGCAGCGCTTCGATCGCCACGTCGATGCCGATTTTGCTGCGGTACTTAAAGCAATCGGCGACAGTCTTTGCGGGAGTGAAGATGCGCACGGGGATGCCTTCGATCCGATGAACCTGCACCCCGCTCATGAGCGTCTTCTCCGAGTACCGGATTGGCCGGTAGGAGACAGTCGAAATGTTCGGCCGGCGTGCACGAACGTGAATGCCTACCCAGACTTCCGATGGGTTTTGAGTGGTTAGTCCGTGGAACCTCAGCGCGGACAGCAGGCAGATGACGCACGTCGGGACTTCTTTGGCGACGACAGCAAGACTGTGATGTTCGGTCGGGACGAGGTCAGCCAGTTCGTAGATCCCGCGGCCGGTACGCAGGACTACCCCTCGGCGCATCAGGCGCAGCAGGTATTCGCGGGGAATCCCCACCGCTTCCAGATCGCGTGGGCGCAGGATCCGGCGCCGTCTGGCGATCGCCAACACCTTGTTGAGATTGGAATCCTCCATCGGACCTCATTTGTCTTGTTACGTTCTGTTGATACATTATAACAACTATCAACGCTTTGCAACTCGAAGGCCTTTGAGCCCTCTCACCATCTGGCCAGCGAGGAATACCCCACGACGATCTATCCTGAGGATGAATCGAGCACGGAATGCCCGCCGTAGTCGACATTGGGACCCTGATCGAGAGATCGCCAGAGATCCGTAAAAGCCGGCCGTGCGTCGCCGCCACCGGTGTCACCGTTCGGCGGATTGCCGGATGTCACAACCTGGGTCTGACTCCGGAGGAGATAGCCGCTAAGATTGAACATCTGACGCTGGCCCAGATCCATGCGGCTCTGGCATACTACCACGCGGCGACGTTCTTGCAACAAATCCACAAGTCCAGTTCACCAACCGGAGTCTTCATTCCCTCGCCAGATACGTCGATGCGGGAAAGAAGCCGCCACCCCTGAGCTGTCGTCAAGGAGTAATCCCAGGATCCACCGTGTTGGGCGGAGGTCCACTCATTCCAAACGGCGCTCATCTGTCTGCAGATATTTACGAGTTCGATCACGTTTCGGACTTTGGCACTACTCTCCAATTCCTCGGGCGGGGGCGGGGGCTTTTTTGCCCTGGTTCCCGTGGGCTTGACTTTCTCCGAGACCAACACGGATCTTACGAGAATCTCTTCGTCGCCCAGTTTGGCATACTTGAAAAACACCGCATTGATTCCCATGCTGTAGCGCTCGGCGAGGTAGTTAATGATTCTCTCGGCAGCAGCATCCAATTTCGGAGCCACGAGAATCACTCGATGGCTCTGACAGTCGATCTCCCCTGGAAGTTCGAAGTCGAAGTGATCGAAGAACGCGTCTGCAAGGCTCTTATTGCTCAGGTACGGCGCGCAAGCCGCCTCAAACCCTTCCCCAGTTAGCGTGTCCAGCCACGAGGCATAATCCAGAGCTTGAGCGACCGCTTCGCGGGGCGTTGACCCTCGTTTCAGTTCGACTATTACTGGCACACCAGCGCCATCGATGCACTGAAGATCCAGGACTCCGACACCTGGAATGGACAGTTGGCGGGCTACAACCAATAAATCCTCGCCGAGGATGTCGGGAGTACTCTCAATCCACGATTCGAGGTCCTTCTCGAGGTGATTCTTGCCGAAATCGTCGTCCTGAATCAGTTCCAACTTCTTCTGATCGGAGACTCGCCAGATCCTCATCTCAGTAGCCATCGTGCCTCCGAGGAGAATTGATGCCACCACCCGGCATATTTCGGCGCAACGGTCAACTCTACGCGCCGGCTAAAGCCGGCTGACAGACGACAAAAGGCGATCGTCTGTCCTACCGCCCCTTCACCGCCGCATCGAACGAAATGTGATTCTCATCCAAAATGCTCCCCATCGCCCGCTGCAACGCCGCCCGCGCCTTCACGTACGAGCTCTTCGCCGCCACCTCAGTGGACTTCGCCTGGGACAGCAGGCTCTCATACTGAATCACAAAGAAACTCGTCGACGCGCCCACCGCGAACTTAGCCTGCTCGGCCTCCAGCGATTCCTGCTGCAGTGCCCGCGCCTGCGCGGCCGCTTCGGAGGACGAGCGAGCGCGGCGCATGGCGATCAGGGCATCCTCCACTTCCAGCCGCGCCTGGTTCTGTAACTGCCTGAGCCTGATCTCCGACTGCTTCACCTGTAACTCGTCGCGCGCCAGATCGGCCTCGGCAATGCGGTTGTGAATCGGTAGAGTCACTTGCACGCCGATCCCGTAAGTCGGATAATTGCGCGCCAGAACCTGCCCCACCGCGCTGCCGTAGCCTCCGCTATAAGTGAGGTCTGGACTGCCGATCAACGGATTGACCGTGCCTGCCAGCCCGTTGTTCTGCATCACACCAACCAGGTCCACTTCCGGCAGTGTCGCGTTCTTCGCACCGGCCAGCCCGATCCGCGAATTGTCGATCTGCAGCCGCGCCTGGCCGAGGTCCGGCCGGTCCGCCAGCGCGTCCGTGATCAAGTCCTGCATGGGCCGGATGTCGTCCTTCTCGGGCATTGTCAACGCATCGGTGGGGATGATGTGGGCAGTCCGTACCTCGGGGTCGCCGTTGCCGGTACGCGTCAGGACGTTCTTGAGGATAGCCTCCTGCTCCTCGCGCAAGCCCCGGGAGTTAATCAGATCCTGTCGCGTAGAGAAGAGTTGAGCGTTCGAGCGTGTCAGTTCCACCTGCGCCAGGGTACCTTCGTCCACTTGCGCCTTAGTGTCGGAGAGTAACTTCTCGGCCAGGGTCACAGTGTCCTGTTTGACTTTCTCGTCCTCGTAAAGGGCCACGAAGTCCGTGTATAGGCGGATCACTCCATAGACAGTGGCGATGAGCTGCTGCCGGAAGAGCAGGCTTGTGATCTTCTGCTGATTGGCGGCGATGCGGATGAACCGGTGGTTGAGACTGGTCCCGAAACCACGTAGCAGCGGGTGTGTAGCAGTCAGTCCCAGGCTCGATCCAGTGTAGGGAGTGTATCCGGTGGTCAGGGAATTCAACGACTGGCGATTGTTATTGAAATTCAGTCCAACCTGGGCGCCGCTCGCAAAGCCCTGTTGGACCCCCGCATTGGCGGTGGTGCTGTTGGTCACCAGCGAACTGGTGCCGTAAGTGGAGAAGGAAGGCTGCGGCGTGGTCTGATGGGTCCAGTTGACCTGCCCCACAATCGCCGGATCGAAGACCGGCACCGGCGTCCCATTAGATTGCAGGATGGTCCCCTGCATCGACAGGTTGTCCTGCGGCTCGCCCAGCACGCCCAACTCCAGTGCGTTCGTCGCCACTGACGTTCCGGCCGTGGCGCGGCCTGACGTCGCAGGGTTCGTGACCACCGGGCTGAGCGGACCGCCCACGCCCACCGGAACCTCCGACAGCGTGAAGTTCAAGCCGCGGGTGATGCCGCCGCCTTTGGCGCGCAGCAGATCCATGTCGGCGATCGGGAAACTGAGGCGCTGCAGTTCGACATCGAGGTTATTCTCGATGGCCAAGGCCAGGGCGTCCTGCAACGACAGGTAAAGGTTTCCAGCGCGAATCAGAGTGTGAAGCCGCTCCGAGTTGTCATAGCTTGTAGCGCCGGCGGTCTTGCCGCCGGTATTTCCGGTCTGCGCCACGGCGGGGCAAGTGCACAGAAGAGACGCCAGCATGAGGCTCAGCACTTGGCGGCTGAAGTGCTGCAAGTCCACTACGGTCGGTTTCCATTGGTACATCGTGTAGTTATCATCTCCAGGTCGTTACTATGTGGCACGGGCATTCTTGCCTGTGTTGCCTTTTCCGGAAAAACCAACACCGGCCAGAATGCCCGTGCCACAAAGCCGATCCAATTCTACGATTTCTTGCCTGGGGCCGCCTTCTCTGCTTCACCTACCGGCTTTACCTTCACGCCTTCGCGGATCAGGTCGCTCGGGTTCACGACGAGTTGTTGCCCCTCTTCCAGGCCCGAGAGCACTTCCAGGTGATCGCCGAGGTCCCGGCCCAGGTGGACGCCTGCGAAATGCACCACACCGTCGGATCCCACTACGGCGACCTGCGGTCCGTCGCTGCGCACCACCAGCGTATCGCTCGGAACTACCAGCGGAGGATCCTTGCGCGGTACCGCCAGATCCACTTCCGCATACTCGCCGGGCATCAACATCGCTCCCGGATTGGGTACCTGCACCTCCACCAGCAGCGTGCGCGTCGCGGGGTCCAGGGCATTGGATGTGCGCGCCACCGTGCCCGTGAATTTCCGGCCCGGCTGGTCGGGGATGGTGAGCGTGGCCTGCTGCCCCACCCGCACCGAGTCGGCATCGGCCTGCGGCACGTTCAAATAGGTGCGCAGGCGGTCGGTCTGGGCGATGCGGAACAGCAAGGTGCTGCCCTCCGTCACCAGAACGCCTGTATCCACATTCCGCAGCGTGATCACGCCCGCGAACGGCGCGCGGACCGTCTGATAGGTCAACATTTGGTTCAGCCTCGCCAGGTTCGCCTCCGCCGCGGCGACGTTGCTCTTGGCTGCGGCAATGGCCTTCTCCAGCGCCTGTACATTGGATTGTTGTGCCTGGTATTGCGCCTGGTAGGTGTCGTTGTCCTGGCGGGAAACCACGCCTTTGGTCAATAGATTGGCCCAACGCTCTGCGGTGACGCGCGCCAGGTTGCTATTGGCCTGCCCCTGTTCGAGCGCCGCCTGGGCCTGCTGCACCATGCTGCCCGCCTGGTCGATGGTGGCCTGCGCCTGCTTGATCTGCTGCCCCAGTTCGGGGGCCTCGATGTCCGCCAGTACCTGTCCTTCGGTCACGCGGTCGCCGATGTCCACGTAGCGCTTCTTGATATACCCGCTCGACCGCGCCAGAACCGGCCCCTCCGTGATCGCCTGAACATTCCCCGGCAGCACCAGGTTGGTCTTGGTGCTGGAACGCTTCACCAGTTGCACGTTCACCACGGGAAGGCTCTCGCCGCCAGCCTTCGACTCCGCGGCCAGCACCATTTCGCGTCGCTGCCGCGGCAGGTATCCCAGGAAAAACCCTGCTGCGATCAACCCCCCGAACAGCAAGGTAAGCACCACCAGCGTGACTGCCGAGGGGCCCTTCGGCTGCTCCGCGGAGCCGCTCTTCCCGTGGTTCCTGGCGTCCTGCAACTGGCGTTTCAGGTCGTCAATCTCCGCTTGTAGCCGGTCTTCGCTTGTATTGGTCTGGTTCATTGCAAATCCTCACGGAGCAGCATTTCGTCCCGCAAGTACTCGTGCTCCTCGTCCACGATCTTCCGTTCGTAATCCACCGGGGCCTTGGTGCGCAAGAGACTATACACCAATGGGACCACAAAAAGCGTCGTGACGGTGGCCAGGATCAGGCCGCCGATCACCGCCCGGCCCAGGGGCGCATTCTGCTCGCCGCCTTCGCCCATCCCCAGAGCCATCGGCAGCATGCCGATGATCATGGCGCTGGCGGTCATCAGCACCGGGCGGATGCGCGTGTGGCCCGACGAAAGCGCCGCCGAGCGGGCGTCCATGCCCTCTTCCCGCTGGTCGTTGGCAAACACCACCAGCAGAATACTGTTCGCCGTAGCCACGCCAATACACATGATGGAGCCCATCAGCGAGGGAACGCTGAAAGTGGTCTGGGTCAGGAACAGCATCCAAACAATTCCGGCCAATGCTCCGGGCAGCGCCATCAGGATGATGAACGGGTCGAGCCACGACTGGAAGTTGATCGCCATCAACAGATAAACCAACACCACGGCGAAGATCATGCCCAGGCCCAACCGGCGGAANNTTTGCCGACATCTGGTTCACGATCTTCTCGACCGCCGAGCCCACCGAGCCGAGGTCCGTGCGATCGATGTTGGCGTAGACATCGAATACCGGCGTTACGTTGTAGTGGTTGACGATCGCCGGGCCAACTCCTCGGGTGGTAGTGGCGAGATTCGAGAGCAGTTGCGGCCCGCCCGCCGTAGCGCCGGGATTGCCGAACGCAGTGGACGCCTGGTTCGGGCCGGTGCCCACCGAGGCGTTTCCCGCATTGGCCGAACCTGCCATGGAAGTCGCGGTATTGGTATTCACGTTCGTGAAGCCCGTGCCGATGGGCGTGCTCATCAAGGACTTCATCGAGTCCAAGCGGTATTGGGGAGTCTGCACGGCCACGAAATAGCTCACCCCCGTATTGAAATCGAGCCACTCGGTGGGAGCGATCTGCGAAGTGCCGGTCAACGAGGTCAGCAGATTGTAGCCCACATCCTTTTGGGTGAGCCCCACCTGCCCGGCCTTGTCGCGGTCCACGCTCACCTGGATTTCGGGGTAGTCCACCACCTGGTGAATATGCACGTCCGCCGCGCCCGGAACGCGGGCAATCTGGACTTCGAGCTGGTGCGCGATCTGGTAGTTGGCGGCGGCATTCCGGCCGACCACCTGCACGTCGATCGGCGCCGGCAACCCGAAATTCAGAATCTGGTTCGTGATGTTGGCGGCTTCGAAGAAGAACACGATGTCGGGAAACTTCTGGTTGAGGCGCTTGCGGAGCGTGTCGATATATAGGGCGGTGGGGCCGTGATCTTCGGCGTTCATCGAGATGAGGATATCGCCGTCGCTCACGCCTAAGGTCGGGCTGTCGCCGAACGCCAGGTTGAAACCGCCATTGGGGATGCCGATGTTATCGATGATGGTATCGATTTCACGCGCCGGAATCACCTGCCGGATCTCGCGTTCGATATCGGCGAAAATCGTCTCGGTGCTTTCGATTCGAGTGCCGGAAGGCGCCCTCGCGTGCAGCCGCATCTGGCCGGAATCGACCGTGGGGAAGAAGTCCCTCCCGATGAACACGGCCAACCCCAGCGACGCCACCACGAAAATGCCGAACCCCGTGAGCACCAGGCCGCGGTGATCCAGGCACCAGTGCAGCAGCGAAGCGTACGATGAGCGCATCAACTCGAAGCGGCGGTTGAAGATGTAATGCGCGCGCCAGATCAATCCCTTGCCCCCGGCCGACTCGCCATGCTCGCCGCGCGCGTAGAGCTTCACCTCCGACCGCAGCATGTAATGCACCATCGTCGGGATCAAGGTGCGGGACAGCAGGTACGACGCCAGCATCGCGAACACCACCGCCATGGCCAACGGCGTGAACAGGTACTTCGCGGCGCCCGTNNGTCGCGTCGTCCACCAGAATACCGACCGCCAGCGCCAGCCCTCCCAAGGTCATCACGTTGATGGTCTGGCCCATCAGGCTCATCACGATCAGGGACACCAGGATGGAGAGTGGGATCGAAATGCAGACAATGATCGTGCTCCGCCAGCTTCCCAGGAAGATCAGGATCATCAGGCCGGTCAGGCAGGCCGCGGTGATCGCCTCGCGGACCACGCCGTTGATGGCGGCGCGCACGAACAGGGACTGGTCGAACAACTGCCGCACCTTCAAGGCCGGCGGCAGGCCCGCCAGGATCTTCGGCAGCGCCTTCTTGACGTTGTTGACCACGTCCAGCGTGGATGCCTTCCCGCTCCTTAGGACCGTGAGCAGCGCGCCGCGCGAGCCGTTGGTGCGGACGATGCTGGTCTGCACGGAATAGCCGTCGCGGACCTGGGCGACGTCGCGCAAATAGACCGTGGCGCCGTTCACCACCTTGAGCGGCAGGTTATTCAAGTCGTCCAGCACGCGCGGGCTGCTGTTCAGCTTGACTTGGTAATCCTTGTCTCCGATTTTGGCTGTTCCGGCAGGAAGAATCAGGTTCTGGTTTCCCAGGGCCGTGGAGACATCCACCGGCGAGAGTTGCTTGGCGAACAACTGTTCGGGGATGATGTCGACCATTACGCTGCGGAACTTGCCGCCATAGGGAAGCGGGACAGCGGCGCCCTGGATGGTCGCCAGTTGGGTCCGGATGAAGTTCTGGCCCATGTCGAACAGTTCCTGCTCGCTCATGGTCTGGCTTTCCAGGCCCAGTTGCAGGATGGGCACGCTCGAAGCATCGTACTTGATGACGCTGGGCGGGGTGGTCCCCGGCGGGAAAATGCGCAGAAGCGTTTGGGAAATGGCGGTAATCTGCGCGAGAGCCAACTCCACTTTGGCCGCCGGCTGGAAGTAGACGCGGGTCACCGAGACCCCGTTGTAGCACTGGGATTCGATGTGCTCGATATCGTTGACCGTGGTGGTCAGGGACCGCTCGAAGATGGTGACCATGCGTTTCTCCATCTCTTCGGGCGAGAGTCCGGCGTAGTTCCAGACGATGCTCACGACCGGGATATCGATGTAGGGAAAGATATCGACCGGCATGGTGATGATCGCGCTCGTACCGAGAATCGCGATGAGCATTGCCATGACGACGAAGGTATAAGGCCGCCTGAGGGCGAGTCGTACAATCCACATGGGTTACACGTCGGAAGGGGCTAAGATCAATGATACCTTAAGGTTCTACGAAATGAGATGATCCTGGCGAAACATTCGCCCCTGGCCCTTTCGAGCCATCGTCGCCGTAGCACGGGCATTCTTGCCTGTGTTGGTTTTTCCGCCGTCATATCCCAGTTCCGACCGACCACCGGCCGTCGCCAGGGCCTTATTTTACGCCCAAAGACTGGCCTGCGGCACGTGGACTGTATGAATCCGGTCCGGTCTTGAACCCGATTTCGTCGTAGTATAAAAGGCGCTGTACCGCTTCGGGAGATCCATGCTGCAGCCAGCTATTCTCGCCGTATTCCTCGAATTCACGAGCACCGCCTTCGCGATGTCCGCCGCCGGCCTCGCGCTGCTCGTGATTGGCCTGTTGGCCGCGAAAAACGA
>PMTT01000933.1:0-2947 GCA_003167275.1 Bryobacterales bacterium | reverse complement strand
TCGCCACTAAGATTCAGGTGCGCTGGTCCGGCCTGCTGCTAGGGACCATGATGTTCCTCTTTGTCGCGATGTTGCATATTCCCGGAGCGATCGCCGCCGGCGGCCGGCTCGCATGGACGATCGTCCTCCGGGAATTGTCGTTCGGCGGCGCCGCCTGGGTTTTGGCGGGAATTGCGATGGGCGGCAATCGCGATGGGCAGCGTAACAGTCTCATCACCGTGGGCCGCGTGTTGATCGCGATCGCCGCGATTGTTTTTGGCGTTCAGCATTTTCTCCATCCGCTGGGACTTCCCGGAGTCCCGCTCCAGAAAGAGATGCCCACCTGGGTTCCCGCTCGCGCCTTCATCGACTATTTGACAGGCGCGTTTCTCATCGTTGCCGGAGTCTGCTTTCTACTGGCGCGGAAGACGCGCATGGCGGCCACGTATCTCGGCGCCTGGATTGTGCTCCTGGTTCTGGTCATCTACGGGCCCGTCCTGATTGGGGCGCTGGCGGACCCCAGCACCNNATAATGGCGCTATTCTGACAGAAAGAGACTCCTGATCTATGAGAGGACTAACCTCCGCCCTCGCGGCATTCTCGTTTGCAAGCGTACTTGTGCTCTCAGCGGCTACCCGGATCGACGACCCGAAGAACTTCGTCACCGAAGTCTACCGGCACTATGTCCAGCCGTCCAGTTCCTCGTACCGGCCTCCGGAAGATATTTACACCGCCCGTTTGGAAAAGCTCATACGTGACGATAGGCGAAAGGCGAAGGGCGAAGTTGGCTGCCTGGAGTTCAATTTCTGGGTCAATGGTCAGGACTGGGAGATTACCAATCTCACCATCACCAGCACGGATGAGGGCCAGGACCGAAAAACCGTAATCGCCAAGTTCGTGAGCTTCGGTGATCCCCAAGAGATCCACTTCGATTTCCGCCGCAATGCCGGCCGTTGGCAACTGGATGACGTGCATTCCGTACTGACCCCGCAGTGGACGTTATCAGAGATTTTAAAATGCGCCCCTTAGTGTGGCAGCCAATCCTGGCGAACCGGCCTCGCATCGCGCCCGAACCCGCGCCGAAAGGAGCCAATTAACCTCTGCTCCCTCAGCGCTCTCAGGTTTTGACTTTTGCTTTTCCCTCGGCGCCTCTGCGACTCGGCGTTAATTAACCCACCTTGCCCTACTCCACCTCTCTGATTCTCCGTATTCCTCTTCTCCGCGTTCCGATCTCCGCGTCCCCGCGTCTCCGCGGTGAGTTCCCATTTCGCCCCAGCCCCGAATCCTCTCCCCCTTACCTCGAAACCGTGATCGTTGCCGCGTTGGACGCCACCCCCCCGATGGTCAGGATTACCGTCTGATCTCCTCCCGGCAGATCCGGGACTTGCAGATTCACCTGGCATAGACCTACGAATCCCGGTGCCAGTCCCGAGAAGGAAACGGAGGCCGGAACCCCTCCGACCGTCGCCGTGGTTTCGGCCACCGTATTCAGGAGTTGATCCATAGGCGCCGGCGCCCCGGTATCCACCTGCGGATTCACCAACCCCTGGCCGGTGAGGTAGATCGAGACAACGCTGCCGATCTGCGCCGGGTTCCCCGCCAGGTTCGGCGTGCCATCTTGATTCGTGGCTGCTGCCCGGCCGGAGCTATCCACGAAAATCCCGGGGGATGCCAACTGAATCGTCAGCGCCACCGGACCAGACGAAGCTCCATTCGATTCGATGGTCAACTCAGCGGTCCCGGGCGCGATCTCGTAAGGCACTTGGGCGTTGACCTGGGTCGGGCTCACCAGCGCCAGGGGGGCGGCAATGCCGTTGATCTTCACGGAAATACCGTTCCAGGTCGTAGCCCAGGAGCCGTTGTTCGCAGCCATTGTACCGGTCGAAAGGTTGCCCGCAAAGATGGTGAACAGGCTCCCGGGAGCCAGCCCCGGTCGATCGCTGGCGGCGTTCACGATGCCATCCGGCGACAGGGATGGTAACCCAGGGTTCACCACCAACGTAGCCTGAACCGGGACCGTGTTTCCGAGCGCCACAATGTTCAGGTTGCCGGTGTAGACTCCCGGATCCAGCCCGGACGGGTCGGCCTGGACGGTTATCAGGGCGGGCGTCGAACCGGATGGAGCGCTGCTGGTCAGCCATGGCGAATCCGACACGACCGTGAAACCCGTGGTCGACGCCCCGGCTGATACCGTCACGGTTTGTGCCGCGGGCGCCGGCCCTCCACCCGTGTAGAAGAACTGCAAATTGTTCTGCGAGACCGCTAAAGCCGGAGAGCCGCCGGTACTCGCAGCAAAGCTCCACGCCACTACATCGCCGGTGAAATATGTAGAGTAGAGGATGCCGTTGGAGACCACGGGCTGGCTGTAGAGTCCCCCGTTTACGCCGCCATCTGTCCAAATCTCGGCGCCGGTAGCAGCATCCAGCACCACCAATCCGCTGAGGGTCGATACGAAGACTAACCCGGGCGTCAACGTCACCGGCGCCAGAACGGAGGCTCGCGCCTGGTAGCGCCAGAGCAGATTCTGGCTGGCGGGGTCGAACTCATACACGTTACCGAGTGGCCCAAAGCCGCCGTACTGCCCGGCTCCCGTGACCAACACGTTGCCATCGAAGGCGGGGGTAGAAATGGAGCCGCACCCATCGGTCGGCCCGTCGCAGTCTCTGGCAAGTGTGTACGACCAGACCAGCCGAAGATCGGGCCGATGCAGAACGTACATCACGCCGTTCTTGCCATTGGCCGCGACCAGCGGCTGCCCGCTGCTTTGGAACAGCGTCGGAGACGATCCCCAATCGGCATCGTCCTCACTGGCGGTCAGCGGCATGAAAAAGTAAGACTGGATTGCCATCGTGGTGACATCCAATGCCAGCATCGTGCTGCCCCAGATGCCCTGTTGCGCATCCTGTACCGATCCGGCCGCGTTGCCCGTAGTGACATAGATCAGTTGGTTCTGGTCGTCAAACGCGGG
>PMTT01000692.1 GCA_003167275.1 Bryobacterales bacterium | reverse complement strand
GTTGAAAAAGCAATTCATTCATACCGCCCTGGTGTTGGGGACTTTCATACTGACGGGCTTCGTAGCGCCGGCGGTTGCGCAGTTGTCGACCGGCGGCATCCAGCTTCCGCCCACCTACAATACCTTCCAGCCGCCTTTGGTGGGCGGCACTTATGTGGATCCGGTCTTCGGCTCGACGATCAAACGGATATCGAACGCCTTGGCCACGCCCGACAATGACACCGGGGGCAACCTGACGTGGATCGAGGATGAGTATCCGACTGCCACTCCATTCAACAGCGACAATTCGAAGATTCTCCTGGTGCATCAAAGCTACTTCGGACTCTACGACGGAACGGGCTTCTATATTCGGGACCTTCCGCTGGAAATCAGCGCCTCCAGCGAGCCGAGGTGGTCGCGGAAAGACAATCATACGATCTACTACGTTCACGGTAACCAGTTCAAGTCCTACGACATCACAAGCGGCGCCATGACCATCGTGCATACGTTCAGCGAATATGGCGCGATAAGCGGCCTGGGTGAATCCGATATCTCTTTCGACGGGGATCATTTTGTTTTCGCCGGAGACAAGCGGTACGTCTTCGTGTATCAGATCAGCACCGACACGAAGTCTTCGACCTTCGATGCCGGCGGCCGCGAAGTTGATAGCGTGTATATCACTCCCAAGAATAATGTGGTCGTTTCCTGGGTACAGAGCGGGACCGTCCGCTATACCGGCCAGGAATTGTTCGATGGGAACATGAACTTCCTCAGGCAGGTTGGCCGCGCGGATGGCCACAAGGACGTCACTCTGGACACCAACGGCGACGAAGTTCTGGTATGGACCAATTCTAATGACCCTCAGCCGATCTGCAACAACGGCATCGTCAAGATCCGGCTTGCAGATGCGGCCGAGACCTGCCTGGCAACGTTCGATTGGAGTCTCGCGGTGCACATTTCCGCGCCGGACAATAGCGGGTTTGTTTATGTGGAGACCTATGCTCCAGGCAATCCTAACCCACCGAGTGGGTGGGTGGCATATACCAACGAGTTAGTGCAGGTCAAGCTCGACGGTTCTCAGGTGCTGCGGGTGGCCCATCATCGCAGCCGGCCGTACCAGAGCAACACCTACAATTGGCAACCGAAGATGTCTACCAGCCGCGACGGCAGCCGCGTGGTCTACAGCAGCGACTACGATTTACAGACGATCGACGGCTATACGGCTCAGTACGGCGACACCTACCTGATCGTTGTCGGCAGTTCATCCACTTCGACGCCGCCTCCCGCTTCGACAACCACTCCTCCTCCCACTCCCACGCCTGCTCCCGCGACTACGGTAGTTCGCTACGAGCAAAACAACACGGCAGTCCAACAGACGGGAACCTGGTACCCCAATAGCGGTGGATTCAACAGCGCGGGGTCAGCCATTTTGGCCATGGACCCGGGCAGCCAGGCCAAGTTCACCTTCACTGGAACTGGTGTGAACTGGATCGGCTATCGCGATCAGTGGTCGGGCATCGCACAGGTCTACGTGGATGGCGTGTTGAAGGGAACGGTCGACACGTACTCCGCTAACGAGCAGGCTCAAACTGTGGTCTATTCCGTGACCGGTCTCAGCAACGCCAGCCATACGTTGACAATCGCGGCCATGGGAACACAAGATGCCAGTTCGAGCGGAGCGTGGGTCTGGGTGGACGCCTTTGATGTGAGCGTTCCGCCAGCCACAACCACAACCACAACAACGGCGACTCAGTCTCCCGCGGCCTTAAGTCCAACGGCCACGCCGGTACGGATTGAGCAGAGTGCGTCTAGTGTCGTTTACACCGGAGGCACCTGGTACACGAACAAAACGGCTCCCTGCAGCGGCGGGTCGTGCGCCTTCTCGATGGACATGAACGCGCGGGCCACGGTGACCTTTACAGGTACAGGCGTGAAATGGATCGGATATCGGGACCAATGGTCGGGTGTGGCCAGGGTATATGTGGATGGGGTGTTGAAGACCACTGTCGACGCTTACGCTTCGCCTGCGCAAGGGCAAGCCGTTTTGTACACGGTCGCCGGCTTGGCCAGTGGGGTCCACTCGTTGGCCATCGAGGTCGTCGGATCGCACGATGCGGTGTCCGGTGGAGCTTGGGTTTGGGTGGATGCTTTCGATATTACTCCCTAACCAAACGGCGGGATGAGCGCCGGCCGGGCACGAACGGCAGGCGGCAGTTCCTGGAGGTGCGCGGTGGCGGCCGGCGAGGTCGATTACAATTCACAATCGGCCGCCGTCGCACAACCTCCTCACCAAGACTAAGCAACTTTGTGAGCCCACGCCGGCAGTCTCCCTGCACACCACATAAAGTGCCTGCGGACTTCCGGCCGGCGCGTGTGTGAGCGTTCCGACACATTCACCGGGCGACTATCCAGGTATACTGGAATAAGGTTACCTGATGGAGGTTCTATGGCTCAACCGGTTAAGCCTTTTGGGGGTAGTCGCGAAACCATCCTTCTTGTTGAAGACCATTCGGCTCTTCTGAAACTCGTCAGACAAATCTTGGAAGATGCCAACTTCTCGGTGATTGCGGCCAAGAACGCGAGAGAGGCCATGCGGCTCGAAGCAGAGTTTCCGGGGACTATCGACCTGCTGCTGAGCGATGTCCGGATGACGGGGAGATCCGGTCCGGAGCTTGCGAAGAAACTCCAGGAGCAGCGTCCACAGATGCGCGTGGTGCTCATGTCGGGCTACCCGGGCGGCGCATCGCTGGTTCATCACGACGGATGGCAGTATATACAGAAGCCCTTCGCACCCGCGGCCCTGGTTGACAAAGTCAAGGGTGCCCTACGTGGTGATAGCCGCCCGGCAAACACTCCCATGGCGGCTGGATCAGGTTCCCTGGGATGGCACACATGATCGAGGCCCGGTCCGGCGGTGCGACTTAGCCGGCATTCAGCCAGCCGGGGACAGGCGGAAGCGCCTGTCCCACTAGCGAACTCCATCAGCATCGATCACATCGACAGTTGTCCGGCTGAAGAGCGTACTGTCGCACCGGCAGCCGTCCGCGTGCCTACAAAACCGGGCAGCGGAGAAGTCGCCTGGTCGTGCAGTACAACATTCAGTAACGTGCGCCGGACCGTCAATACGTCTGTGTGATCGAGATAATCGATGAGGCCGAGTCTCCGGAACTTGTTCATGAAAAAGCTGACTCTGGAGCGCGTAGTACCGACGATCTCAGCCAGCGTCTCCTGATTGATTTTGGGAATCACCGCCTCCGGCTTATTTTGTTCATCGATTTTGCCCAGTTGGATCAGCAGACGCGCCAGCCGCCTCTCGCTGGTATTGAAGAGCTGATCCACCAGGTCCTCTTCCATCTTCATCTTTCGTGAAAGGAGATTATGGAGAAGCAGCTCTGAAACTGTGGGCTCGTCGCGGATGAGACGAATCGCACTGAGTTTCTCCAGCCTGACGAGCGAGCACTCCGTCATGGCCTCAGCGGTTGACGTGCGTAGGGGCTGGCCTGACAGGCATCCTTCACCAAAGAAGTCGCCTGCCCCGAGGATGGCTACTATAGCCTCCTTGCCCCAACTCGAGACCACTCTCAGAATAACTGTCCCTTCCAGGACGTAAAAAACCGAGTCCGCCACGGCGGCTTGCGAAAAGATGATTTCGCTCTTGGCGTATTTAGCAATTCTCCTGCCAACACCGGTTTGGGCGAGACAGACGGGGGGATCCGATTGTGAAATATTTCGCAGTTTTACCGAACTTTGGGATGAAGGTAGTTGAATTGGCATCGCGTGGCCTTAGGAAGCACGCTATGGACCAACTTAGAAGCCCGAGGGCAGGCGAGGGATGTCCTTGGTGAGAAGTCATCCATCCGGAAGTTTGGCTCCGATGGGCTTGGGCAGGTCTGGTATCGGAAAACACTGCTGTCGCTTCCTGAGTTGTTGAAAACGATACTGAATACATACGTCCAATACCATTCGAGGTCCCGCACCGAATGCTCTGGACAGGTCCAGGCATCTTGCAGCGAGGGGGGCCATACGGCCTGTTCGCCTCCTTCGAAAGTACCCGTAGGTTCAGATTTTGCACTACCCATTTTGCACGTGTGGAAAAGAACACACGCCCGGCACCTGGGTCCACTGGTACCAGGAGCCGGAAGGTACTGGGCAGCAGTTCGCCACGTTGCGGCCTTCGAAGGGCGGGGAGGCCGTTTCAAAGCAGTGAGCAATTCGATACAGGCAAGAAGTGGTTCACCGGATATACTTAAGATCAGTTGCCTCAGGTCAGTTATATGGCTCTATCGTCCGAAACCATCCTTCTTGTTGAAGACCACTCCGCCCTCCTCAAGCTCGTCAAGCAGATTCTGGAAGATGCCGGCTTCACGGTGATCTCTGCGATCAGCGCAAAGCAGGCGATTCGGCTCGAGGCTGAGTTTCCCGGGACCATCGATCTGCTCCTCAGCGACGTGAGGATGAGGGGTATGTCCGGTCCGATCCTTGCCAAGAAACTTAAGGAGCGTCGCCCACAAATGCGGGTGATGCTGATGTCCGGCTATCCGGGCGGCGCCTTGCTGGTTCTCAATTACGGTTGGCACTATATCGAGAAGCCGTTCGTGCCTTCGGGCCTGGTTGGCAAGGTCAAAGATGTCCTACGAGGTGAGACGCGAGAACAATCCACCGATCGATTCGACACACTTAAGGAGACCCGCCGGCCCTTCGGGCGAGTGTCCCTGGGCTTTCCAACTCACATTTCATCGCGGGCGCAGCGAAGGGCTTGATTTTGGGGGCTTTGCCTGCGTAGACCCACGGAGAAAGCTGATCCACTTGCCGTTCCGCCTGGCCCTCCTAGCTGGATGGCAGGCGGATCAGCTTTCGCTGGATGGCGTACTTGATCAGTTCCGAGCGGTCGTGCAGGTCCAACTTCCGCATCAGATTGGTCTTGTGTGCGTCTACCGTCTTGACGCTGAGCACCAGTTGTACCGCAATGTCCTTCAGTGCCAGACCGTCGGCGAGCAACTTCAGGACTTCGCGCTCGCGGTCGCTTAGCCGCTCGTAGCCCGTTGCGGCGGTGCTCTTGCCGCCCTTGACATACTGTTTCACCACTTTCTTGAGGGCGCGCGAGCTCATATACTGTCCGCCTTTGTTCACGACGTCAATCGCGTGAATCAGATGGGCCCTGGGAGCATCTTTGAGAACGTAGCCGGAGGCGCCAGCGGCGAGGCAGCGATTGATCACCTCTTCTTCTTCGTACATGGTAAGTATGATCACCTTGGCCTTGGCGTTGGCCTGGATGATGCGGCGGGTTGCGTCAAATCCGCTTAGATCGGGCATCGCGATATCCATCAGCACCACATCGGGCTGCTGCTGAAGCGCTTTGGCGACGGCCTGCCGCCCGTCCGCGGCTTCTCCTACGATCTCGATCGAAGGCTCGTCCTTGAGGATCGCCTTGATGCCCTCGCGGAACAAGGTATGATCGTCGCAAAGCAGGACTTTGATTCGTTCCCTCACGTGATCTCGCTATCTTGCAGCGGCAGATGCGCTTCAATGGTAGTGCCGCGGCACTCCGCGCGCAGGCGCGCCGGACTGGAAGTAAAATGAATGGCTCCGCCCAAAAGCTCCACGCGCTCGCGCATGGCCCGGAGTCCATAAGATTGGCGGGGTACGCCGAGCTTGCGCCCGACATTGAAACCCCTTCCGTCGTCCTCGATTTTCATCGTCACGGAGTCCTGCCCACTCGCCAGAGTGACTTTGACGTTTTGGGCATCGGCATGGGCTACCACATTGGACAGCGCCCCTTGGAGCACCTTATACAGCGCTGTCTCGCAACGCGCGGGTAGTTGGGCCCGCATCCGGGCGGCGTCCAGCCGAACTTTGATTCCGGTTCTCTTGGCGAACTGGCGCACATACAGCCGGACCGCCGGAACGAATCCCTGCTCGTTCCAGATCGCCGGACCCAAATCGAAAGTCAGGTGCCGCACACTCTTGAGAGCGTGCTGAATCAGCGTCACCGATTCCTTCAATTTCCGCCGGAGCTGGCTGATATCGCCCTTCTTCAAATCGAGTGCGATGACTTCGGTGTAAAGCTTCAGAACAATCAGGTCGTGCCCGATTTCGTCGTGAAGGTCCTGAGCGAGGCGGCGCCGCTCCTTCTCGTAAGCCTCGCCAAGCTGAACGGAAAAGTCTTGTGCCCGGCGCTCCGCCTGGCTGATTCGTTCCTCCAAGGCCTGCCGCTCAGCCGCCCCATGCTGGGCGTAGCCAGTCAGAAGAAAGAACTGGTAGATGGAAGCCCACCTGGCAAAGGCCCGGGTCCATTCCACTTTGCCGGAATCGCCGGACAAAAGATAGGGAAGACAGCTTTCGACATAGAGGGCCACGGCGACGGCGACGCACTCCGGGGGGACGCCGCGACGGGCCAGATCCTGTCCCTGGCGCTCGGATTTCTCCCGGTAAGCTTGTGGGTTCGCGAAGATGAGATCGCGAAGCTGCGGCGCGACGTGGAGTCCTGAAAGGAGAGCCGCATATTTGCCGCAGATTTTGTAGTGTTTCAACAGTACGCGCCACGACGCGAGGATTCTTGAGGAATGAGATGACAGGGAGGTCAAGGCAGCAAGCAGCGGCTCTTTGACTTCTACAACCATTCGGCTGGTGGCGTCGGTTTGGTTCACATCGTCTCGCCGGACCTGGCTGCCGCCCGATCCAGTGCCTCCCCGAGTTCCTGCCGCACTTTGAGAAAGACTTCCGGCCTGGATTCCCAAAGATAGGGCTTCTGCACGATTCGATCCGCATATTGGGCGGCTGCCGGGCGCCCTTCGAGTTTCGCAAGCAGCGCCAGGTATTCGTAATCCTCCATGCCTTCCCGGATCAGTTTGAGGCGTATGCTTTCGATGGGAATATCGCTCCGCCCGCCGATGCGATCCGGACGTCCCGGGTAAAACAAGGTCCCATCGCCGTTCCCGCCAGAGAGGAGGATGTTCACCCATGGATCGTTATCTTGACCATACGCCTCATTCATACTGTAGTAGAGCTCGCCTTCCATCCTGAACTTCCAGGCCAGCCATTGCATGACCCGGTTGGCGGCGCCGGGTATATCGATCATGTAGCTCGGCCAACCCGTAAAATATGGGCCGCCCACAATATTGCACCCGTGGCTGGCACAGGACTGATAAAACCAAACGCTCTTGCCGGCTTGTATGTCGCGGGCATAGGCGTCGACCGGAGGGGTCTCGTCACAGAAATCAGGGAAGCCGGGTTTCAGTTCCAGGCAATTGACCAGAGGAACCCAGATCTGAACCACTTCATCGAGCTTCGGTGTGAACGGTACGGTCACCAGATTCCGAAGTCTCGGCTCGGCCTGCGCCGACACCTTGCCGCGCTGGAGCACCCCGGGGTAATCGCGGCGCGCGGGCTCATCCCACAGGTAGAGGAACAGGCGGTCGCTCCAGCCCTTTCGCTGGAAGTGCCTGGTCCATTCCGACCAATATAACTTCTCCTGCTCTTCGGTTGCGAAGGCGTTGGGGGTGCGAACCTCCGCGGAAGTTGCGCGGGCGCCGTAGAGCGGCTCCCCTTTGGGAATTGCGGCGCCATCCAGGAAGGGCCCCACCTCGGCATCGTACTCACGCCAATCCACCTGCATCTTGCCGGAGCCGAAAGAGAACTTCGGGGGCTGCATACTGCCTCCGTGGGTGGTGATCCGGTGGAGTAGCGCCGCCTTGGTATATAGGCCGGTGATGGAATGAAGATCGTCATCATTGGTATAGCGGCCACGATGCTGCTTCAGGGCATTGATTCCACTCAGGCCGAATGACGACTTGAGGGTGGATGTGGAGGGGAGGACGAACCTCCACACGGTGAGGTTGATGGGCACGGAGAATTGCACGACCCCAGCGAGCGAAATGCGGGCTGAGCCGGTGTATTTTCCGGGACGAGCGGCGACCGGGATGAAAATCTCGACCCACAGTGGTTGATTGCGCCCACGGCGCACAGTGAAGGGAAACGCATTGCGCGGCTCGTTGGTATAACGGTCCACGCGTGGAATCAGAGGATCGGGCCATAGTCCGTCGCCACCCTCGATCGAAGAGGGCCGGCGGAGGTTCACGAACTCCTCCAGGTAGACCGTCACGTTGCTGCTGGCGATCCGTGCGCCATCCGCGGTACGGAAGTCCGAAAAATCGATATCGACACCCGGGAGTTCTCTGGATGGCGCACGCAAGACAATCTGAAAGGGCTCGAACTCGTTGCGCCCCGCACTGAGATCTGCGCTTTTCGCCGGCACGCTGGGAACGGGATCGAGAGGCTTGACCTTTGCCAAAGGGTTCGTAGTCCACCAGAGGAATGGCTGGGGCGGCGGCGGCGCGGCACCCAAGGCTGCGACGGCCATTGCAAACAGAATTGGAAGCAGTCGGACGGGCATAGAGTCTCTTAGGCCACCCGCACGGCACGCGGGGGCCGGCCCCGTGCTTGCCCGCCGCCGTTCAGACCGATGACGATCGCGCTGAGTTCCTCCACTTTCTGGTCCCACGATTCCCGCTCCATAAGAGCGGAGACGGCGGGATCCGGACCGCGCCTACCTTCGCTCAGCAGAGCTTCGATCTGCTTGAGAAACTCTTCCGGCGTTTGCGCCATCCGCACTAAGGATTTCAGTTTGAGCACCTCCGGCAGCGGCGTCGCCACCACGGGCAGGCCCGCCGCCAGATACTCGCGCAACTTCAGGGGGTTCGCGGCCACCGTGAGCTCATTGACCACGAACGGCAAGATGGCGACATCGAAAGCCTTGCAATAAGCGGGAAGAGATGAATAACCGCGTCTTCCCAGGATGTGGACATTGGGCAGCTCGCGCAACCCCGATGTGTCGGTTTGAACCTCTCCGATCAGCACGAGCGACCACTGCGGCCTGGAGCAGGCAAGGTAGCGAACCACCTCCAGGTCCACCCAATCGGCGATCAGGCCAAAGAAGCCGATCACGGGGCGCTGCAGTTCCGCGCAATCGGCCGGCGTCGCCGTCGCCTGCAGACAGGCCTTACTGAAGTGTGCGACATCGACGCCATGTGTCACCAGAAAGGTGTTCGGATTATACCGGCGCTTGGTCTCATAGAGCCGGCTGGAAGAAACCACGACCATATCCGCCCGCTGCATGAGCCTGCGCTCCATATCCAGAATCGCGGTGGCGTCGGTGCCGGTGAACTTCGAGAACTCGTCCACGCAATGATAGATCACCAGCCGCTCGCCGAGGGAGCCGGCGACATCGGCTGAGCTGGGCACGAAGGACCAGGTGATCGGTTTTTGAAAGCCGAGCTTCCGGCAGGCGCGGCGCAAGCTCCATCGCAGAAACGAGCGGTTTAGCCATCTGGCCAGCCGGTTGCCGTGAAAGGGAATCACCAGCGGCGAGAACACCGAGATGTTCTTCGCCACCGGGCGGCATCCACCGAAGAACTGCCGGAGCTTCTTCCATGCCCGCTGAAGGTCTCGCACCGAAGCTGTGGGGTTACGGTTCCCGGTAGAGTTGACCCACAGCACGCGGTTCTTCCGGGCGAGCCGGGTGGCGATATGTTTCTTGCTCAAGGGATCGCCGTCCCAGTCGTTGCTGAAGCAGATGATGTCGTTTCCTTCGATCATGACGGCTCTCCGCAGCTCACTTGGTGCGCCAGAAGCGGCGGGTGCGTTCCCGTGTCCGCCGGGCGAGGATGGTTGTCAATGAAATGCCGATGCCAGAACTCGAACACCAGCAGCGTCCAGATTTCCTGTGACCGGTCCGCGGTCCCCTGCTCGTGCTCTTGCACCAGCCGGGCAGTTTCTCCGCGATCCACGTAGCGGCTCGATGCCGAATCCCGGGCCAGCAGATAGTCGCGCGTGAACTGCCGCAATGACGTGCGGAGCCAGGACGAGATGGGGATGGGAAAGCCCTTCTTCGGGCGGTCGATGATGGCGTCGGGCAATACGCCACGCATGGCGGAGCGCAACAGCGTCTTTCCGCCTTTTCCGTGGATCTTCGAAGCGTTCGGCAGCGTGGCGGCGAACTCCACGAGCTTGTGGTCCAGAAACGGAACGCGCAGTTCGAGTCCATTGGCCATGGTCATTTTGTCGGCCTTCACCAGGAGGTCGTCAGGCAGCCACACCTTGGCATCTACATAAAGCATCCGGTCCAGAGGCGACGCCTTCTCTACGGCTTTGAAATATCCGCCGAAGATTTCCTGCAAGCTCTCATCGGACTGCTTCATCCGGTCTCGACCGACCAGGCGCAGCATGCCTTCGGCGCTAAAGCCCCGTGACACGCCCCGATACCGGGCTTCCAGGGGCTGCCCGCACATCTGAACATAGTGCCGAAGCTTTTCCGAAGGTGTGAGGCGCGCGATCCACGGCGCCAGCCGTCCCAATGGCCCGGCGCCCTTGTAGACGCGGTCGAGGGCCAGCATTTTGCCGTAGATCCCATAGCCGGCGAGAAGCTCGTCCGCGCCTTCACCCGAGAGCACTACGGTGATATGTTCGCGGGCCAACTTGGAAATAAAGTACAGGGGGATGCAACTCGGATCGGCCAGGGGCTCATCAAGGTACCTCACCAGCTCGGGTACGAACTCTGCGAAGTTTGTGGCATCCAGACGATATTCGTGGTGCTCGGCGCCAAACGCATCGGCCGCGAGCCGCGCGTACTCGAACTCATTGGCCGCGGCTTGTTCGGCGCCCGAGGCCTCATAACCGACGCTGAAGGTTTTCACCCTCTCGCCGCCGGCGATCCGGCTCATGGTGGCCAGGATGGCGCTGGAATCGAGTCCACCGCTCAGAAAGACGCCGAGTGGAACCTCGGAGAGCAGACGCAACCGCACGCTTTCGTCGAGCAGTTCACGGAATCGATCGAGGAGATACTCGGGCGATCGGGGCTCCGGGTCGGGATATTCGATGTCCCAATACTTCCTGGTTCGGACTCCGCTCTCATCGGCGACGAGGACATGTCCCGGTTGCAGCCGGAAGATGTTCTTGAACATGGTGCGTGGGCCGGGCACGTAGCGCAGCGACAGGTACAGGTCGAGCGCTTCGGGATCCACCTCTCGCGGAACGGCCGCAATCTCAAGCAGCGATTTGATCTCGGACGCGAAGGCAAGAAAGCGCTCGTTGCGGTAATAGTAGATCGGCTTGATTCCCAACCGGTCTCGCGCCAGCAGCAGCCGGCGCTTTGCGCGGTCCCAGATCGCGAAGCCGAACATTCCTCGAAGGTGGTCCACGCAATCGTCGCCGTATTCTTCGTACGCGTGGAGAATCGTTTCGGTGTCGGAGCGGGTCTTGAAGGTGTGGCCGGCGGCGGTCAGTACCGTTGCCAAGGCTCGATGGTTATAGATCTCACCGTTGAAAATGATGGTCGCCGACCGGTCCTCGTTGAAGATCGGCTGCTTGCCTCCACTCAGGTCGATGATGCTCAGGCGCCGATGCCCCAGCCCCACCTGGCCCTCAACGAAATACCCCGCGTCGTCGGGCCCGCGGTGGGCGAGAGCATCGGTCATCCGCTGGATCGCCACTCGATCCACGGGGTCATGCTCGATGAAGTTTAGGATCCCGCAAATTCCGCACATAGGCTTCTCTCATTCGATCCGGCATCGATCACGCCAAAATAGGGTCCCGGCTGGGAGTTTCGAAAGATCGCACGGGGGCCGCGATCCAGGCTGCTGGCCCGAATTGCCAGGACTTGTTTAAGCACGCCACCTTCCAAGCGGAGCCAGAAGAATTCTCCGCGCATCCGAAAGTCGGCGACTGTGACTTCGGAATCGCCGGTGGAGAGGACGGCGATATCCTCGAATCGGTGGTGCTGGTAGGAGCAGGCGATCCCTGTGCCGGAATCCAGGGTGAGCTTCCGGATCACTGCATTGCTTGCCGCGTTGAAGGGCAATTGCTCGCATAGGGGCACGGTGGTGGGGCGGACCCCCTGGTCCGCGCGTCCGCTACGGACGCCGTCGCCCTTTGAATCAGAATCCGCTGTGATGCCAACAGGCCGACCGGGGGGTCGGCCGCGGACCAGGGGGTCCGCCCCACTGTAATTCGGGTCAGTGGCAGGCTGCCCCACCTGCTCCAGCACCAGAAAAGTCATCGTCGCAGCCGGCGCCGGCCCGGTAAGCGTGGCACGAAGAGTGGAACTCGGGCGCTTCTCGCCATATCCGCGCGACGTCCAACCGCCGATCGGCGCAGTCTCACCGCGAATGAGTTCCGCTGACGCTAGCGGTTGGGAAGCTACCAGGTTCAGCCGCAGATTCCCCTGATCCACGCGCAACGCGACGCCGGCCTCGTCCCGATCCAGACCCGACACCTCAACCTCCGGTGGGAAGTGATAGTGGAAATCGAAAGTATGCTCGCCCGACCCGCGGAAATCGTCCACGACGATCCAGTATTCCGGCGGGATAAAGAGGAGGCGGCGGCGATGGATCACTCCGTGTGGCATCCGCCGATACCCATCGTGTTCCCCCTCCTGATACTCGATCCCGGGTGGGGTGAACTCCCGCACCGCCCGGGACGAGAGCTTGGTTTTCCAGTGAAAAGTCCCGCCCTGTTCGGCCTGGTCCCGGCCATCGATAGTGACCGTGCTATGAGCTCGCGTGGAGCGAAAGTAACTGCGCCATTCCGGAGCGCAGTTGTAGACGAACGTTCCGGGGTCCGCGAGCAGTTCCCGGCCCTGGGCAAACAGTGTGACAGACAGGGCATCCGCGTGAGCATGCGCGCCGGTGAGCATGCCGAGCCCGCCGCAGTCGAAGACCATGTGACTGTCGAGTGGTCCCCAGCCGGAGCGCTGCACCAGGTATCCGGCAGACGGATAGTATGCCTGCGTCTGTGCCGGCTGCCGGCTTTCTAACTGGCGATAGACGTCCCAGGCATGTTGACCGAGCATCCACAACGCTTCCTCGCAAAAGGCGCCGGCCTGGTATTTGAGGTCGCCCCTGCCGAAGAGGATCGCCCCTACGCACAAGCCGTCCTGGAACGAGCGATAATCCCGCTTGTCGAGCGCGAGTGCCCGGCCGCCATCGTCATCTCCCAGCGATGGGAGCGTGCCATCGGGGCGGGTCAGATGCATCAGAAACTGAAGCATGCCGCGTACTTTGTGCGGGACCGGCTCTGGAAAGCGAAATGAATTCTGCTCCGCCAGCACCATCGCCTGCAGGTAGAAGTCGAGGGCATAGCAGTGATAACAGGAAGAGAGTTCCCCGTAAACGCCATCGTCTAAGACCTGCTTTTCCGCTGCTTCGGCCAACAGGGCGGCTCCCCGGTGAAACCATACAGCGGGCCGCTTCTGATCCTGAAACACCAGGCCGCCGATGAAGAGGGCCGTGGCCTCACCGATTAGGTGGGTGTTGGGGCTGCTGAAGAGCGAAGTGTAGCGGTGGACGTGCTCCAGTTGATCGAAGAGTGAGTCTCCGATACGCTGGGCGGAAGCCTCGTCGAACGACTGGGAAGGCAGAATCGGGAAGATCGTCCACATCCAGGAGATCGCCCGGATTGCAATCTCCAGGCTGGACTGCCAATTGATGCCGCGGTCGGGCGGATTCTGGTCGATCCAACTATTGAGCTGGGCCACGGCCTCGCTGGCGTAGCGCTCGTCTCCGGTCAGCCGATAGGCCTTGGCCAGACGCGGCAGGTGCTGATGGCGGTTCAGCTCGTGGATGATCTTGGGGTCGCGGCCCCCACTATCCTGCACCGGGCGGTAATCGGCCCAAAAGCGCCGTTCCCATACACTGCCGGTGACCGGGTCGCGATGCCAGTCGATTTCGGGACCGAGTTGGAGAGGTCCATAGCCGAGGAGGGTGACTTCGTGGTTGCAGAGCCTTTTTGCCTCTTCGACCGCCTGATCGATCCACTGCGGGAAATTCTCTTGGACGAACGGCCGCACGTCTTCGCGGTGGCTGCCATAGAAACGATCCGCAGGCGCTCCACTCCAGTAGCTCTTGAAAAATACCGACGGTGAGTCCGCGATGGCAATACCGGCGCCAATCCGATCCAGTTCCGAGTAGACTTTCTCCCGGACCCTGTGGGTCAGCTCGCGCGGGCTCATGGCGGCCAGGCGTTTGAGCCTTTGAATCACCTCGCCTGAGATTAGTTCAGACATAGGCTGCCTTCGGAGACGTCCACCCGTCGGTAAATTTCCATCAAACGATCGAGAGAGGGGCCAACGGCAAGACTGTCAGCGTCAGGAGTACCAGTAATAAGACTGGAGCCGTTACATTCCAAAGCCAGTTCGATCTTGGCCAGCATCTCGTCAACATCACCAGTGTGAAACAGGATGGCGCCGGAAGGCCGCGTGCCGACACGGCTCGCCACCACCGGGAGTCCTAGCGATAGCGCCTCCCGCACCGAAATCGAATCGCCATCCTCGAGGGTAGGGCGGAGGAACACGTCCGAAACTGACATCAATGCCAGGCAGGTATCGTGATCTACGTCTCCGAGCAGGAGGACGCTTTCTTCGAGCCCCGCTTCACGGACTCGCTTCTCGGCTTCGGCGCGTTGCTCGCCGCTGCCCATCACCAGGCAGCCGAACGAAGGATGGAGATTCCTGAGTCTGGCGAGGCCGGCTACCAACAGGTCAAAGCCGTACTCGGGGCGGAAGAACAGAACGGTGGAAAACACTGGGCGACGCTCTGCGAGCCACTCCAGAAGGTAGGGCGGGGAATGGTGCCCACCGGCAAAAAGTGGGGCGGACGCCCTCGTCCGCGCCGGACCCCCGGGTCCGGCTTTTCCCTCGTCCAAGGAGGCCGACCAGGGGGTCGGCCGCGGGCCGGGGGGCACGCCCCACAAAGTCGTTGCAGTAGGTGCAGGATTCCCCGTGCCCAAAAAAGCGGGCAGAACCTCCAACCGCTGAGAGTCCAGGCCGAGCGAAAGAAGGGAGCTTCGAATCTCCGTGCTGACACAGATCACCCGCGTGTAGAGCGAGCATGTGAGAGCTGCGAGTCTTCTCCGCCATGAAGGAGCAGTTTCCAGATAGGCCGGCGCCATCCCGGAGTGCAGGGTCAGTATCGAAGCGCCACCGAATTGCCCGGCCAGTCCGCATCCCAAAGCGAGCAGCCAGCTCTTCACGTTGTGTCCGTTGGTGTGAAGGTGCAGGGTCCATCCTTCGAAGGCATGTCGTACGACTGACAGGCCGAAGCGCCGCCCGGGTCGACCCGCGCTGCTATCCAGAACGCGGCAAGTCACTCCGGATGCCACTAAGTTCTGATAGATTTCCGACACATGCACCGAGATTCCCCCGTGCGGAGGCGGACATGGACCGATCAGCAGAACCCTCATAAGTGGCCTTTGGCCTCTACCAACCGCTGGTAGAGGTGCTCCGTCTGGTGCACCGAGCCCTCGATGGAGAAGAGCTCGGATACTCGCCCGATCCCCGCCTGCCCGAGCCTCGAGGCCAAGTCTTCGTCCTCCAGCAGGCGGGCCGCGGCGGCGGCGAGTGCGGCCGAATCCCGCGCCGGCACAAGCAAGCCGCTGACGCCGTCTTCGACGACTTCCGGATTGCCGCCCACCCTCGTGGCGATCACGGGGATGCCCGCGGCCATGGATTCGAGCAGCGTATTCGAGATGCCCTCGCTCAAGGTCGGGAGCACAGAGATGGCGGCTTCCGACAGCAAGTCCGGAACATCGCTCCGGAATCCCGTAAACACGATCCGCTGTCCAAGCCCCAGGCGGCAGGCCTGTTCTTCCAGTTCCTTTTTGCTTCCTCCGTCGCCGGCGATGAGGAAGCAGACATCCGGAAATCTCGCCGCCAGAACGGCCGCCGCATCGACGAAATACTGAACGCCCTTCATCCGATTGAGGCGTGAAACCACCATAATCAGACGGGCGGATGGCGGCAATCCCAACTCCCGCCGTAGGGCGGCGCCCCGATCCCCCCCTGCACGCACCGCGAACTGGATCCCGTTCCGGATGACGACAATGTTACTCGGGTCATATCCCTGTTCGAGCAGATTCTCGCGGATTGCCTCGGCGTTTACCAGGACGCAATCGGCCAGCCGGCAGACCACTTTTTGCACGCGCCGCTGCATCGGAGTCAACAGGTCGCCCGTTTCGCGGATGGAGGCCACCACAATGGACGCACCAGCCAGCCGGGCGATGGGGACGGTGAACATGTTCGGATAGAAACCGAAGCTATGCACGATCTGGATCAGATTTCTTCTGACGTAGTGGGCGAGGCGGATCCCTTGCCAGATCGTCTTAGGACTGTACAACCTGCCGATCCGGAATTCGGATCGCGGCACCTGCAGCGTTTCCAACTCCACCAGTAGCTCGCCGGAGTGTCGGAGGCACGCCAGGTGCAGGTCGAAGTGCGACGAGTCGATTCCCCGTGCCAGGTTGGCCACTTGCCGCTCCGTCCCACCGATGTGGAAGTTAGTCAGCATTTGCAGCAGTTTGATTTTGTTTGACTGCATGATTCAGGCCGCCTCGCAGGCCTGACTTCGGGACGCCCGATCCAGGAACACCCTGGCCCAGAGCTCGAACGAAATCAGGGTCCAAAGCTGCATATCGAGATTGCGCCCTCTTTCGTGCTGGGCCACCAGTTCTTCGATGTAGGAGCTGTTAAAGATCCCGCGCCGACT
>PMTT01000783.1 GCA_003167275.1 Bryobacterales bacterium | reverse complement strand
CAAAATAGCCACACCCAAATGAATTCGTTCCTAAACGAAGCCACCCTGGACCCCACATCAAAACGGAATCCGAATTCAGAAGCTTCTGGATCGCCTCTGCAAACCACAGCGGCGCCGCTAGAGGTGACCCACTCGCCGGAAACCTGGTGTCACGCTAGTCGGCCTCTTCACTCGGATCCGTATGAAAGACCGAGTACGCTGCTCACGTGTGAAGTTGAAGCTGCTACTCAGCAAAAATCAGGCTTTGCCACTTTGTTGGGCCCATCGCGCCCACTTAACCCACCTCGGCGGGCTACCCGTTAGTTGGTATCCTGCCTTTCTTCCTGCGATTCGGTGACGAACGACTCCAAAAACTCTGCCAAGAATCTCGCCATTAGGCGTCGCCCGTCGCCATTGGCAGGGTCGCCCGCGTAATCAGCAAAATTGCAGCTCGCGTGCCGTCGGAAGCGCCGGACGCCATCCAATACGTCGCTAGACTCGTAGTTGATTGCGAGCGTCATCATCAGATCGAACATGCCGGCGATGAACCAGGCTGCGGGACGGTTGCCGCACTCGCCCATTGGCACGGACCCGTGTACAAACTCTCCAAAATGCTCCCGCCCGAGTCGGCACGCGGAACATTGACAGTCGACATCAGAACCCGGATGGCCGGCTGGCAGAGTCCCGGCATGCAGTCCGAACGTGCAGTTGCGGATCGTAGCTTGCGGCGCAAGTTCTTCCTCCAGCACGTTGAATCCGAGCGCAGGTACGTAGGCGCGTTTCTGCTGGTTCCATTTAGACATATTGCCCCCTTCCAAGACTCAGCATGCATCTGGGGAATGCATGGCAGTGATCTAACCTTGCAGCATCCGGTCGGATGACCCCGTTACGTTTACCGCGATGAACTACAGACAGCAGTGCCGCGATGCCTCCTGTCTGATCGACAGGGAAACTAAGCTTTCGGTGGACTGTCTGATCCCCCAACGGGCTGACTAGTATTCTGCAATGGTTGCATCAGAAAGTCTAGGAACTATTACGGAAAGGAGTGGAATGGAATTAGGAATCTTTAGGAAGCTTCGGCTTCCGCGGTCTTCGGGGCTGCGCAGGTACCCTGGGAACTTGTGAATTGTCGAGTTTTGGAAGAATCCCCGGTTCACGATTGAAGGTCTGCAGGAGGATGTCAATGGTCTTATCGGCGACAAACTTGTTGGACTCGGCATTTACGATTGTTTTGGGATCAAGACCGGATTTAGTTACGAGTTTTGCCCTACTCCACCCCAAGCGCATTCGGAGGGATTCTATAAACTCCCCTTGGGTCAATGTTCGTACTCGTGATTGATGGGGGGCCAGCCCAGCTTGGTCATCTGCGCTGAGAGGCAGTACACGATCTGATGTCGCCGAAGGCGCAGTTTCACGATGTTCGTGTTTTGACATCTGGACCTGATCCGCCTCTTGTTCTAAGGAGAACGCTTTGCGATATCGCTCTTCGGCCTCTACCCTCACCAGTTCCCAGTTGGGCTTCGGATCGTCGAGGTTGATATGTTTCTGCACGTAAGAGTGCAAACTTGCCCGCAACTCCCCAATCTGCTTTTGTGAAAAGGTCTTGGTTCTGATTATCAATACCGGCTTATTCTTGACGGGGCGCGTTGGCTCGATGACGCCCAGCTGGACCGCAAGGTCCACGGTTGTCTCAACGATCTGGGCTTGTACAGCAATGGGACAACAACTATTCTTGAATTCGTTTAGCACGACATCGCAGACCGCGTAGAGGGTTCGCGAATGGTCCAGATGCGGTGAATATTCCCACCCCTTCAATTGAGCGGCCCGTATTCGGAGTAATTCCGCATGGGGCTGATTGGGAGGTTTGCGAAAGAACCATGGAAAGGCGAGTTGCATCTGTATCTCCGGGCGGTGTTCCTACCCCTGTAGACCTGATCGGTTCTTGCTTATGGCCATTCTTTCCCTTTATTATTTCACGAATCGAGCGGCCATTAAGGGAGTTTTGCTCATGCTGGGGCTTTGACAAGGACGCCGCGATATGTGGACCAGCGCAAACGGCCCACGAAGACCCAAAACGTTTACGTTCCCCAAAAGTTCCTAACTTTCCAGGCCCATTCCATAAAACTCCGAAGGCTTCTGGGATCTTCCAGTGGTTCCTCTCTTACAATCAGATAAACAATTGGCTGAAGGCAGGGTCGCGAAGGCGTTCCGCACGGAGACACGCTGCTCTGGTGGAGGAAGACGGCAGGTGCATGCAGTACTGGCAGTTTCCCGGCGAAAGGAACCCGCCAGTTGAGGTCCAGTCGGAGAATCCAAGATGGCACGCGGCACACTTTCCAATCCTTCGATAAGAATGCCTCGATGACAGGTCCGACAATAGTCCGACCCTCCTCCAGTGTGAAAACACCGGCCGGGCGGGCGTGTCGGTAATTCCCGCTCCGCAGAAACGCTGTTGAAGTCACTTATGCATTAGAAGGAAAAGGTTTGGTCTTGCAATGGATCGGAACGTCATGCCCCCAGACTTGATGGCGCGGCGCAAGTACCTCAAGCCCGATGAAGCCGGCGCTATGATTGCAGTGTCCCCCAAGACGCTGGCGAACTGGCGGGCCTCTGGATATGGCCCTCCGTGGTACCGCGTCGGCGGGGCTGTTCGATACTCGCCGACAGAGCTAATATTATGGGTAGAATCCCAGGAGTGTAAACCAAAATGCCAGTTCGAGCGCGGAACGGAAAACTGGAGTGGCGATTCGAAATCAACGGCCACGAGTACAGCCACATAACCGACTTGGAAGACACCGAACGCAACAGGATCAAAGCGCAACGGTTGGAAGCGAAGGCCAGGGAGTTGGTGCTGGACGGGCGCGACGCAGAGCTAAGGCTCCAGGTCCAGCCATTCAATAGTGCGGCCGAGGCGTTCAAAAAATGGACAGAAGGCGAGTACTCGGAACATCCCAACTCCTGGAAGCGTCTTGCAGTCAGCATGGCGAGCGCTGAGGTGTTTTTCGGCAAACGTCCGCTATCGTCTGTCACGCGCGGCGACATGGAAGACTTCAAGGCTTGGCGTCGCACTGTCCATAAGGTTCGGGAGGTCACGCTTCGTCACGACCTGCACGCCCTCTCCCTGCTGTTCCAGTATGGCCAAAAGCACAACTGGTGCAGGGTGAACCCTGTTCGAATGGTGGAGATTCCAAGCGACAAAGAGGCGGTTCGCATTCACGTGTTGACGCCCGTCGAGGAAGGAAAATACTTTGGCGCACTGGAAGTCTTGCGCCAAGAAAAATTGACGCACAAACGGCCAAAGGAAGCCCGAGGGCTGGAAGATTTGCACGATCTGGCCACGCTCATGCTCAATCAGGGTTGCCGGCCTGAAGAACTCCGGGCGCTCCCACAGTCGGAGGTGGATTTGGAGCGGAGCTACCTTACGATCCTACACGGCAAGAGCGATGCGGCGCGCCGTTCCCTGCTGCTGACCACCGCAAGTCGGGATGTTCTTAAACGCCGGCTACAGAATCCGGGACGGTGGGTATTCCCAAGTGCCAAGAATCCTGGCCAGCACATCGGGCAATGCCAGCGGCTACATGCCGCTGCGCTCAAGAAGGCCCAAGTATCGTTTGTGTTGTACGACTGTCGCCACACTTTCGCGACGCGAGCGGTCGAACGCGGAATGGAGTTGCCAAAGCTCATGGCCATACTCGGGCACGCCAATCTGCGGTCGATCATGAAGTACGTCCACATGACGCAGGCTCACATTGATGACGGAATGCGAAAGTTCGAAGCCGGTACTCTTGTGGTGCCCGTGAGAGCGGAAGAGGTCAAGCCGGAGAACAAGAAGCGACTTCAGTAGGGGGCCCTACGAGATTGCAGACCGCCCCCACCGGCGCCCGGCCCGATATTGCCTTCCGCGCTGCGCCTGCTCATACATTTTCTGGAGTTGAGTGAGGCTCCGATTCGACAGGTGCCTCGCGGAGTTTCCCAGTCCGTTTTCCTCCCTCCAAGCTGTGAGCCAAGCAATTAGGTACTGACGGCTTCCCCCAGCCGGTTCCTCGGGGGCCTCGTCAATCTCTTTACCGCAATGAGGGCACTTCATGTCCGGAGTTTACCACTTGGCGCCCGGCCCTTGCCCGGTTACTGCCGGGCAAAATAGGGAAGAAAAGGGTAAAGGTGGGATTGACTGGGAATGCCGCAAGACGGCCTCATAGTGCTGAATCTATGTGGTTTCTGTTTGTTTTCAGTTGGAGGCGCGGGTCGGGATCGAACCGACGAATAAAGGTTTTGCAGACCTTTGCCTTACCACTTGGCTACCGCGCCGTGCGAGAGGGCTCTAAATGCAAAGTACCGCGCCCGGAGCCTGGAAGTCAATCTCCAAACTCCGGAGCGTCCAAACCGGGGGCTGAAGCGCTGACAGAAACCGAGAAAACGATGGCCTGCCCCACCACCCTCTCAGCAATCCTGTCGAAGGGCCACCAAGGGGTCCACCCGGGTCGCCCGGAGGGCCGGTACGTAGCAGGCCAGTGCGGCAAACGCGCCCAGCGCAATGGCCGCGGCGAGGAACGACACGGGATCCAACGGACGCACTTCGACTAGCATCTGTCGCATAAGCCGAGTCAGCCCGAGGGCCGCCAGCGAGCCTGCGGCGATCCCGACGCCGGTCAGCAGAATGCCCTGCCGGAACACCAACCGCAAAGCCGCGCCGGGCGATGCGCCTAGCGCCATCCGCAGGCCGATCTCCTGGGTCCTCTGCACCACCGCCTGCGACACCGTTCCGTAGATCCCAACGCCGGCCAGCAGGAGCGCCGCCGTCGCAAAGCCCGTCATCAGCAGCATCACGAAGCGCCTCTGCGCCGTCGACCGGTCCACCAGGGCCTGCATCGCGAATACGTTGTACACGGGCACTCCGGCCGCCACCGAGCGCACCTTCGCGCTCATGACGTCGATCAGCGGCCCCGGGTCCATGGCTGTCCGGATCACCAGGATCGGCGAACTCAGCGGATTCAGAGCGTAGGGCCGATAGACCTCGGGGCGCGGGTCGGTGTCCAGACCCGCGTGCCTTACATCGCCCACCACGCCTATGACGGTGATCCAGGGGAAACGTTCCGGAGGGGTTCCCAACTTCACCCGCTTGCCTACAGGGTCCTCCCCAGGCCAGAGCTTGCGCGCGGCCGTCTCGTTGATCAGGATGCCGGCGGATGGGTTCGCATCGTCATGCTCGTCGAAAAGGCGGCCCGCCCGTAAGGGAATGCCCATGGTCGCAAAGTAGTTGGGGCTGGCCACGCGATACTCCACGTCATACCCCGGCTCGCCCGGCACGTACTTGCCTTCCACGAACAACCAGGCGCAGAGGTTGGACCCCAGCAGGGGCAGGCGGCTCACGGCGCCCACGCTCTGGACACCGGGGATGGCCGCCAGTTCCTCCCGCATGGTACGAAGCAACGCCGTCCGCTGCTCGGGAGTTTGCGCCGACGATGGCATCTGCGTCGAAATCGTGATCAGATTGCGGGGGCGGAATCCCGGATCGATGTCCAGGAGGCGTTGGAAGCTGCGGATGAGCAGACCGGCGCCGACCAGCAGCACCAGAGCCACGGCTACCTGCAGCACCACCAGCGCGGAGCGTAGCCGATGATGTCCCGCCAGCATGACCCTTCCCGATCCTCGGAGCGCGGATTCGATATCGGCTCGCACCACCCGCCAGGCCGGTGGGAGGCCGGCGAACAGCGCGCATGCCAGCGCTGCCGCGGAGGTGAACAGCAGCGCCCGGCCGTCGAGCGAGACCTCCGCGGGGCGCACCAATGTCGCGGGGGCGGTCTGGACGAGAAGCCGCAGCCCGATGTAAGCCACGCCGAGACCAGCTACTGCTCCGGCCGCCGCAAGCACCAAGCCCTCGGTCAGCAGTTGACGCAGCAGGCGAAGCCGCGAAGCGCCTAAGGCGGCGCGGATCGAGATCTCGCGCTGCCGGGCCGACGCTCGGGCCAAAAGCAGATTCGCGACGTTGGCGCAGGCCATCAGGAGCACGAACCCCACGGTCCCCAGCAGCAACAGCATCGCCACACGGAAGCGCCCTGTGACTTGCGCGGTCAGGGACTGCACCTCGTAGACGAACCCGCGATTCGAATCCGGAAACTGTTCCGCCAGGCGCGTGCCGATCCGCCCGATCTCGTCCTGGCTTTGCTGAAGCGAGACGCCGGGTTTCATGCGGCCGGCTACTTTGAGGAAGCGCAATCCGCGGATGGAGCTGACGATGGGGTTCGCGGAGAGCGGCAGCCAGGCGTCGATCTCCGAGGAGGTGCCCGCCACCGGCTCACCGGCGTAGCGGAAGTTCGCCGGCAGCACGCCGATCACGGTGTAGGCCGCGTTGTCCAGGTTCAAACTCGCTCCGAGGATATTGGGGTCCGCGCCGAACCGCCGCAGCCACAGCGAGTGCGACAGCACCACTGCATTCGAGGCTTGGGTCCGATTGTCCTCCTTGGGCAGAAAGATGCGGCCAAGCTCGGCATTCACGCCCAACATGGAAAAGAGATCCGCCGACACGTAGAGCGTTTCCAGGCGCTCCGCTTCCCCGCGGCCCGACAAGACCTTACTCCAGATGGGGGAGATCGCGGCCACGGAGGAAAAGGTCGACGCCTGTTCGCGGATATCGAAGAAGTCGAGCGCCGAAGTCCATGGTTCGAGCTCGGGCTGCTGTGCTTTCCGGGTCTCGATGGCTACCAGGTGGCCAGGCTGCGGGTAGGGCAGGCTGCGCAGGGCAACCGCGTCCACCATGGTAAAAATTGCCGTATTGCCGCCGATGCCAAAGGCCAGGGTGGCCACCGCGATGGCGGCAAATGCCGGGTTTCGCACCAGGAAGCGAGCCGTATATCGGACGTCGCGGGCGGCGCCGGAGAGGACGCCTCCGGTTCTCTCGGCTCTCGGTTCCGAGGGCCGCTCGGCGGCGTTGATCTCACGCGCCGGTGCGGCCCAGTCACCGAATTGGTTGTGCGCCCGCGCGACGGCTTCCGCTTCGGGAGCGCCGGCCGCCAGGGAATCGCTGTAGGCCTGTTCGAGTTGCAGCGCCAATTCAGCGACAATGGCGTTCTCGCGTTCGGGCCCTACCGCGAGCGGCGGCAAATGCCGGCACACGTAAGCGCGCCAGTTATGCATGGCTGAACCCCGTAAGGGTGTTGAGGACGGTCACGAACTCGCGCCAGGTGCGGCGATGGCTGGCGAGTGCGCGGCGTCCCGCGGGCGTAAGGCGGTAAAAGCGGCGGCGGCGCTCGCCGGCTTTCTCCACCCAACGGCCTTCCACCAGCAGCTTCCGCTCCAGTCGATACAGCAGCGGGTAGAGCGACGCCACGTGAAACTGCAGCTTGCTTTCCGATTGGGATTCGATCAGCTTGGCGAGCTCGTATCCGTGCCGGGCGCGCCCTTCCAGGAGCGCAAGCACGATCATTTCGGCGCTGCCCTTTTGAAGGTCGCGGGTACCAATATCAGCATGCCCCATATGTGGCAATTATACATATGGGGGTAATGGGTATCAAGGTGGGGCATGCTTTAGCTTGCCGTTCCTTCATGGAGTGGTGGGCAAGCTAAAGCATACCCTACGGTTACCGCTGTGGGATCACTGGATAGGTCTTGTCCCAGGCCGGCAATGTGCCGATCGGATCGCCCGAAATCGTGATCTCCACCCGGCGGTTCTGTTCACGGCCGGATGCCGTGGCATTGGAAACCACTGGCCGGTTACCGCCCAGTCCGCGCGTGGACATCGAATTCACCGGGATTCCGGCGCGCGCCAATTCTTTTCGGACGGCGACTGCCCGCTCGTAGGAGAATTCTTCGGCACGCGATTCGGCGAACGCATCGTCGGTGTGACCTTCAACCGACACATACAATCCGGGATGCGCGCAAACCACCGCGGCGATTCGCTGCAGGTTGCCATAGACTGCCGGGTTCAAAGCAGTCCCGCGAAAGTCAGTATCCGGCAAGGTGGCCACCAGGCCACGAGGCGTATCGAGGGTGGGCAGGGCCAAATTGAGCTCCTGCTGCAGTCGTGTGCGCAAATCGATCTTCTGGTAATCCCGTACCGCAGGTTGCACTTCGACCGCCGCCTGCGTCTGGACCGGTGGGGCTGGCGGTGGCGGGACTGCCCGGGCGGCCGCCGCGGCGGCTTCGGCCCGCTGCCGTGAGGACCGCTCTTCTTCCAGTTGCATGCGGTCCGCCGAGGATTGGTTCCGCGCTGCTTGCGCGTCGGCTTCCGCACGGGCTCTCATATCCTGTTCCCTCACCCTCAATTCCTGCTCCCTCGCGACCTGTGCCTGCGCCTGCGCCAGTTGCTCATCCTGCTTGCGCCTTTCGCAGATGGCCCGAGCGTCTTCGGCGGTCTGAGCCGCCTGGCGGGCCGCGGTCACCACAGTGGCGCGATCCCGGTGCTGCATTTGGAACTCCTGGGCCGTCCGAAACAGAGCTTCCGCCTTGTTAAAGGTGTCCGGCGCATAGCGGTCGGCGCCCACCGATCTCGCGATCTGCACGGCATTCTCCGCCTGGTAGACTTCCAGCAGCGCCTCGTAGCGGTCCATGGGCAGCCTCTCCCCCGGCGCCACTCCCGCTTGCAGATCCGAAGGCACATTGTAGGTGTACTCTCCCCTGGGCAGCAATTCGTACTTGGCCTGGATCTGTTCGATGCCACCGACGGTTTCCGGCCGCACCTCATTCTCCATGACCACTACATCGCTGGGTTGCCGCACCGCGGAATACGGTTCGGCGGTCACCAACAGGCCGAAAGCCTGTAAGTCGGTAGTGACGTGCAGCTTGGCATGGTCCGAACTGCCTGGCAACACTTCGCCCAGATTTTTGGCATGCCCCTCGGGGGTGATCGCCCACAGGACGTAAGTCAGGTACTCCGATCCGAATCGCGCGGGCGCGTCCACGTGTTCGAACCGCGCGTCGATCTCCGTGCGGCCGGCCTTGGACTCGACCATGGCCTCGCCTTTGGCCTTGGGCAACAGGACGGTTCCCCGGAAATCGATCGGCGTAGGGCCGCTGCGATACTGATAGTCCACGGCCTTCACCGTGCGTTCGACCACGGTCACACGGTAAATCGGAACATTTGGATGGTCCACTGGCTGGTTTTGACACCATAAGGCAGTTGTACAGAATAGACCAAGTGCTGGCAGCAGAGAGGCTTTGCTCATCATTGTTGAACCCTTCCCTTCAGGGTTCTGATGAGAGCAAGTTAGTTGCCATGGCAGAGCAGAGCCGGCGGATGCCCAAGAGGGGCTATTTCCAACATGAGGGTCTAGGTACGATTTTTATCGTTGACTTACGTCTTTTTTCGTCGTATGGTGGCCGTAGATGACCTCGCCACGCCCAAACCAGCCGCCCGTGCCGCTTCCCACCGCCGCGGAACTCGACATCCTGGCCGTTCTGTGGAGGCTGGGAACGGCAACCGTGCGGGAAGTCCATGACGAACTCCGCAAGGACAACGTCTATACCACCACGCTCAAGCAAATGCAGTTGATGACCGAAAAGGGCTTGCTGATCCGCGGCAAGCGCTTCGGGTCGCAGGTCTACGAGGCCAGCCTCCCGCAAGAGCAAACGCAGCAGCAGATTGCGGGCGACCTGTTGAAGCGGGCATTCGGCGGTTCGGCCAGAAGTCTGGTGATGGGGGCACTCGCGGCACAGCCCGCCTCGGACGAAGAATTGGCCGACATCCGCAGAATGCTGGCCACCTTTGCTAAACAGAAAGGACGCCCCGCATGAACGCATTCCAGATACTCTCCTCGCAGCCATGGGTAGAACGCCTCGGCTGGACCCTGGTCCATTTCCTCTGGCAGGGCTTATTGATCGCGGCCCTCTATGCTGCGGCACGCAGAAGCATGTCACGCACGAGCCCGAACCTGCGATACCTGCTCGCCTGCGCGGCACTGATGGTTATGATGGCCGCTCCGCTGGCGACGTGGGAGCTGATGCGGCCAACGGTCGCAAGTCCGGAGGCCGCGTATCGTATCCAAACTAGTCCGCCGGACGCTTCCACCATCGGCAGCGCCACCACCGATACTACGCTGCCGGCGGCCATTCGCACTACCGTGTCGAGGGCAGGTTCGGCACAGTTCTTGCCGTGGGTGGTGATCGTCTGGCTCGCCGGTGCGGTGGTGTTTTGGGTGCGGCTGGCGGGTGGTTGGATGGTCGCCGCTCGCATGCGGTCGACGCTGGTGCGTCGCGCGCCGCCGGAATGGCAGGAGACCCTGCGGAAACTCGGCGCTCGGATTGGTCTCTCCCGTCCCGTGCGGCTGCTCGTTTCGGCGCTGGTGCAGGTGCCGACGGTGGTCGGCTGGCTGCGACCCGTGGTCCTCGTGCCGGTCGGGGCGCTCGGCGGCCTGCCTGCCGATCAGCTTGAGGCACTCCTGCTGCATGAGCTGGCACACATCCGGCGGCACGATTACCTGGTCAACATTCTGCAGAGTGTCGCCGAAGCCCTGCTGTTCTACCACCCCGCGGTCTGGTGGGCGTCGGGACACATTCGCGCCGAGCGCGAACTCTGCTGCGACGATGTGGCCGTCTCGGTCTCGGGCGATGCGTTCACGTATGCGAGCGCGCTGGCGCGGTTGGAATCGTGCCGCCCGGAGCATCTCCATGCCGCGGTTGCCGCCAATGGTGGATCTCTATCGGGACGGATCGCCAGGTTGCTGGGCCAGCCGCGGCCATCGGCCCGCAGCGGTCTGGGACCGGGAGTCCTCGCGGTCGGTGTTCTGCTGATGGCCGCGGCATACGGATTGTTCGGCCAGTCGGAGGAGCACCCCCGATTCGCGGTCGCGTCGATCAAGCCAAGTCCTCCGGTCTCGGGCGACCCCACGCATTCTCCGATGGGGGTTGGCTATCGGCCCGGCGGCCGGATGACCTCGGCGAACGCGTCCCTGAAACTTCTCATCCAATTTGCCTATGCGAACCACGACGACCCTCGGAACGGCCACTGGCTCCCGCTAATGGCCTCCCGGGTGATCGGCGGTCCGGCCTGGATGGATACCCCTGGCTACGATATCGAGGCCAAGCCGGAAGGCAACACCGATCCGAAGCACGCCTGGTTGATGCTGCAAACGCTGCTGGCCGACCGGTTCAAACTGGCGCTCCACCGCGAGACGAGAGAGATCCCTGTCTTCAATTTGACCGCGGTAAAGGGCGGCCCGAAGCTGCCGGCGGCGAAGGAAGCAGAGTGCATGTCATTTGCGCCCGGCGAGATGCCGCGAGCCGTTCCGGGGAAGGTCGACTGCGGCTATGTCTCGGGGCCGTTCATGGCGGCCACACCAGGGCTGCTAAACATAAGAGGAGGCAAGGTCCACATCGCGGACCTCGTCAGAGAGCTAACCTCGGTACTGGACCGGCCGGTCTTGGATAAGACCGGATTTACCGGCGAGTTCGATCTCAACCTGAGTTTCCGGGCGGACGAGGCCCTGCAGGGTTCCGGCTTCTGGCCGGGCGATCCCAGTACCCGGCCCCCGGCTGACCCCAATCTCCCCAACATTTTCGCCGCAATGGAGGAGCAACTCGGGTTGAAAATCGTGGCTGGTAAGGGCCCGGTCGAAGTGCTGGTCGTCGATCACGCGGAGAGACCGACCGCGAATTAGCTGCCGTAGGGTATGCTTTAGCTTGCCCTGACTTAGTCCTAAATAAAGAAAACGCCGGCGGTGTTGGCCGCCGGCGTTCGAATAACAAACTCGGAGTGAACCTTTACTGCACAGCTACCGTAATCCCGGTTTGCGTGCTGAAGCTTGCCGACGTGGTGTTACTGGCCAACCGGATGACGATGGGTAATGGACCGGTCGGAGCATTTGCCGGGATCTGGATGTTTACCTGCATGACCCCATAAATAATACTCGGCGCCGACCCGGCGTATTGGACGGTTGCCGGTATTCCACCCACTGTTGCGGTGACCGTCAGTTGTGGTTTGTTCAGGCTGGAGCCGTTGGCCAAGGCCAGTTCCCCATCGATACTGGCGGGGGTGGTTACACCTTCTCCAGTCATGTACACTGCCACCACTGAGTTCTTGGCGGCGGGATTGTTGGGGCCGTTCACGCTGTTGTCCTGGTTCAATATGGCGCCCGGTCCGGTTCCGGAGGCGTTCTGCGAGTAGATGCCCGGCGCGGCTTGCACCACGTTGTACAAGAGCGGTGCGGACTGCACCCCTTGGTAGGAGACCACGATGCTGGTGCTCGTCCGGCCAGCCACCCCGTACGGCACCATCACACTGGTCGCCAGGGCGGAGGCATAAATCACGGGCGCGGGCACGCCGTCAAAGGTCACCTGAACGCCGCCGGCGCTATTGTTCCAGACGCCGTTGGTTACGGTGCCGCCCGCCAGCGTTGCGGGCCCGATGCCCGTCCCGAAAATGACGATGTTCTCACCCGGTGAGACCCCACCGGTGGAATAACTCGCGGCGTTGTTGACCGATGTCACCAGGGGCGGTACGGCAGTCAACACCGTCAGAGTTACAGTCACTGTCGCAGGTGTCAACGATGCCGAGGAACTGATCATTACCGTCGTGGTGTACTTATTGGCCGCTAGCCCCGCCGGATTCGCCGTGAAGGTCAAGCTCGTCGGGCTGTTGGCGGTGGTGTTGCCGCTGGTGGGAGTGACGGTCAACCAGGCTCCAGTGGTCGGGTCGACTTTCACCGTGAAGGGAGCGGCGCTGCCGGTGGAAGAGAGCGCTACCGTCTGGGTAGCCGGAGCGGTCGTGCCCGTGATGTAGCTGAAATTGACGTTATTCGGCGAGGCGGTGAGGGTCTGTGCGGCCACCACGTTGAGCGTCACCGAAATCATGATGGGGCTGCCGGTAGCGCCGGGCGGAGTCGCCGCTGTGATCGTCACGGTGCCGGTGTACGAACCCACCGGTAAACTGCCGGCACTCGCCGAGACCTGGACGGTGCCGGGAGTGGTGGTGTTGGCCGAAGTGGCAGTCAGCCAGGTGCCGCCGTTACCAGCCGAAGCCGAGACGGTATAGTTGATGGGGTTGGGAGTGCCGGAAACGGTGATGCTCTGCGATGCCGGCGCCGAACCGCCCGCTACCTGGGTGAAATTGAGGGTCGTGGCATTCGCGGCAATGGTCCCCGCATTCACCTGGAAGATGACCGGGATCGTGAGCGGGCTGTCCGCCACCGCGGCGCCGCCCGGTCCGGTGGCCGTGATGGTGATGGTCCCGGTGTAGGTCCCGGCGGAGAGGATTCCCGGATTCGCCAGCACGCTGATCGCGCTGCCCACCGCCCCGGCGGAGCCGCTCGGGGGACTCACAAACAGCCAGCTAGCGTTGTTCGCCGTGCTGGATGTCACGCTGTAACTCACCTGGTCGGTCGAACTCGTGCTGGACAGGAGAATCGTTTGGAGCGGAGTGGCGCCGCCGTTGAGTTGCCCGCTGAAAATCAGGGCACTGGGGCTGAACTCCAGCAACGCCGTGCTGCTCACGTACAGAGTTACGGGGAACTGTAACGGGCTGTTCGGAGCTGGGTTGCCGGTGGAGGGATTGGTCGCGCTGATGGTAATCATGCCGGCGCAAGTGCTGCCAGCGGCGATGCCCGCCGGAAGTACGCCGGCGCTAAATACACCATCGGTGGCGCCGCTGGTCGAGCCGCCTATCGTCAGCCAGTTACCGCCGCAAGAGGTGACCGAAGTCGTGGCTGTATAGTTCAGCGAGGTCCCTGTGCTGCTGGATACCCGGATCGACTGCGAGGGGAGCGGGGCCTGATTCGTCTGGCTGGGAAACACCAGCGAACAGGAGCTGAAACTGGCGGTCGAACAGCCATTGGCGATGACCACGATGACGGGATCGTTGGTGACCTTCAGGTTCACCGTAATCTGCAGCGGGCTGTTGGCCGCTCCGGTGGCTGTCACCGTGACGGTGCCTGTATAGCTGCCCGGCCCCAGTCCCGCGGGATTCACTGTCACCGGAAAGGCAGTGCCCGCCGTAGCGGTCGCGGGAACGGAAAGCCAGTTGCCGCTGTTGTTGGCCGTAGTTGCTGCAAGAGCCAGCGCCGCGGCGCCGCTGGTGCTATTAACGGTGATGCTCTGCGGAGACGGCACGGCAGTGGCGATCTGGTACGTGAAGTTCAAGGTGTTGGCGGACACGCTCAGCAACGGTGACGATGAGACTAGCAGCGTTACTGGAATATCCTGCTGGGTGGGTGTGCCCGCAGGGGTTTGGAGAGTCGCCTTCCCAGTATAAGTGCCAGGCGGCAGATTGGCTGTAGTGTCGTACGCGATGGTCAGTGGCGTACTGCCATTTGCCGGAATCGTGCCGCTCAAGCTGGGGGACACGGTGAACCATGTTCTTCCCGCTGGATTGTTCGCCACCGACGTCACAACCAGATAACCGATCCCCGAAACCCCGGTGGTCGAGATCGTCACGGTCTGTTGCGCCGAGTTGTTGCTCCCTCCGATCTGATATGCCAGCGAGACCGAGGCGGGGCTGACAGTGACGGGAGGGGCAGCCAACACTAACACACTCACGGGAATCGTAATTGGGCTGGCCCCGGAGACGGGAGTGATGACGATGGAACCGCCAGACGTTCCGGGAGGCAGGGCCGCGAGCGCCGAAAAATTCACCGAAGCCGAGATGGTTCCCGGCGAAGTGCCGGTGATGGTAGACCCTGGCCCACCGCCCAATGTTGAGATCTGCAACCAGTTGCCAGTCGAGGTAGCCGTGGCGCTGTATGCCGTATTATTCGGGCCGGAAAGAGTGAGAGTTTGGGCCGCTGGTGGTGTGCCGTCAATCTGATAAGAGAAGGATACAGACGCCGGGCTTACGGAAATACTGCTGACCGTCAGGTTCACCCGGACATCGACCTGGTTGGAGCCTGCGCTGGAGCCAAAGACAAACACATCGCCCCCGTAGAGTCCTGGGAGCAGTCCTGTAGGATCGGCGGTGACCGTCAGCGCCGAAGGCGCCGAGCCGCTCGTCGGGTTCACCTTTAGCCAGGTGGTATCCACTACAGCGGTGAAAGCGCCGGAACCAGTGACATTCAGTGTCTGGGTGATTACGGGTCCACTGGACTGCGCCGAGAAATTGAGCGGATTCTTGTCGACGCCCAGTGTTTGGGCGTGGAGCGCAGCGGACGCGCAGAAAAGCACAATACAATTAGTAGGAGAGAGCACACTTTTCAAGAGAGACCTCCAGACGACATGGACAAATTGAGATACGAGCGATCGGAGTCGGGCAATCCTAAACCGGGGCGGATCCCGTTCCCCTAACAGCACGCACCATGCCAAAGATTGGTTTCAGCGTGCAATTCATTACATTGCTTTCATGTGGCTTCGCACGGAGTCAGGCTCCATTAGCTAAGTGCCTCAAGACATGCGCATTAGTGGCGCTTCATTCAAGGCGCCATTTGGCTTGCAGAGTACGGTTTCTCACTAAATCGACCGGCGCCCCATTTCCTTCACCTAGGCTGAGGGGGAGAGACTGACACACCCATGTATCTAAAGAAAGCAGAAATCGCTTAAGATCTCATCCCGTCACATATAGCTTGTGCTCGAGGATGTACTCCAACACACGCTCGGGAACCGCAACCGTGTACTCATTCGCCGCCAGCGCGCGTCTAATTTCCGACGAAGAGACCGGTAGTTCCACGGAATCCAGCCGTTCAACCCGCGCCTGGGGCGGCACTTCATAAGGATGTCCGGGACGGCTTACGACAATGAAGCAGACGGCGCGCGCGACGTCTTCCCAACGATGCCAGGTACGGATTTCGGCGAATGCGTCGGCGCCGATGATGAAGAATAATTCATCGTGGGGCTTAACGCCCAGCCGCACTTTCTCAATTGTGTCGATGGAGTAACTGCGGGCGGTCCCCTCCTCCAGGCGCGAAACCTCGAACCTCGGCTCGCCCTGGCAGGCCAGTTCGATCATTCTTACACGATCGTCGTAAGGGGCATGAGTCACGCCCGCCTTATGCGGCGGATGAGCGGCTGGAACGAACAGAATCCGATCAAGATGTAGATCGCAGGCTGTTCTGCGCGCCACCGCCAGGTGCGCGTTGTGGATGGGGTCGAAGGTGCCGCCGAAGATCGCCAGTCTCATAGTTCGTGGACAGGCTCCGTGGGGTATGCTTTAGCTTGCCATCCGCGGTTCAAGCGTTTTTTGGTTGGGCAAGCTAAAGCATACCCCACACACTACTGGCGCTCGATCTTTACCGACTTTACCCGGACCTCTTTCACGGGACGATCCTGCCGGCTGGGGACTTCGGAGATCTTCTTCACCACGTCGTACCCCTCGACCACTTCGCCGAAAACGCTGTGGTGGTTATCGAGATGCGGGGTGGGGGCCACGGTGATGAAAAACTGGCTGCCGTTGGTATTCGCGCCGGCATTGGCCATCGAAAGGATCCCCGCCTTCGAGTGCTTCAGGTCGGGGTGGAACTCGTCGGCGAATTTGTATCCAGGGCCGCCGCGTCCCGTGCCTTCGGGGTCGCCACCTTGAATCATGAATCTGGGGATCACCCGGTGAAAAATGGTGCCGTCGTAGAACGGCTTGCCGGTCTTGGTTCCGTCCGCCAGCTTGACGAAGTTCTCCACCGTTTTCGGCACTTTGTCGGCGAAGAGCTTGATCTTGAACTGGCCTTCCGTGGTATCGAATAAGGCGTATGTCTCGTTGGGCATCAACTGCGATTGTACCAACTCAAAGAGGCACCACCCCACAAGTGCCTGGAGCGTCGGTTTCGGCATCCAGGGGGCCCAACGGCCCACCCTCACGCGCCTTGGCGCTCCACTCCTCGATTTGGACTTCGATCAGGCTGGTCGCCTCCAGGTGCGCAGCAGTCGGCTCGCTATAGTCCCGGCCCGCCATTCGGCCCGGGAAATAGCGGGAGACCATGCCCCGATAGACCCTTTGCTGGACCTCCGGATTGGTCACCAAACGCCCGCGGCCGAAGCAGACGACGCTGCGATAATTCATCGAATGATACAAGGCGGTGCGCGAATAGACCAGGCCATCCAGCAGCGTCACCGTGATGCACACCGGGGCGCCGGAAGCCATATGTTCGAGCACCCGGCTGATTCGCCGACGCTGGAGCAAGCCCTGGTCTCGGAGTTTCTATCCGAAGGCCCTTTCGCGCGTCATGTCCGGCGCATGCGCGCCTTGTGCCGAGCGCCAGGATGCACTGGTATACGCAGCCCGCCGCGAGTTGGCTGGAGGTCTCGAAGTAGTCCCTGCCGAGGCCGGGATGCACCTGGTAGGTTGGTTGCCGAAAAACGTCGTTGACCGGGAGGTCTCCCGGAGAGCTGCCGGCGCCGGAGTCACGGCTCCTGCCGTTTCGTTGTATGCGTTTGGGCCTCACGCCCGTCCGGGCTCTTGCTGGGCTACGCCGCGCTGAATGCCCCCCGGATTCGCGAAGGAATCGAAGGAATCCGGAAGCTTGCCGCCACTATGGTAGACTTGCGATTGTAAAGCTGCAACCAACATCAGGGCATGCGCAGCTTTAAAGCTCCACACTTGGTGCTACAAAAGGCTTTCACGCAGAAATGGCTTTCAAATTGACGAGTTGTCTTCGCGAGGGTTGCAATGCATCCTGAGCCTCCCCTCCCTCTCACTTTGGAAGAACACCGCGAGTTGGCCCGCGAACTTCGAGCCAGCAATGCCCGCATACGCGAGCTGTGCCAGTTAGTGGTGGCCGTCTACGGCCCCAATAATCAGGCTGCATTTACGTTTACGAAGGCCGCCGAAGCGGTGGAACGCTTATGCAACGACATGCAGGCGCAAGCCGCGCAAGACTACCCCGGATATCCCATCGGCAGTTTGTACGTGTAGTGAGCGATCTGTCAGCTTTCAGCATCCTTGCAGGCGAAATCCAGCACGGGTGCCAATTCAATTAATATATTGACGTCTCAATAACTTAGGGGCGGCCCGATGATAAATCCACGGGTGCCGTGGAGGAATCGTTCACCAAGACTGCCTGTAGAATTTCCCGGCCAAAAAAATTGTACACTAGTACCCAATAGTTAGCTAAACTGTTGGGGATTTGGGATACTAGTCCGGTTTACTGGGGAACCGCATGGCAAAGGCTGAAATCCTGCAGGCGGATCTGGGTGGCACCATTCTCTCATCGGAGGAGTTGGCCGCTATCCCGGACTTCGCGGGGATTCGCAAAGAAATCTGGGACAAATTTCCGGGAGCGATCGTGCGCAAGCAGTACAGCGCCGGTCAAATCCTGATGCGCGAGGGCGAAAACGGAACTACCGCGTTCTATATTCTCTCCGGTACTGTTGAGATTTTCATCAATAACCCGGTTTCGCGGGTCGAGAGCCACCGTAAGGCCGGCGGCGGGTTTTCGGGCGGCCTGACCAAGATCACCAATTACATCAAGGGCGTACCAGCCTCCCGCGATCCCAATCCCAACCGCCGGACCCACATTTGCGTGGATGCGTCGGTAGACCTGCCGATGGACAACCCCATCGCGTCCGTGACGGCCGGTGACCTGATCGGCGAACTGGCGGCGCTGGCGGCCCTGAAACAAGAAAAGTTGAAGCGGCCGAAATTCTACCCCCGCTCCGCTACCTGCCGGGCCAAGACCGACGCGGTAGTCCTGGAGATGCTGCCGAACATTCTCAACAATGTTCTGTATAACGCCAAGGAATTCAAGGATAAACTCAATCGCAACTACCGCTACCGGGCGCTCGATACGCACCTCCGTTCGGTGCCGACTTTCCGCAACCTGAGCCCGGAGTTTCTCAACCATCTGCGCGACCGGGTGGAACTGGTGGACTTCGCGCCTGGCCAGGTGATCTGCCGGCAAGGTGACGTCGCCGATTCGTTCTACCTCATCCGCATGGGATTTGTGAAGGTCTCCCAAATCTTCCCGGGCGGTGAACTGGTTCTGACGTACCTCTCGCGCGGCTCCTATTTCGGAGAGATGGGCCTGTTGCCGCCGGTGTTCCGCGTCCGGGCCAAGGGCCTGAAGCCGGGCCAGATCGTCGAGGGCGCGGTCTCCGCGGCGCCCGTGAAGGTCGGCCGCGCGTCCGGGGCCGATCTGATCTCGATTCCCTGGGACGAGTACATGTCCCGCGAGCACGCCTCCGTTCGCGTCGAGGGCAAGCAACTGCGCATCACCCGCCTGCCTACCGGCAAGAACCCCATCATGTTCCGCGAGAAGCCGGTGGAAACCGCGTTGGTTTCGCCCGGAGAGAACTTCGTCATCGGCGAAACCTCCTTCGAGGTGGTGGAGGACCCGCTCCAGGCGGGGCGCCGCACGGCTACCTGCGCGGCCGTCGACTTCGTACAACTGGTGCGCATCAAGGCGGAGGACTTCGCCAAGATGCTGAGTGAGTTTCCGACGATTTCGGCCGGGATCACGGAAGTGGCGCGGGCCCGCCGCCAGATGGATCTGGAACTGCTCGGGCGGGTGCAGCAGGCGTCCCTTTCGACCTTCCTGGAGCAGGAACTCATGCAGGGCCAGAACCTGCTTCTGCTGGACCTCAACAAGTGCACGCGCTGCGACGAGTGCGTGAAGGCCTGCGTAGCCACGCATGAAGACGGTGTCACGCGCCTGATCCGCGACGGTCTGCGCTTTGAGAACTTCCTGGTGGCCACCAGTTGCCGCGCCTGCATGGATCCGCTCTGCATGACGCGCTGCCCGGTGGGGTCGATCCGGCGCAAGGATACCCTCGACATCGTCATTGAGGACTGGTGCATCGGGTGCGGAAACTGCGCCATCGATTGCCCCTACGGCAACATCAACGTCGTCCAGATCGATCAGGTCCAGGGTAAGCAGAAAGCCGAGCCCCGCCCCAAAGCGGTGGTTTGCGATCTCTGCGCGGAGTTCCCGGAGCCCAACTGTGTGCGCGCCTGTCCGCACGACGCCGCCATCAGAGTGGAGCCGAAGAGCTTCTTCGCGCGCGACCTGGCTGGGATGCAACTGACCGTGGCGGTGCGTTCCGCCGCGCCGCTTTCGCCGGCAAGCGGGCCCGTCGCTCCACCCGAAGCCCTCGAAACCAAGATTTATTCCAACGTGGGTGAGCTGCTCGACATGCTCCCGCGGTTGAAGATCATTTCCGGACCGCGCTCGGGATCCTTCCTGCAATTGCGCTTTCCTTCCACCACCTTTGGGCGTGGGGCCGATAACGACTATCGATTCGCCGACGACACGGTGATGTCGCGCGCGCAGGCTGTGATTGTGGTGGAGGGCAGCCGCTTCGTGCTGCGCGACTTGAACTCCACCAACGGAACGCTGGTCAACGGCAACCCCGTGGTCGAGATGGCGCTGCGTCCCGGCGACATCATCGAAATGGGAGAGATGCAGTTGGAGTTCCTCGGGGGACAGGTGCAATGATCCTGAACCGTCAGCAAACCAAATGGACCATGGGTACGGGCGCCGGCTCGTTAGTCGCCCTGCTTGTTTATGTTGTGTACGCGACGCTTTCACCCAACGGACCGCGCGGCGGCTCTCTGATGGGCTTGGTCTTCGCGTCCTTGGGCACCGGGATCATCGTTTTCGAATGTCTGCTGGGGTTGCGCAAGAAATACCCCGCGTCGCCCCTGGGGCGGGTGAAAACCTGGCTCCGGGCTCACGTATGGCTGGGCCTGGCCAGCTTTCTCGCCATCCTGATGCATTCCGGCTTTCGGTGGGGTCACGGCCTGGCCGCGATCCTGATGTGGATTTTCCTGGTGATTGTGATTAGCGGCATGTTCGGTGTGGCTTTGCAGAACTACATTCCCAGGCGCATGACCGAACTGGTCACACGGGAGACCATTTACGACGAGATCCCCACAGTGGTGCGCGGTCTGCGCACCGAGGCCGACGAGAGGATCGAGTTTGTGACCGCCGATTTAGGCGTCGACGAAGAGTTGGAGGAATTTGTGCGCGCCGGAGGCGTGAAGCAGTATTTCGACCCGGCCCAGAAGAAGAGCGCAGCGGAGAAGATCGCGGCAGTGGTGGAAAGGCGCAAGAGCTCCCCGCAAATCGAGATTCCGCCAGAGGCCAGGGAAGCGATCCGCGCGCACTATCTGCAGGAAATGCGGCCGTTTCTGATCGATGAACCCGCGGCGCTTTCGAGGAAACTGTTCGGCGCCAGGGAGAAGGTGGCGGCCTACTTCGCGCATCTGCGAACCATCATGCCCGTGGCCTCCCACGACCTGCTGCGCGACATGGAAGGAATCCTGGAGGAGCGGCGCCAGTTGATGGTGCAAAAGAGGTTGCACCTCTGGCTGCACACCTGGCTGCTGGTTCACGTCCCCATATCCTATGCGCTGTTGGTTCTGACCGCTGTCCACGCGGTGCTCTCGCTGAGGTACTGAGATGGCTAAAGAAGAAAAACCCCTCGAGTACCAGCGCCGCATCCGCGATACCAAAGGAGTTGCGCAGCGGCTCGACCTGAGCTATCTGAAGCGGACCTCGCTCATTTTGGTGCTCCGCAAGCAGGCGACCTGGATCGCGCTGGGAGTCGCCGCATTGGTCAGTGTTCCGCTGGTGCTGGGGCTGGGCGCCAGCAAGCGGGCGCTCTCCACCGGACCGCTATCGGCATCCCACGCCGTGTTCGATGGCCGTTGCGAAGTGTGCCACTCGGTTGCGTTCGCGCGGGTGAAGGACTCTGCCTGCGAAAGGTGTCACGACGGAGCCCCCCACCCCGCCAAATCGATAGACACCGCCAAGCCCACGGACACGCCGTTTTGCGCCGATTGCCATGTGGAGCATCACGACCAGGTGCGGCTAGGGATGGTGAACAGTGGAAACTGCACGCGGTGCCACGCGAATCTGGATTCACATGCCACCGGCATCACCATCAAGCGGAAGGACATAACGGCCTTCCGCGACCGGAAGCACCCCGAGTTTTCCAACGCCGAAATGAAGGATGGTCGGCCGCTTAAGCTAAATCACAAGAAACACATGGAGCTTGACCCGGCCAAGTTCGCATCGTTCATGACGAGGCCCATGCAGTGCGTGGATTGCCATAAGATCGATCCCGACTCGCCTACCGGCAATCTGGTCCTGATGACTTTCGATGCGAGCTGCAAGTCGTGCCACAAGAGGGAATTGGAATTCGACAGATTCCTTCTGCTGGGTTCCCCCGCGCCGATTTCCCCGCACACCAAGGACCAGGCCACGATTCGCGAGTTCATCAGGAAAACCTACAGCGATGCGCTGGCCGCCGACCCGTCCCTGGCGTCGAGAACTTTGGGACGTGACATGGTCGCCTCGGGTCCGGCGGACTTCCTGGAAAAAGTCACGACGGCATCGTACGAGTTCCTGTTCGGCCAGAAATGTACGTACTGCCATGAGATGGAATCGCAGTACGAAGTCAAGAAGGTGGATCCGCCGGCGCCCGTGACTCTGACGGGTCCGAAGCAGTTGCCCCCCGGCATTTACGGCCGGTATCCCGACGGTAAGCCGTGGCTCACGCGGTCGGAGTTTTCCCACAGGTCGCATCGCGAAGTGGCGTGCGAATCCTGTCACACCGCCGCGCTTACCAGCATCAAGACTTCGGATGTGTTGATACCCGTGATGAAATCGTGCCTGCCCTGTCATGGGGAGAGCCGCGCGGGCCTGGACCGCTGCTCGGAGTGCCATCTTTATCACAACCGTTCGCTGGAGCGGGAGCGCGATCGCCGTCCCACCGAGAAGATCATCGGCCAGCTCCCTGGTGCACCTATTGTGGGGCGGACCCCCTGGNNGACGAGGGCGTCGGCCGCGGACCCGGGGGTCCGCCCCACAGGTTGCTCGCCCGGCAGTTCTCGCTATCCCAAGGAGGCCCGCAGTGAAATGGTTCGGGGCGACCGATACCGGTCGTAGACGTACGAACAACGAGGATGCCTGGCAGGTCGAGGAATCCGTAAACGCCGCTATCCTCGCCGATGGTATGGGTGGTGAGAACTGCGGCGAAGTCGGCTCCGCCGTAACCGTCCAAGCCATCACCGAGTACCTGAAGAGCCCCGAGGACGGTCTGACGATGGAAGAGTTGGCCAAGGAAGCCATCCGCTCCGCCAACCGCCGTGTGCTGGATACCGCGGGTGAGCGTCACGAGTGCGACGGCATGGGGTCCACCGTGGTGCTGGTGCTCTGGCGCCTTCCCGATGTCGTAATCGCCAACGTAGGCGACAGCCGCGCCTATCTGTTTCGCGCGCATGAGCTCAAACAGTTGTCCTACGACCAGAACTTCGCCAATGAATTGCGCCACCAGCTTGGCCTGAGCGAAGAGCGGGTCCGCACCATGCCCAACCGCAACGTGCTCACCATGGCCGTGGGAACGTATGAACATGTGTTGATCCGGATTAATACCCTCAAGATGGAGCCGGGCGACCAGATTCTGATCTGTTCGGACGGCTTGCATGGCCCGGTCGATCATGATACTATCTCGCAAATCCTGGACGAGACCGTGAGCCTGCAGGAGAAGGTCGAGAGACTGATTCAGTGTGCCAATCTCAACGGAGGTCCCGATAACGTGACTGCGGTCCTGCTGGAGTGGGCGGATGGATAAGATCGGGCAGTATACTATCCTGGATGTTTTGCATCGCGGCGCCCAACCCCTCTATAAGGCCAAGGGTAAGGACGGGAAGGAAGTGGCCGTTAAAGCCATTCCCGTGGCCGGGCTGACGGCCGAAATGCGCGAACGCTTCAATCGCGAGGCCCAGACCGCCAAGACACTGGACCACCCCAACCTGGTGCGCGTCTTCGAAGCTGGTGAAGCCGACGGACACCTGTACCAGGCGATGGAATTGCTCGTTGGCTCCGACCTCGGCCATGTGATGGCGGACGGCCGTAAGTTCACCTGGGAAGACAAGCTCTCGATCATGGAGCAGGTGTGCGACGGCCTGCAGTACGCCCACGAACATCATCTGGTGCATCGTGACATCAAACCGGCCAACCTGTTCCTGGAAAATTCCGGAAAAGTGCGGGTACTGGACTTCGGAATGGTGCGCGTGGCGGAGTCGGAACTGACTAAGGTCGGATCGTCACTGGGCACCTTGAATTACATGTCCCCCGAGCAGATTCGGGGCGACCGCTGCACCGCCGCATCCGACGTCTTCTCCGTCGGGATCGTATTCTACCAGCTCGCCACCGGGCGGCATCCGTTTTCGAGTAAGGACCGCAGCCTGGCGAAGGTGGTCAGCGCGATCGTGTTCGAGACGCCGCCCAAGATCAGCGAGATTTGCCCGGACGCGCCCGAGGGCCTGGAGTTTATCCTCAACAAGGCCATGGAAAAGGACCAGGCCAACCGCATCCAGAACGCCGGCGATCTGAAGCAGGCCTTGTCGCTCTGCCGCATCACCATGAAGCTGGGGATCTCCCAGGCTCAACCGGGTAAGCTTCCGGAAACCCGCCAGTTCGGCGGCCCTCCCCCGCCCGACGTCGGCGGGAAGCCGTCGTCCGGTCCGGGGCTTGCGCCCGCGCCGCAAGACGCCGAGAAGACCCAGGTGATCAGGCGGGAGAAACCGGCCACCGGCCTGAGGAACATGCCGCCGCCGCCCAAGATCGAAGCACCGCCTCCTGAAAAAATTGCGCCGGCGCCTGAACCACCAAAGCCGGTAACTCCTGCTTTCCGTTACTGTTCGATTTGCACCACGCCGAATCCACCGGCCGCTACGGTGTGCAGGGGCTGTGGCAACCCCCTGGCAGGAGTTGGAAATCTGCAGGATCCGGAGCCGGCCAAGCCCTCGCAGATGGGGCTGTATGTGGCGATTGGCGCGGCGGCGTTGCTGGCGGTAATCCTGATATACGTGTTGGTCTTTAAGAATCCTTGAGATATAGTGGGTACCCCGGGGTCAGTGTGCATTGGTTACGTGGTAGTGTTGATGATCGCTAAGTGATGGAGATATGAAAGAACTACTGATTGTCCTGGTTGCTGCAGGGGCCGCGCTGGCTCAGACACCTTCCTACGTGGGCGCCGCCGGCTGCAAATCTTCCAATTGTCATGGCGGAACCGCGCCGCTTCCTCTAACCGAGAATAGCCGCGTTCAGCAAAACGAGTTCACCTTGTGGTCGACGTTTGACAAACACAAGGACGCATACAAAGTCCTGACAGAGCCGCGCGGCAAGCGCATGTCGGATATTCTCAGGATCTCCAATCCCACCACGGACAAGCGGTGTGCGGTATGCCATGTGGACGGTTCGCCGGATAATCTGCGGTCCGATGGCGTCGCCTGCGAGGCTTGTCATGGACCGGCCAGCGGGTGGAAGGATACCCACGAGGCTAAGAATTCCCACGCCGACAGCGTAAGGAAGGGGATGGTCGACGTCGAAAACCCGGCCGTCCGCTCCTCTAAGTGTTTGACCTGTCACTTAGGCACCGGCGACAAGATCGTGGATCACGAATTGATTGCCGCGGGACATCCGGACCTGGCCTTTGAGATGGGCACCTTCGATTACGCGATGCCGGCGCACCATCGGCAGCGCGACACGAAGATGCGGGTACAGGCGTGGGCGATCGGACAGGCCAACGGTCTGGCGGACGGCATGCGCTTGCTGACCACCCATTCCGAGAAGGGCTGGCCCGAGTTCTCGGATCTGGAATGCTATCAGTGCCATCACGATCTGCGTAAAGAGAGCTGGCGCATCAACCTGGGATATGCCAGCCGCAAGCCGGGAAGCCTGCGCGTCAACCTGGCACGGTATGAGGTGACTCGTGTCCTGGTGGCGACCGCCGCCCCAGATCAGAGCGCCGCCTTGCAAAGCGCCTTCGCGCGCCTGACGGACGCGGTCTCCAACCGGTTCACGGACGGGGCCGGCATCGCAGCAGCGGCCCGCGGCGTAGAGAAGACCGCCGACGATTTGACTAAGCTCTTCATGAGCCCCAACTCGAACGTGGACGCGAAGGCCGTTCTGCAGGCATTAACGACCAACATCCAGACGATTGCGAACGCCGGGGTCAACTCCGCCGAGCAAGCCACCATGAGTCTGGATGCCCTGACGTTGGCCTTGAATCCGAACCGCTCGAAAGACGCGTTAGGTCCGCTTTACGATTACTTGGAGCACCCGTCGGCCTACACGCCAAGTGGTTTCGCCGACAAGTACAGGCAGGTGGCCGGTCGTGTCCAATAGCGATTCGCGGCAGCCTGCTGGCACTGCGGTGCCTCGGGCTCTGGCAAGTGACACGCGGACACCCAGAGGCACGGATCGAATGGCTGCAAAGAGCCTGCGTCGATTAGCTCGTAGTTTCTCGGGAGCGTGCCTGGTGGTGGCCCTCGCTGCGCCGGTCTTGGCTCAGGTCCCCACGGGAATCGGGCTGCCTTTGAAGGGCCGGAGGCAGGAAACCCTGCCGCCCAGCGCGGCGGACGGTATTCGAAAACTGCCGCGAAGACCAGGCGCAGTGCCGGAACCTCCCAGCGCGGAGGAATACGCTCGCATGTTGGCAGCCGAACTGGCTCGGCTGAAAGAGGACTTGAACAACGGCTACGTGGGCCCCCGCCTTCAGTCCGACGATCGGGTCCGCCCCCTGGTTTACAGTTCCGCGGTTGCGGGCCCGCTCCCCCCGCCGGAGGACTACGCTCCCCGTCTGGAGCCTAAGGCCCCGCTCATCGAAGCGGTCAAAGTCAACGAAGGCTTCGCCGGCCCCACGATGAGTTTTAAGAACCGATGGTTCATCTTTCCGGGCCTGCCGTGGCGGCGCTACGCTGACCCAAGCCTCGACGCCATCTATGCCAGCACGCACCTTTGGGATCCGTTCAATCGGAACATTCTCAAAGGCGACTTTCCGTTTCATGGCCGGCGCGAGTTCTTCACCTTCACCGGTATCAGCGACACCACCTTCGAGACCAAACGTCTCCCGATCGGCTCCGGCGCCAGTGCCGCCGACCCCGGGGAGTACACCTTCTTCGGCCGCGGCGAAATCGGCGCGATCCAGCAGAATTTTCGCTTCAGCCTGGACTTCTTCCGCGGCGACGCTGGCTTCCGGCCTGTGGATTGGGAGCTGCGCATCACTCCGGAGTTCAACATCAACTACACTCTCGCCCGCGAGAACGGCGTCATCAACAGCGACGTCCGGCAGTCTTTGCGGCGCACCGACAGCAACTTCGGCATACAGGAGGCGTTTCTCGAAAAGCGCCTCTTCTCGGAAGCGGCGCATTTCGATTTCACCTCTCTGCGTGTCGGCGTCCAGCGTTTCACCAGCGATTTCCGTGGATTCGTCTTTTCTGACGAGGAGCCCGGCGCGCGCCTGTTCGGGACCTTCGACAACAACATCATCCAGTACAACCTGGCGTATTTCAACATGTTGGAGAAGGATACCAATAGCGGGTTGAATACCTTGCGGATGCGCGACCAGCAGGTCGCCGTCGCGAACATGTACATCGCCGACTTCTTGACCAAAGGCTACACCCTGAACCTCAGCGCGCTCTACAACCACGACCAGCCGTCGTTCCTGGTCGACAAAAACGGCTTCCTGGTCAGGCCCGCGCCCATCGGTGGCCTCGCGCCGCCCCTGTTGCAAAAGATCCGGGCCGGCTACGCCGGAATCACGGGCGACGGCCACATCGGCCGCATCACCGTCGACAATGCCTTTTACTACGCCTTCGGCCGCAACGACAACAACTCGATTCCGCTCACCAAGCCCAACCTGCACATCAGCGCGGAGCTCGCAGCTTTGGAACTGTCGTATGAGAAGGATTGGTATACCTTCAAGGTCTCGGGCTTCTACACCTCGGGCGCCAAGAGTCTGAGGGATGGCCAGGCCAACGGCTTCGACGGCATCGTACCGAATCAGCAATTCGCGGGGGGCGGCTTCCTGGGGAATCCCTCGCTGGCCGACCGCGGTCTCCTCAACAATGCCTTTTCCGGCGGCGGGATCAACTTCCTGAATCGCGAAGCGGTTCCCCTATCCGACACCGGGGTCAATCTGTTCGCCCCGAACAATCTCATGCCCACCATGCGTGCCGGCCTCTTCGAGGGTCAGGCGAACTTCCTGAATCCCGGTATCTCGCTGGTGAACGCCGGCTTCATTGCCAAGATTACCCCCAAGCTGCAAGGCACCATCAACGTAAACTACGCCAAGTTCAACCGCACCGAAGTTCTGCAAGCCGTGTTGTTCCAGGAGCATATTCACCATGCCATTGGCCTCGACAGCGGGATCGGTTTCCAGTACCGTCCTCTCCTGAGCGACAATATCGAGATCTTCGCCGGCTTCGGCAGTCTGGTTCCCGGCCGGGGTTTTAAAGATATCTATACCGGCCGAACTTTGTTTGACGCATTCATCAACCTGAGGTTGTTATTTTGATGCTACGTGAAGAGATGCGATCTTTCTGGTGGGACACGGCACGTGCGGTCCGCAGACGATCGCCTTTTGTCGTCTGTCAGCCGGCTTCAGCCGGCATTGTCGGGGCCGGGTGTGGATGTGACAGACGACAAAAAACGATCGTCTGTTCCACTGTCTTGTTCCTGCTGGCCTTTTCCGCTACCGCATGGGCGCAGCGCCAGCCTTATGTGCCCTCCACCTGCGAATCCGCCAAGTGCCACGTCGGCATGGAACCCATGCACGCCTCGACGGCTGTACCGCCGCTGGCCTGCGTCGATTGCCACGGCGGCCGCGCGGATACCACTGAAAAGCTCGCCGCACACGTAAAAGCGCGCTACCCCAATGAATGGCCCACCACCGGCAACCCGCAGCGCAGCTACACGCTGCTGAACCGCGAGAGCAACGAGTACGTCCGGTTCCGCAACCCCGGAGACTTGCGCATCGCGGAGCAGACCTGTGGGCGATCCACCGAATGCCACGTCAACGTCCTGAACAAAGTCAAGACCAGCATGATGACCCACGGAGCGTTCCTGTGGGGGGCGGCGCTGTACAACAACGGCGGGCATCCCAGTAAGCGCCCGATTTTCGGGGAGGCCTATGGCAAGGATGGCTCGTGGCTCAGACTCACCGCCAATCCCCCGCCATCGAGCAACGACATTAAGTTCAAGGGCATGCTTCCGGAGTTGTATCCCCTGCCCCAATTCGAGAACACCCAACCGGGCAACACGCTGCGCGTATTCGAGCGCGGCGACGACCGGCTCAGCAACCGGGGCTTTGGCACGCTGACTCGCACCGACCCGGTGTACCAGGGCTTGAGCCGCACCCGCCTGCTCGATCCGCTCCTCTACTTCCTTGGCACCAACGACCAGCCTGGAGATTACCGCTCGGGCGGTTGCACCGCATGTCACGTGGTCTACGCGAACGATCGCGACCCGTCGCACTCCGGTCCGTACGCCGCGCGAGGACACCTGGGGTACAGCTTCACGGACGACCCCACCATTCCCAAGGATCAGGAAGGCCACCCGATCCGGCACCGCCTCACCTCGTCCATCCCTTCCAGCCAGTGCGTGACCTGCCACATGCACCCCGGCACGTCTTACGCCTCCCAATACTACGGGTACATGTGGTGGGATAACGAGACCGATGGCGATCGGATGTATCCCGAGAAAACCAGGAAGATGAGCGATGCCGAAGTCTCCGATGCGCTGGCGCGGAATCCCGAGGCTTCGTCTCTCAAGGGCAACTGGGGCGATCCCCAGTTTCTGCGCAACGTTGTCAATCTCAACGATAAGAATAAGCAGACCCAGTTCGCCGACTTCAACGGCCACGGCTGGGTCTACCGCGCGGTATATAAGCACGACCGCGAGGGCAACTGGTTGGACAAAGACGACGCCAAAGTCGATTTCAACGACCCCAAGAAATTCGACAAGGCTGTGAAGCTCAGCGATATCCATCTCGATAAAGGCATGCACTGCGTGGATTGCCATTTCGAGAACGACGCCCACGGAAACGGCAATCTCTACGGAGAGCCACGAGCGGCCGTGGAGATCGATTGCATCGACTGTCACGGGTCGATTCGAGCCAAGGCGACCCTCCGAACTTCCAACACGGCTGCGCCGGAAGGCGGCCGGGACCTGG
>PMTT01000209.1 GCA_003167275.1 Bryobacterales bacterium | reverse complement strand
CTGCAATTCAGACAGTGGAGGAGGGTCGGAAGCCATTTGGCAGGCGGCGGTGGTCTCGCCGAGGACGCTGCGATTGAGGCCGCCGGATCTGGGGGAATTTGGGAGAGCGGCGAGCTAACTGGATTGGATCTTGCGGGGTGGGGATTGAAGGTTATAAGGAGGAGGGCCGGCGAGGTCGCAGGTATTGGAGGTGGGGGAAGACCGTCCTCGGCAGGGTGGCGCGGCAGGCGTGGGCGGGAAATGCCAATCGATCTCATCGAACCTCGGTGTTGCGCGGGGGTGCAAAGGTCCAAAACGGGAGGATGCACGCAAACGGTCCCGCTAGTGTAGGGATGGTTAGCCCTATGGCGGCCGGGCATTCTGCAATAGATGGTACACGTCGCGGTGGATCTTTTCCATCTTGGGCAGGAGTTGGGAGCGCGCCGTTTCCTCCAACTCCAGCAAGATCACGGCAAACTCCGCCAGCGATAGCAAGCAGAAGCGTTGTTGATAATAGACCGCGACTACGTCTAAGGTGGGGTTGAGGAATTGCAGCGTCCGGGCACGGGTACGTGGGTTCATCTCGGAACGGTGGCGCAGAAACAGGTGGGCCTGCATCAAGGTATAAGCCAGCAGCACGAACAGCACATGATTGACCACCATCGAGAATTCACGGGAGGGCATGCGAGCCATATCCCAGAAGCACTTGTATTGGCGGTGGCGTTCTTCGATGGCGGTTCTGAGAGCGTAGGTGGAGCGTGTGTGCGTGGCGGTGAAGGTGGGTGAGGTGGTGGCCAGAACCCAGTCTCTGACCTCCCCGTCAGAGTCGGTCTCCCGGTTCACTACCGTCGTCAACGGCACCGGACAGTCGATCCAACTGGTCACGCCGCGCGCGATGCCGAGTAACGTCTGCGGTTGCTTCGGCGCCGCCGCCGGAGATGGCGCCGGCGGGGAAGGAAAGGAGGACGGCGGCGGCAGTCCTTTCCTGGCCGCCAGCGTCTGTTGGCGCTTCAGTTCACGCTTGACGATGGTAGGGTGCTTGGGCCGGACGGATGGTAGAGACGAAGGCGGAGCGGGGTGGGGCGCCGAATAAGATTCCCACACAAAGTCTTTGCACCGCGTCAAGCCGATCATGTCTCGATACGCATTCATATTCTTCTTGAGCGGCACGATGGTGTCGATGTGGTGGGAGGTTTTGATCCGCCCCATGTTGGGGCCATCGATCAAGCCGCGATCGATGATCAGGACTTTCATCCAGCCGCGGCCCACCGCCTGTAGGAAGCCATCCACTAACTCATACAAGATGAGACATTCATGGCGGTTGCCGGGAAGCACACGCGCCGCGACGGTCAAGAAGAGATTCAGATCCCGATTGACGTGAATCAACGAGACTACTTTGTAACAGCGGCGCCACTGATAGCGCTTGTCTCGTAAGTCGACTTTGTCCGGCTCGACGGGATGGTTGTGTTCGTCGAATAGTAACTTGACCGAGTCTTCATACTTTTCGTTATCGGGAACAAACAGGTAGCTGGCATCGCCGATGAATAGTCCTTCCGCATCGAATAGCTTCAGCGACCGCACCAACCGGGGCACTTCCCGGTTGAACCACTCGTGCAGGCGGCAGTCATCGGTGTCGCGGGCGAATTTTCGCAGGAAGTCCTGATCGCAGGGGGTTTGCCGGTCATTCGTATTCTTGTCGTTGAAGCCTTCACAAGACAACGTGACATCCTGGGTGTCGGGGTGAACGGCTTTGCGTCCGACCTTCGGTCCCAGGGCCGCGATCAGACCGCCGGAGCGCAGCACATAAGGTAAGGCATGATAGCTGGCATCATGCAGTTTGAGGCTAACCTGGCTTGCGATATACAGCCAGACGGGAACCTCTTCTTTCTTGCGCGGTGTGGGATAGTGCTCGGCCAGGCGTGCCAGAACGTCACGACCGAAGAGATGACGGAAGAAATCGGCTTCGGCGGCTTCCGTGAGGTTCTCCAGGGAATCGATCTCGCCGCGGCGCAAAGCCTCGATCACGAACTTCGGATCGGATTCGAAGGCGACGAAATCCATCGGTTAGCTCTTGTGCTGGACCGTGGAAGGCGGCGGCGGTAGCCGCAAGGCCTGCTCCAACCGGTCGATGGCCTGCAAAGCTTGGCGGTGCAGTTTGGCCAAGGCCGCGCGGGATTGGCGCAGGCGGCGATAGTGGTCCGTGAGTTGGCGAATACGGACCTGGTCGGCGGTGGTATTGCGGGGCAGCGGACGGGACATGGTTCCGGTGCCGGAGATGGCGGCGTTCGGAGAGCGTTTCGGGTTTCAGTTCGTGGCGCACGCGATCGGGAATGCGAATCGTTCGGGACGGGTGGAACGACCCTTCCATTTCATTGAGAATAACTTTCTAGCGGGGCGTACCTTCTCCAGTTGGGAGGACCTGAATCAACAGGCGCGCCAGTGGTGTGACAAGGTCAACTCCACTTACAAGAAACACCTCCGCGCGGTTCCCCGCGAGTTATTCGTGGCGGAGCGGCTGGCCCTAAAGCCGCTGCCGGCTTGGATTCCAGAGGTCTACCGGTTGTACCAGCGGATCGTGGATGTGGAAGGCTATGTGTCACTCAACAGCAACCGCTATTCGGTGCCGGTGGACTGGATCGGCCGGCGGGTGGAGGCGCGCGAGACCAAAGACAAGGTCGAACTGCAACTGGACGCCCGCAAGATTGTCACCCACGCGCGAATCGCTGAGTCCGAGTACCAGCGCGTGACCCTGGCCGAGCACCGCCCGCCGCGAGGCCAAAGGATGCCACGTCCCGATCGGCATCCGGAAGAGAAGGCCATCCTGGAGGCCGCCCCCGAACTGGCCGGCTATGTCGCGGCCATGAAGCAACACGGCCGCAAAACGATTACGCTGGCGCTGCGGCAACTGCTGCGTCTGGTGAAGGAGTATCCGCGGGAAGCGTTGCGGGGGGCGGTCGAGGAGGCCGCCCGCTACGGTCTCTACGACCTGGACCGGCTGGAGAGGATGATTCTGCGCCGCGTGGCGCACGACTATTTTCTGCTCCACGAGGAGGGCCCAGAAGATGACTGACGAACTGGAACAACTATTGAAGAACTTGAAGCTGCGGCGGATGCGGGAGATCTACGACGAGCAGTTGCGGGCGGCGGAAAAGGAGGATGTCACGTACTCCGAGTTCCTGACACGGCTGGCGCGCGCACAGTGGCATGCACGGCAGGAGGGCGCGCTGGAGTGGCGGATCCAGCG
>PMTT01000781.1 GCA_003167275.1 Bryobacterales bacterium | reverse complement strand
AAGGATAAGGATTTCATAATGGGATCGGAGCGGTACCACCGTACCGTTAGCACGGCCGCGCCGGAGCGAGGACGGAACGGGCCATGGTGTTCCAGCGGAAGCACTTAAATCATGAGCCGATCAGGCGGCTGATGCCGCTCTCGCGACGCCACGTTGCCCCAATCTACGGGAGCGGTTTATGAGGGGGATCCAGCCGCGTTCCCGGCGTGATGATGACTTCTCCGGTTGACCGGAGGGAGACCTCGTACACCCGATCGGGCTCCAGGCGCATGTACGGGGCATCCCCGTGGATCGCCCGCACCCCATGCTCCTTCGCCAGTTTTTCGTCGTTGGCCAGTTCCCAGAAGCGTTTCCAGAGGTCCTTCTCAAAATCGCTGGGGGCCTGGTGCCCTGCATAGATCTCTGGCGGTTGCCCGACCGTATCGATCGCGAATCCATCCTCCGCCCGCATGGCGCTGGAAAAGATCCGGCGGAACAGCATGAGCGCCCTGCCCTTCAAGGGATCGCCCTGCTCGATGAAGTGGTCGTCGAACTTGATCACCAGCGTGTCAAAATAGACTTCTTGCCCCGGCAGAGTCAGTTCTCGGGAGACACTGACCGGTTTGCCGGCGTCGTCGGTCTCCGTGAACCGGATGGTGGTTTGCAGGTTTCCCTGCTGGTCTTTCGCCTGTCGCAGAACCTCAATCCGGGCCCGGCGCTCGATGTGCTCCAGGATCTTCAGGTAGGCTTCCAGGCGTTGCTTCTCCTGTTCGAGCTTGACGATGGTTTCCTTCTGCTCGCGGAGCTGGTCCTGCAGTGCCCGCCGCGGCACGACGATCAGTTCATACGACAGATAGACGCTGACCGCCACGACCGCGGCCAATGCCATAGACCACACAAACAACTGAATGGGAAAGTGACGTCCGTTGCTCATTGGTCAACCCTTCTTGCGCTCCGGTCGGTTCACCGGCACGATCAGCGAGCCCACGTTGCCTGATGTGCGGTCGAACACCACGACGCGCACCTCGACCTGCTTGGTTCTTACGTTACATCAGTTGAGACGCAGCGTGCAAACTTCTGCGCAGAATCTCTTGCAAGCTGATAGCCGTAAGCTGGACAAGGAAAGGTCCACTTGCCGCTGCGCGAAAGGCGCATTTGGCAGGCTTAAGCGCACCGCTTCCCGGCACGCCCCGCCGAATGGTTTATACTCCGTCTTATCGCAAGCGCTCATCAGTTGCCGCTGCGTCTTGACACCGGCCCCTGCGATTTCGGGCGGCCGCATTGACGGATTTACACGCGGGGCTGCCACGCCACCCGCGCCTGAACGCCGTGATTTGGAGGTGCACCGATGCCAATGACCCCGTTTTTTGAGAGATTCCCGGAGTTGGGACCAGCCGAGACCAGGTCCGTCAAGGTCACAGGCGCCCCCGATCTTCCGGACGGGGAGTATGGCTTCTTCGAGTTGTATTGCAACGAGCCCGGCTGTGACTGCCGGCGTGCGACCATCCTGGTGTTGCGGCCGGAGACGGGATGGCGCAAGGTCTGGGCCACCATCAGCTACGGCTGGGAGAGCTTGGAATTCTATCGGAAATGGGCTCCCTCTCAGGACCCGCGCGAGATGCAGGGGGCATCCCTCGACACACTGAATGCGCAGAGCCCCTATTCATCCGCGCTTCTGGAGCTGTTCCGAACGGTTCTTCGATCACCCGGATACGTGGACCGTTTGAAGCGCCACTACCAGATGTTCCGCGCCAGCGCGGACCAGGCCACCCGCCACGAAAGCAATCGTGTCCAAAACCGGCGCGCCAAACTCCGCGATCTGAAGCGCCGCAGCAAGCGATAACCCCGGTAGGACAGACGATCGTCTTTTGTCGTCTGTCAGCTTGCCCGTTGCCAGTCAATGGGCCGACAGACGACAGAACCCGATCGTCTGTCCTACCTATCAGCCCACCACGGCTTCCGCTAACTGAGGTTGATACGTGCAGCGCGGGTCTTCGGCCAGATAGTCCCCGGTCAACGCAAATGCCCGCGACCGCGATCCGCCGCAGATCTTCTGATATTCGCAGATTCCGCACTTGCCTTCCCGCTGCGTGGTATCGCGCAGCGTGCGGAATAAATTGGAATTCCGGTAGACATCCGTGAGCGATTGGTTGAGCACGTTGCCGCCGCTCAATGGCAGGAACCCGCTGGGGAAGATCTCACCCTGGTGCGAGACGAACACGAAACCCTTGCCGTCGCTCACCCCCGCCGTGCGCCACGCTACGCCCTTGGCGTTTTCGTTCTCGGTGACGCCGTGTTCGGCCTTGATGCGCTGGGCCACGTAGCGGCGATAGTGCATGGCCTCGGTGGTCTTCACTCCGAATGGAGCGGTCTTCGAAAGCTCGTACATGAACTCGAAGACCTGCTCGTATTCGGGGGCCGTCAGGTCGTCACCCTCGCCTGCACGGCCGGTCACGATAAGAAAGAAGAGGCTCCACATCCGCGTGCGGACGTCTTTGGCGATCTGCGCCATCTCCGGCAGGCGCGCCCGGTTGCGCTGGGTGACGGTGGTTTGCAACTGCGTGTCCAGGCCGATATCCCGCGCGTACTTAAGAGCGAACATGGCGCGCTCGAAGGTGCCGGGGACCCCGCGGAAATCGTCGTGACTGGCGGCATCCGGTCCGTCCAGGCTGATGGCCATGCGGGTTACGCCGGCCGCCTTGAACTCGTCGATGGCTTCCTTCGTCAAGAGTGGTGTGGCGCTGGGCGTCACATTAGTGCGAAGGCCGATCTTCACGGAATAGCGGATCAGGTCGTAGAGGTCCGGCCGCTTGAGCGGATCGCCGCCCGTAAACACCATTAAGGGCTCGCCAAACGAGCGGATCTCGTCGAGCAGGCGATAGCCTTGTTCAGTTGTCAGTTCGTTGGGATTCCGCTCGGATTGAGCAGAGGCCCGGCAATGTACGCACGCCAGATCGCAAGCCTGGGTGGCTTCCCAGATCACCAGCATCGGGGCTTGATCGAAGTTCATCGGTTCTTCTCCTCCAGGGTTACCAGAAGCAATTCATTTGCATTTCAGGTGCCACCAAAATCTGATGCAAAATACAACACTTACAACTCCGAATCTCCGCAATTGGGTGAAATGCCCCAAGCCGATCCGCTCCTGCCCCAACCCCAACCATTAACCCCCACCCCCCGCCCTTGGCACCCGCTACAATGATGTTTCACGTGAAACAACGCGGTTGGTTCATCACTTTCGAGGGCATGGATGGCTCCGGCAAGACTACCCAAATGCACCGCCTGGCGGCGCGCCTGCGCAACCACGGGCGCACTGTCCTGGAGACCACGGAACCCGGCGGCCCTCCCATCGCCATGAAGATTCGCCGGATCCTGCTCGATTCCGCCAACCAGGAACTCAGCCCGACCGCCGAAATCCTGCTGTATTTCGCCTCTCGCGCGCAGAATGTCGACCAGTGGATCCTGCCGGCGCTCGACCGTGGAGAGGTCGTGCTGTGCGACCGTTTCACGGATTCCTCGATGGCCTACCAGGGCTGCGGGCGGGGCCTCGGCGTACAGACCGTGGACGACCTGGACCGCATCGCTTGCCGCGGACTGAAGCCCGACCTGACGCTCCTGGTGGATGTGGACGCCGAGGCCAGCCTGGCGCGGGCGCGGGCCCGCAACGCCGCCGAACCGCACTGCGAAACCCGCATGGACGACCAATCCATCGAATTCCACCGCAAGGTCTACGACGACTACCACGCGCTGGCCGCGCGCGAGCCGGACCGCGTCAAACTGGTGAATGGCCGAACCGATCTGGATGCCATCGAAAAAGAAGTCTGGGGCATCGTAAGCGGCTTGCTTTGTGGGGCAGGTTGGCAANNGCAGGTTGCCAACCTGCCCCACGTTGGAAGACATCTATGTTTAACGATTTTTGGGGCAATGCCGGCGTCGCGGAGGCGCTGGAGCAGATGATCGCGCAGGGGCGCCTGGCGCAGACCTTGCTGTTCTCGGGTCCTGAAGGACTGGGGAAAGCGACGCTGGCACGCCGCCTGGGCGCCAGGCTCCTCGGACGCGCCGAGCAGATCGAACAGGACGATCTCAGCCTGCCCCACAACCGCGCCACCGTGGCCGACCGCGAAAAGTTGTCCTCCGAGAAGCGCAACGAAGACCCCCTGCAGTTCGCCACACACTCCGATTTCGTCACCTTCGCGCCCGATGGCCCGCTGCGCCAGATCACCATCCAGCAGTCGCGCCTGTTGAAGGAGCAGGCCCAGTACTTGCCCCATAAGGGCAAGCGGCGGATTTTCGTGATCGACCATGTGGACCGCGCCAATGAGCAGGCCGCCAACTCGCTCCTGAAGACGCTGGAGGAGCCGCCCGACCACCTCATCCTGATCATGACGGCCGAAAACTCCTACGACCTGCTGCCCACCATACGCTCCCGCGCCGTGCCCTTCCACTTCGCGCGGCTTTCGACGGATGAGATGCACGAGTTTGTCCGCGCCCGCGGCCTCGACCAGCCGGAGCGGCGCATCGCGCTGGCAGCCGGCAGCCCCGGCCTGGCGGTTTCGATCGACCTGGAGGCTTATGACAAGCGGCGGGCCGCCATGTTGGCTCTGCTTAAGGTGGCCGCGGGCGTGGCGGCGTTCGGGTCGTGGGTCCCGGTTTCCGAGGGCATCGGCCGCAGCAAGGCCGACAAGCTGGACTTCTATCTGAAGGTGTTGTACGAACTGCTGCGCGACCTGCTTCTGTTGCATGAGGGCAGCGACGAGATTCGCAACCAGGATATCCGCGGCGACCTGGAGGCATTGGCGGCGGCCGTGGAGTTCGCCTGGATCCGCAAGGCGGTGGCGAAGGTGGATGAGATTGCGGAGCTCATCCGGCGGAACATTCAGAAGACCATCGCGCTGGATTCACTGGCCATCGAACTGCGGGGATAGTGAGGCAGGCGGATGCGTAACCGTTTTGGGGAGTTCGCGGTTCAAGCGGGCAACCGCTCCCTTACGGTCGCGGCTCGGAACCGAGCCGCGCGCGTCAGCAAGCGGTGCCATAATCGCCACGAATCTCGCGGTCGAGGCACTAGCCTGCCTCGCCACTATCTCTTCTGGCAAAAAGCAGCTTCGGATCCCCCCGAATTGCGGAAGCTCACGGTCGGCCGGCCTTGGGGAGCGTAGTATATGGCATAGAAGCCCGCGGGCATCACACCGTCGAGAGATCCTCCCCGGAAGGCAATGCGTTGTGAGCCCGGATCGAAGGAGAAGCTTCCCGCCTGACCGTTGGAACCGGCGTATTGGCCGGGTCCACGGATGCTGAAATTGAGAGTCAGATTGGCGCGCCCATTTGCCCAGTACTCGTAGATGCCCTGCGCGACGCTTCCGCCGCCTCCGGTCTGCGGCGCCGGAGTGATCGCGGGCGCAATCCGGCCAGCCGGGGACGACGTGCCGGCCAGTCCGGCGAGGGGCATGCTGGAGACGCCGGCCGCGGGCGATCAGTTCGCCGAGGACATTCGCCGCTATCAGGAGGGCTACCCGGTTGACGCCCGTCCGGACGGCGGAAGCGTAGCGGAGCTCGGGATCCTTGCGCAACGCCATCAGCACGATGTTGTCGAGGTCGCCGCGCAGACCGTGCTGCCCGGCACTGGGCCGCGCCGGGGCCTCCTCGCAGACCGCGCGCATCAGTTCATGTGTGAGACCGTCCGGCGCGGCATAGGGAGACTGGCCGGCCAGCATCTCATAGAGGATGACCCCCAGCGAATAAACGTCCGACGCCGTAGTCACCGGTTCCCCGCGAACCTGCTCGGGACTGGCGTAGCGCGGTGTCATCATACGCAGCCCGGTAATCGTGGGCGAGTCCCCTTCAGGCGCTTCCAGCAGCTTCGAAATCCCAAAATCGACAAGCTTCGGAGTGCCGCGCTCGACCGAAGCGATTCTCAAGCGACGTCCAGGCATGGCTGTACTTGCGCCCATCGAAAGGGTGCAGCAGTTCTACGCCGGGCAGATGAAAATCATGCTGCAGTGAATAGACGATGAAGGGAGTCATGACCTTCGCTTGGGAACCGCACACAAGGTTCCACCTGCATAGCTATAATAGCGATTGGCGCTGAAGTTTGAGTGGGATCTACGGAAAGCGGCGCGCAATCTGGCGAAGCATGACGTATCGTTTGAAGAGGCGACTACCGTTTTCGGCGATGTACTCGGGCGCATCGTGAGCGACCCGCGGCACTCGGTGGACGAAGAGCGATCCGTCTTGCTGGGACTTTCCGAAAGCCGGCGTTTGCTCGCGGTGATGTTTACGGAGCGCGGAGGGGCAATTCGTATCATCGGCGCGCGGACTGCCACGCGCCGGGAGCGAAGAGAGTATGAAGAAAGAGAATAGCAAGGGCCAGGAAACGCAACGGACCGATGTTGATGAGATATTGCCGGAATACGATTTCAGCCGCGCCCGGCCCAATAAATATGCGGCGCGTTATGCTCCCGGAAGTCTGGTCGTCGTGCTGGAACCCGATGTCGCCGCTGCGTTCCCGAGTGCAACTGCGGCAAACGAAGCCCTGCGCGCCCTTGCTGGAATCATCCAGAAACATCGGCCGCGCTCTCATCGGAGCACCTGACCAAACCGTATAGTCGACCGCCAGGGTCCAAGAACCTCTTGGGCGGCTAGGGTGCGGTTAGTTTACCCGCCTTGATGGGAGCCTTTGGCAAGCTAAAGCATGCCCCACCCACTACTCGATCTTCGGGAAGCGACTCAACGGGAACGTATCCACCGGTGTGGAGCGTTGCTGCACCAGCACTCCCCCGTCCACCACGAGACAAGCTCCTGTGATGTAGCGGGCGTCTTCGGTGGCCAGAAAAACGGTAGGTCCCGCCAAGTCCTCAGGGGTGCCCAAGCGGCCCATGGGAACTACCTTCCCCCGTTCGACCGCGTCCTCTGCACTGAGGTCATAAGTAAGGATGAGCCCCGGCACAACGGCGTTGACCCGCACGCCATAAGGAGCCAAGTCCAGGGCCATGGCGCGCGTCATCGCCTCGATTCCCCCCTTGGACGCGTCATACGCCACGTTGCCGCGGTGCGCCCGCGTGGCGCCGCCGCTCGACATATTGATAATGACGCCCGAACCCTTGCGCACCATGATGTGGGCTGCGCGGTGCGAGCACAGGAAGGCGCCCTTCAGGTTGACTCCCAGCAGTTTGTCCCACCATTCCTCGTCGCCTTCCAGGAAGTGGCGCGCCGCATGGATATTGCCGGCATTGTTCACCAGCACGTCGACCGTACCGTAGCGTGCCACGGCGGCGTCGAACAGGGCGTCGACCTGCTGCTTACTGGAGACGTCGGCCGCCACCGCAATGGCCTCGCCTCCGGGGATCGCCTGCGCCACCTCGCGTGCGCGGGCCTCGTCGACGTCATTCACGACGACCGACGCGCCCTCTTCGCCGAAGCGCTCCGCGACCGCGCGGCCGATGCCGTGTCCCGCTCCGGTGACCACTACCACCTGGTTCACAAATCGCCTGAGTTCCGTCATCCCTTTGCAAGGTTAGCATGCGCTTGTGGGGCATGCTTTAGCTTGCCAATCTCTACCAGAAAACTCTCCAGCCTATCTCTTGCCCTTCAACTCAAGCAGAAGCCACGCCCGTGCGAGTCTCCAGTCGTGCATGACGCTGTCCGGGGAAATCTTCAATACCGTGGCGGTCTCTTCCACGCTCAACCCGCCGAAGAATCGCAGCTCGATCACTTGTGCCTTACGCGGATCTGCCTCCGCGAGTAGCAGTAGTGGGTCTAAGGCCATCTTGAAAGTCAGGTCATCCTGGATTGCGGCGGCATAGCTCCCATGGCGGGATGAATGCCGCCGCCCATCGTTATTGAATCCCGGCGCTGTCCCTGGTGCTCTTCACAGCGCGAAAATGATTTCGCACTACACCCTGCGCCACCGTCTCT
>PMTT01000780.1 GCA_003167275.1 Bryobacterales bacterium | reverse complement strand
GGTCGCAGTCTCGGTTTCGCTCCCGTTCCAGTTCTCAGATCCGGGAGCTACGCCCGGATACAGCGGGATCTCACGCAGCGGTGGCGCCAACTGCTGGGCGGACACGCCGATCGTCAGGATTCCGAAAAGCGGTAAGGTTTTGCGGCAGAAGACCAGATTCATTGGGTGCTCCTATCTTACTGGATTGCTGACGGGCCCGGCTCGCTTGATCGCTTACACTGGAAAGAGGAGAAGTTTATGAGCGACGGTCGCGAGGAGCGCGAAGAACTTGAGAAGCGCCGCGAGCAGGAAAAGCGAGAGAATCGCGAGGACCAGATCGACCGCGGCGATGTGGATGAGTGGGAGCCGGAGCGGGTTGACTCCTAACGTGCCGCGGCGGCTTCGACGACCGCCGATTGCCGTGAAGACGTGAACCCAATGCTCCTTCTCCAGGCTGCAAACGCCATGAGATTCACCTTGGTATTCCTGTGCGCGATGGCAGCGGCGTTGGCCGCCGATCCTCTCACGATCACCCACCAATTCGCGAATCGGAACGCGCACAGCCTGATCGGCCTGCCGATGGGCAGTCACAAGACCTTGGTCGAAAAGGACGGCAGTCTCCGCTGGTCCCAATGGAGTCTGAAGCGCAGGCCGCCGGACTCGCCCTTCGGCTTCAGCGGGCAGATGGATGGAGCACTCGGCATCGAGACATTTCGTATCGATACCGATCGGGAGACTCCGTTTCAGCCCGGGCCCCAGAGGCTCTATAAGGGCCGCTATCCCTTCGTCGAGACGCAGTTGACTGCGGGAGATCTGACGCTCGAAGAACTCACGTTTGCCGTCGAAGCGCGCACCCAAGGGCTCGACGTCGTCCGCTTGCAGGTCACCAACCGGTCGGGGCGAGCCCTCGCTGTCGAAACGCGATTGAGCGGCAAGCACTACAATCTCCCCGGGCACGCCCGTGAAAACAAGCTGATCACGCGCGATGGATTCGAAATCGTACTGGTCCAGCCGGCGGCGGCCGCGTGTGTTCCCAAGAACAACGGCCTGACCCTCGCGTGCCGCTGGACCATGCGCGCCAACTCCACGCAAACCCTTTGGCTCAAGGTTCCGTACGATCTTCCCGCGGCGAGTGAATCGGCTATCGATGGTGAGACCGGTGAGAGCCTGTTGGCCCACGCGCAGGATTTGTGGCAGGCCATCTGGGCGAAAGGGCCACAGATACACCTTCCCCAGAAAGCGCTGGAAGACTTCTTCTACTCGTCCTTCGCCTACGTGTTGATCCTGACCGAATACGATGCCGCCGGCGATTTCTGGATTCTCGATGGCCCTGGCGGCTATCGCCAGTTCTGGGGCCGCGGCGAGTACTTCCAGGCGCGCGCGCTCCACCTGCTGGGCCGCTCCGACCTGGCCCGCGAATCTCTCGAACATGCCTTCCACATTCAGATGGACGATGGGGAATGGGATGGTCCGCCGATCAGCGGCTGGCCGTCCTGGGACAACATCGGCGGCAACGCTGCGGGAGCCTGGGAGTATTACTCGTTCACCCGCGACCGCGCCTGGCTGGCGCGCGCGTATCCGCATTTGCTGGCCGCGGCGCGCTGGATAGGGTATCACCGCGAAGAGAGCGACATCGAGAGCGACGCACCGGCAGGCGCGAAGCCCACCCGCCGCGCGATTCCGTGGAGTTGCAAAGCCGAAACCGCACCCAAGCTTCAGCCAGGTGAGAAATCCTATTGGTCCGGGCTGCTGCCGTGGAGTTACGGCGACAGCGGAATTCCCGAGGGCCACGCGTTCCCTCACAACTTTTTCGCGCTGTACGCACTGGAGTGCGCACGCAAGGCCGCGGTGGAGCTGGGAAAAACGGAAGATGCCGCGTGGCTTCGGAGCGAGTACGACAGCTACCGCAGCGCCATTTTTTCTTCGATTGATCGGGCGCTGAAACTGGAACAGGGTGCGCCGGCTTACCTGCCCTCCATGCCCGTCTCTCCGGAGGCGGCTTGGTCGCAGAGCTTCGTGGCGGTCTATCCCACCAAGCTGTTCAAGCCGGACGATCCGCTCCTCACCGGCCTGTTGACACGGATTGAGCGCAGCATGCGCCAGGGCCTTCCCACCAACATGGCGTGGCTGGGCTTCGGGGGCGTGTGGCCCGGCAATTCCCTGAATGTGGCGGAAGTCTACTTGCGCCGCGGCGACGTCGCGAAGGCCGCCGCCATGCTGGTGGCAACACTGAATCACTCTTACTCCACCAACGTCTGGCGCGAAGAGATTCGTGTCGATAAGACCATTCCGACCGCGTGCCCGAACAGCACTAATAACCGCAACCTCGACAACCAGATGGGCACCGGCGACATGCCCGAAGCCTGGGCCAACGCCAACCTGGTAAACCTGGTTCGGGATATGCTGCTGCTGGAGCAAGATGGCGCGCTGGGTATTCTCGGCGGCATCCCCGCCGATTGGATCGGGGTGGGCGATGAGATCTCCGTCCGCGACGCTCCGACGCTGCTCGGCGGTCCCGTGTCCTACCGTCTGTCGTATCCTGCCACGGGTAAGATGGTGCTCGAATTGGACGCGCCCAAAGAAGCGGTGGATGTGATCGTGCGTTTCCCGCTACCAGGCACTCGCGCCATCCGCTCGCTCCAGATCGACGGACGGACCGACGCACGCCCCGCCGGCTCTGTCGTCAAATTGCAAAAAGTGCACGCCGCCACTCGGGTGGAGATTCAGTTTTAGCGGGCTGTTTGTCTATGTTTAAAAAGATGCATCGCTGGCGTGAACTTAGCTCGTCGCCAGCTTAATCTCTTAATCTCCACGGGTCGAGCGCAGGATGAGACTCCAGCTAGGCCGCCCTGGGCCGCCCCATCATTAACCAGTAGCCGTAAGTACAGGTACGCTCGGATTTGTTCGGCTGGCCGGCACTTCAACAACTTCCCCACTTCGATGTCGCGCACCCCGACCAGAAGCTTCTGACCCCACACAGAGGCTATAATCCCCTTATGCCTCGCGGATCGTCTCTCCGCGCACTGCACTGGGCTTGCCACGCTACGTGCCAGAGAGCTGGAGCATATTTGCTCCGCTGGAGGTATTCGGATGAATCGACGCGAATTCGTAGATACTGTGCTTGCCGGTAGCATTGCGGGCAGCCTGGAAGCTCAGACGCAGGTGACTGCCGGCGCCGACGAAGACCGGATACCTTTGCCAACCGGCGCGGGCTATGATTCGCCACTCACCAATACGGCCGACGCAGCCTGCTGGGTGCAGGTGGACCTGGGTTCGTCGCAGCAAATCGACGCAGTCAGGCTTTACCCCAAGATCAGCTTCATCAGCCAGCGGAGCCAAGGCTTTCCGGTTCGCTTCCGCATCGAGGCATCCGACGACCCGAAGTTCAATCGAGCAGTGAGCATCACGGACCAGACCGGCGCCGATTACCTGAACCCTGCCGACCATATCCGAACCTTCCCTGCACCGAGCGGCGGCGCCGCGCGGTATGTACGTTTCACGGCCACCAGTCTCAGGTCCGTCGGCGTTCGGAGCGGCGCTCCGCCCCGGTTCGGCTTCTCTCTGTCGAAGATGGACGTGATTTCCGCCGGCAAGGACGTCGCCGAGGGCCGGCCCATCGCCGACTCGTCCAGCGGTGACTTGGGAGTCACCCCGCTCACTCGTCCGCCCCGTCCGCAGGGCGAGACCATCTTCACCGATAATCCCCGCAACGTCACCGAGACCCGGACATGGAGACCGCCCGCCTCGCGGGTTACGATACCCCGAAGCGGTGTCCGCCTGGAAGATGGCCTGCTCAAGACTGCTTTCGAAAACAACCTCGGCTACCTGCTGGGTTCGTTCACCGTGGACGAACTGTTGAAGGAGTTCCGCGACCGCGCCGGTAAGCCTAGCCCCGCGGGGTTGCGTACGCCGGACCGGTTCTGGCAAACCGATCTGGCCGGGTCCAACGCCGGCCGGTTCCTGATGGGCGCGGGCAATGCGCTGCGCTGGACGGACCATCCGGAATTGCGCAGCCGCCTTGACCAAGTCATAGCCGGGATTGACGCGTGCCGCCAGCCGAACGGGTATATCATGGCCTACCCGGAGGACACTATCTTCTATTCCGAGCGCGGCGCCTACACCCGCGCGTGGCTGACGCACGGACTGATCGAGGCGGGCTACGCCGGAAATCCAAGCGCCTTCCGCCTGCTGCGCGGCTACTACGATTGGTTCGACCGCTGCCAGTACCTCCCCAAGCTGCTGCGCGGCGCCACGCAAGGCGTGCAGGGCATGATCGCGAACACCCGCATGTATCATACGCCGGCCGGCAAACCGGAAGACATCCAGGTCATCCAGCGCTATTTCCAGGAGAACTACTGGCTGGAGCAGTTGGCCAGGCGCGAGGAAGCGGCCATTTGGCGGTACCCTTACGACCGGCCGCACTGCTACCTGATCACGGCTCTGGAAGCCTACATGGACCTCTACCGCGCGACCGGCGAAGACCGCTACCTGGATGCGGTAATGGGTGGCTGGGACCTGTACCACGACAAGTGGCAGCACGTGGGCGGCACGATCGCTATCTGCGAGGAGAGCATCTATCCGCCGGCATCCTATCGGCTACACGCCAAGACCGGCGAGCTCTGCGGCAGTTCCTTCTGGTCTTTCCTGAGCCAGCGCTTCCACGCGCTCTACCCCGATCGGGAGAAGTACGTCAACGAGATTGAGAAATCGATCTACAATGTGGCGCTGGCGAACCAGGCCGGCGCCCAAGGTATCCGTTATACGGCGTGTCTGGTTGGCCGGAAGCAGAACCGGGCCGGCAACCAGGGCATGAATATGAACACCTGCTGCGAAGGCCAGGGAACCCGGCTTTTGGGTGCGATGCCCGAGTTCATCTACTCCCTCGCCCCGGACGGATTGTATGTCAACCTGTTCGCCCCATCGCGCATCGACTGGCACTTGGATGGGCAGCCCGTGAGGCTCGAAATGGCGACGGAGTTTCCCTTTCGACCGGACGTCGAGTTGCGAGTCGCCGCGTCCCCGCCGGTGCGCGCCAAGATTCGCGTGCGGGTTCCCGCTTGGGCCGCCAAGGACGTGGCGATTCGTGTGAATGGCGCCGTCTCTGCGACGGGCAGCGCAGGCAGCTACGTGACACTGGATCGCGTCTGGAGAACCGGCGATACGATCTCGTTCACGCTGCCGATGGATTTCCGGATGACTCGCTACACGGGCGCGGAAGCTTCCGGGCAGGAGCGGTACGCGCTGGAGTATGGCCCGATCCTGATGGCGCTGGTGGGAGATGTGGACGAGCAAGGCGGCGCCACAGTTCGGGCCGCTTCGTCCGATCTGGTGAAACGTCTTCGGCCGAAAGCCGGTCAGCAACTGCACTTTGCCATCGACGGCGACCCCAGATACGAGTACCTGCCATACTGGCAGGTTGTGGCGGACCAGTTGTTCACGTGCTTCCCGGCGCTCGCTGGATAGAGAAGATCGCGGCGGATTTCAGATGAGGAACACGGAGACGCGGAGGAGGTGTCTCGTTTAACAGCGCGCTCACTGGCTCTGTGCCCTTCGACACCGACTCCTTGTTCCGTCAACTCACCGAAGAGCGCAACGAAGGAAGTGCATAGGTGGGGCGGAGGGTGCCCGCCTTACCGATGCAAGCCCCAGTCAGAATGCAGACGAACATTCACCAAAGTGAAACTGTGATCCGTGTTCGTCCGTGGCTAGTTCTTTGTTTTCGGATCCGGTGGAGAACCCGCGGGTGGCGCGGCGCCGCCGGAAACGAGTGCAACCCCTTCGTCGAGCGCTGCTCTTCGCAGATCGGCGTCCAACGTCGCAAGCGGTAAGCCCTCCCTATGGGCCAATTCCAAATAGGCGGCATCATAAACGGACAACCGGTGAGCGCGGGCCAGGCGAAGAACCGCGGCCTCGTTGGGGGACCGGTCCTCCCGGAGTCGAAGCCGTGAGAGTTTGAACAGAAAGGAGCCAGTCTCGGATTCCGTGATTCGCCGTCGGCGTTCGTTCACGATCAGGATATTTCGCACCTCGAACCACCACAGGGAAGGTATGACACCCTCTTCGTCGCGGATTCGGTCGAAAGCCAGGCTGGCGTCAGGGTGGTCTTCATCGTCGAACGCCCAGCAAGCGGTGATTGATGCATCCAGAACGAATGCCATCAGGACCTTCGTCCTTCATCGCGAGCCGATAGCAACTCGTCAACCGCGATCTTTCCGGTTCGCTTGCGAAGCTCCCGGATGCCCGCGAGGGCTCTATCGATCTCCTCCTGACGCCGGTCCACCTCGGGTACGATACGCGCAATGCGTCGTCCATGCCGCGTGATAACCACCGTTTCGCCTCGCTCCACCTCGTCTAACAACTGGGGTAGGTGAACCTTGGCTTCTGATGCCTGAACTTCGCGCATGATATCTCCGACTAGTCGATTCGACCAGTCTGAATTAATTATAGTGCATTTCCCGCCGGGGTTCATCCAACTGTCGAGTTTCCTGCCCATGCCACAATGAAGCATTGGGAGGTGTCTTATTCTTTCACGTAGACGAGTCCTGGTCACCGGAGGAGCGGGCTTCCTGGGGAGCCACCTGTGTGATCGCCTGATCGCTTCGGGAGCTGAGGTGATCTGCCTGGACAATTTCTTCACCGGATCCAAGAACAACGTCGCTCATCTTCTTTCCAACCCGTCCTTTGAAATTGTCCGGCACGACCTGGTTCATCCCATCCTGCTGGAGGTGGATCAGATCTACAACTTCGCATGCCCGGCCTCCCCGGTTCACTATCAGTCCAACCCGGTGAAGACGGTCAAGACCAATGTGATGGGTGCCATCAACATGTTGGGATTAGCCAAACGCGTCCGGGCACGTATGCTTCAAGCCTCCACGTCCGAAGTCTACGGAGATCCAAAGGAGCACCCGCAAAAGGAGTCTTACTGGGGACACGTCAATCCCATCGGCACGCGCAGTTGCTACGACGAAGGCAAGCGCCTGGCTGAAACCCTCATGATGGACTATCATCGCCAAAACGGCGTCGATATCCGCATCGTCCGCATCTTCAACACGTACGGCCCGCGGATGGCAATCGACGATGGCCGCGTGGTGAGCAACTTCATCGTGCAGGCGCTCCGCAACCAGCCCATCACGATCTACGGCGATGGAACGCAAACGCGTTCGTTCTGTTACGTTTCTGACCTGATCGACGGGGTTTGGCGCCTCATGAACACCGAGGGGCTGACCGGCCCCGTGAATATCGGCAATCCCAACGAGTTCACCATCCGGGAATTGGCTGAGATGGTCATTTCGTTGACCGGCTCGCACTCCGAGATCGTCCGCCTCCCCCTACCGCAGGACGACCCCACTCAACGGCAGCCAGACATCTCCCTAGCCGCACAAAAGCTCGGCTGGGCACCCTGCGTGCCCTTAAAGGAAGGATTGGTGCGGACGGCCGAGTACTTCGAAAAGGCGTTGTCCGGCACGGTCACATAGCTGTTTTGTGGAGCAGCCAATCGTGGCGCCAATCGTGGCTGCCAGGTGCAGACACGACGTTAGAACGTGATTTTGAGCGCCAGTTGGATATTGCGCGGCTCGCCAAAACCGAGCCCGGGAGCCGACGAGCCGTTCTTCGTTTGCGTCAGTTCGCCGAACGTGGCGCTGGTCAGAGTGGTGGTCGGATTGGCCCAGTTGGTGCGGTTCAGCAAGTTGAAAATCTCCACTCGGAACTGGCCCGCGATCCGCTCGGTGATCGGGATCTTCTTGAATACCGAGAAATCCACCGAGCCAAAACCCGGTCCGAACAGCACATCGCGGCCCAGATTACCGAAGGTTCCGGCAGCCGGCTTGGCGAACGCCGCGGGATTGAAGTACTGCACGGCCAGCGTGTTGGTCAGCACCGGAACGTTCGCATAGGGGTTGCCCACGAGGTCGACGCGGTCCTTGCCTTCACTGGTGCCGCTGACATTAGTGCCGGCGGTGATGTTGATCGGCGATCCACCGGTGAAGGTCAGCAGCGCGTTCAACTGCCAGCCGTTGGTCAGAGGCTTCGCGAAGTTGGTCCAGTGCGGAAGGTCGTAGCTGAGGAAGCTGGTCATGGCGTGCCGCACATCGAAGGTGCTCGGTCCGTAATCGTTCTTCAGATTGTAGCTGTTGGTGGGGGTGCCCACCGAGGAGGCGTCGTCCAGAGAATGGCTGTAGGTGTAATTGACGTTGGCCGTGAACCCTTTCCGGACCTGCTGGCGCAAGGCTACTTGCAGCGAATTATAGTTTGAGTCGGCGATGGCCCCAAGCTGATTGATGGCGCCGAGATTGGGATACAGTTGCGCCAGCGGCCTCACTCCGTTGACGAGTTGGTTGATGTCGAGCACCGCCGCCAGTTTGCGGCCTTGGCTGCCCACGTAGCCCACTTGCAGCAAGGTCGAAGTGGTGAGCTGGCGCTGCACGTTCAGGTTGTACGTCTGGATGTGCGGCATGGTGAAGTTCGGGTTGACGGAATAGGCGCCGAAAGGAGGGGTCGCGGTCGCCGTTCCGAAAACCGGGACACCCGGCTGGAACACCACGTTCTTGGCGGAAACCGAGAAGACCGGGTTGGGTCCCGCGGGGTTGTAGGCCGCGCCGGACGCCCCGCCATTGCCCGTACCGCCGCCGGCCGTGAATTCACTGACCGAGGGCACATCGTAAAAGATGCCATAGCCGCCGCGGATCACCCACTTCCCGCCTCGCTTGGGCGTGTAGGCAAAGCCCATCCGCGGCGCGAAATCCAGGTGGCTCGGCGTGTAAAGCGAATCCTGGGTGAAGCCGGGGCCGGGCAGGAAATTGTAGATCGGCGCATTGACCGCGTAGGGCGCGCCCTCATAGGTATAGCGGACACCGAAGTTAATGCTTAGCTTGGGAGTCCATTGGAAGGTGTCGTGCACCCACCAGTCCTCCGAATTCACGTGATAGACGCGCTGCGGATTTCCGCGAATGATGGTTGCGCCGTTGGAATTGCTGGGTTCGCCGGCCAGGAAGTCGGCCATCGACCGCAAGGTGCCTGAGACCGTCGGGTCCGAGGACCAGGGTCCGCGCGTGCCGTCAAAGCTGAACGAGCCCCGCGAATTACTGAAGTAAAACACGTCCACCACGGCCCGCCGGTACTCGCCGCCGAGCTTCCATTGATGCCGGCCGATGGTGTAAGAGAGGTTGTCGGTGGCATGGCCAGTGGTGTCGGTGCGGCCCAGGGGAGGCGTGGCGCCCACGTAGTCGAACCCGCTGATCTTGATGGTGGGCGACCCGATGAAGCTTCCTCCCGCGGCGCCGGTATTCAACCCCAGCGCGCCCGGGTCGAAGCTGGTGTTGAAATCGTCGAATATCTGGAAGAAGTAGTTCGTGGCCAGCGTCACCTGATTGACCAGCCGCGGTGATAGAAGCGCGTTCTCCACCACCGAGAAGTTGTGCACGTGCATCGGCGCTTCCTGGAAGAAGTCATGGAAGTGCGACCCCACATCCGCCACCTGCGTGCCGGTGCCGCCCAGGTAGCGAATCGCCAGCGAGTGCTTGGCGCTAAAGTTGTGGTCCACTTTAATGATGCCGTTGTAACTGTTGTAGGTGTTCAGTGCGTTCGCCAGATAGTTATTGGCCGTGGCCGGACCGGTTCGGCTGTTTGCCGGCCAGATGGAGAGCAGGTTGAGGGAGACGGGGTTCACCGCGACGCCGTACTTCTGCAGCACGCCGGTCGCCGCCGACACCCACGCCGCGGAGGGCGAAGTATCGAGCAGCGAGAGACCCGCCACGGCGAGCTGAACTTCGCCGGTCACGAAGTAGAACGTCTTGTTCTTCACAATGGGCCCTCCGGCTGCGAATCCGAACTGGTTATTGCGGATCTCCTGCTTGGGACTTCCGGGATTCTGCAGCGGCGAAAGCGCGGCCAGAGCCTCATTACGGTCGAAGAAAAACAGGCTGCCGTGCAGCGAATTGGTGCCCGATTTGATCACCATCTGGATTGCGGCGCCGCCGTTGCGGCCCATGTCCGAGCTGGCGTTGGTCTCCACCGAGAACTGGTCGAGCGCCTCAATCGGGACCAGCGCGCCGGCGATGCCCGAAACGCCACCCTGATTCACGGCCACGGCGTTCGAGTAGGCGTCGTTATTGTCGGCGCCATCGATCTGGTAGTTGGCGCCGTTGGTGCGCATGCCGTTGATGGAGGTCCCCGAGGGCGTGACGCCGGGAGCGAGCTTGATCATCTGCTTGAAGTCCCGACCGTTCATCGGCATCTCCTGCACCGCTTTGTCATTTACCACGGAAACCAGCGCCGTAGTGGTGGTTTCGAGCGACACCGCGGCCGCCGAGACCTCGATCACGGACTGCTGCTGCGCGATGGACATTTGCACGGGGACGTTGGTGGTTTTGGCGACGGAGACTTCCAGGTTGGCGATGCGCTTCATCTGGAATCCTTCGGCAGCCACCGTGAGCTGGTAGGTGCCGGTCGGCAGTTCCGCGAAGAGAAAGTCTCCGTTGCCCGCGGTAGTGGTGGTGCGGGAAAACCCGGTTTCCGGGTTCTCGAGTTTCACGGTTACATTGATGAGCGCAGCGCCGGTGGAATCCACCACGGATCCGGCAAGATCGCCCCGAAAAGTCTGCGCGAACGAAGTCGCGGCTAGTAGAAAGGCAAGTCCCAAAAGGCTCGTACGCATAGGTATCTCCTCGTTACTGGAAATGGCAGGTGAGGTTGCGCCGACGGGGCACGGAATGGCAGTTACGACAGGGTTCTGCTGGAACGAAGTTGGGAAGAGTTTACAGCGAGTCTGCGTGGGTGTCCAATCGAAAAAAGTAATCTGTCCAATGCGATGCGAGAGACTTTGTGGCTGGCCCCCCTGGTCGCCCTCTCGCACTCTGCGGAAAGCCGACCGGGGGGTCGGCCGCGGACCAGGGGGTCCGCCCCACGGGGGGCCAGCAACCAATGCCACTTACCGTTGATAGTAGTGATTCCCTGTCAGGAGGTGAGGTACTATAAGTACCAGACTCAATTAACACCCTGGGTTAACGCAAACACGGAGGAAAATCATGAACCTGAAATGGAGAACCCTCGTCTTCGCCGCCTTAGCCGCCGGGCCGTTTTACCGATCCGGCGTCGCCCAAACCGCGCCCGCACCGCCCCCCGCGCCTGTGGTCCTCAAAATCCAGCTTGAAAGCTTTGTGAACTACTTCAACGACGTGACGGACTGGACCAAGCTGGCGGCAAACCCTAACCAGACAACCCTCTCGGGATCCACTCCGAACTTCGCGCAGTCCATTGACGTGGCCGACATTGTGTCCGTCAATGGCGAGCCCGTGAAGGGCGTCTTCACCGAGAGGCGGATCCAGTATAAGCGGACCGTCTCCCCTACTCCCGGGCAGTTCATCGCCGACTCGGTAAGCTCCGCCATACAGGATCGCTTCTTTGAGATCTTGAAGCTGGACGGCACACCGATCGGTAATTTTGTGGTGACCGGGATGGGTGGCGCCATACCCGCTCCTGGGACGCCCACGGTGATCGCGGACGGCAATTTCACGATCATCGGAGGGACGGGCGCATTCATGGGCGCACGGGGGCAAGCGGGCGGCCTGGATGAGCCTTCCAGCACGGGCGCCCGGAACGCGTCGATGTCCGAAGATCCGTCCAACCGGCGAGTCTTCCCGAGCGGCCACCGGCTGATGGTGTTGCAGGTAATCCCGCTGACGGTGCCCGCCGTTGTGCAGACGGCGAATGGCCCGGCGGTCGTCCACGGCGCCGATTTTTCCCAGGTCACGACGGCCAAACCGGCCAAGCCGGGTGAAATCCTGTCCCTGCTGGCCACCGGGCTTGGACCTGCGCAGCCTGCCTGCCAAAGCGCCGGGGGGACCGGAGGAACGTCAACCGCTTGTGCCGGAGTGACAGGAATCGAACCGGGGGATCCGTTTCCCTCCAGCCCATTGGCGATCGTGAACTCCCCGGTGGAGATCACGGTGAATGGCCAGCCGGCGCAGGTCCAGTACGCGGGGGGATATCCCGGGACCACCAACACGTATCAGGTGAACTTCGTGGTGCCGGCGGGCACAGCGACCGGATCGGCGAGCCTTCAGCTTACGGCCGCGTGGATCTCAGGGACGGCGGTAACGATTCCGGTGCAGTGACACGGGCATTCTTGCCTGTGTTGGTTTTCTTTGTGTTCTTAGTGGTACTTGGTGTGCTTGGTGTGAAGGTCTTTCTTCGTGGCGCGCCCGTGGTACTCTTCGGACATGAAGCTCCTTTGGTGCGCCACCCTGGCCGCTGCCACTCTGTCCGCACAGACCTTCTCCGGCGGCCCCGCCGTGGATGCCACCATCAACCTGGCGATCGAGCAGGGACGACTGCCGGGCGCCGTCCTGGTGGTCGGACATAATGGACAGGTCGTCTATCGCAAAGCCTATGGCAAGCGGGCGCTGGTTCCGCAGCCGGAGGACATGACCGTCGATACTATCTTCGATTGCGCCTCCCTCACCAAGGTCATCGCCACTACCTCGTCGATGATGAAGCTCTACGAACAGGGCAAGTTCCGGCTCAACGACAAGGTCACCGACTACATCCCCGAGTTCCAGGGCGGCAAGAGCGATATCACCCTGCGCAACCTGTTCACGCATTTCTCCGGGCTGAAGCCGGACGTGCCTCTGACCACTCCCTGGACCGGCTACGAGACCGGCATCGGGCTGGCTTGCACGGATAAGCCTGCGGGGCCTCCCGGCGTGCGCCACGTGTACAGCGACATCAATTTCATCCTGCTGGGGGAGATCGTCCACCGGTTGAGCGGGAAGATGCTCTCCGATTACGCCAGGGAGAATGTCTTCCTGCCACTGGGCATGAAGGAGACAATGTTCCAGCCACCGGCGTCTCTGGTGCCACGGATCGCACCCACCGAGCGCCTCAATAAGACCGGCCCGCCCCTTCGCGGCGTGGTGCATGACCCGACGGCGCGCAACATGGGAGGCGTCGCGGGCCACGCGGGCCTGTTCTCCACCGCCGACGACCTGGCGCGCTTCGCCCAGATGATGATCGATGGCGGGGAGGTGCGCGGCGTCCGCCTGTTCGGCGCGCTCACAGTGGCGAAGTTCACCGAGCCCCAGACTCCGCCGGACCAGCCGATTCTGCGCGGCCTCGGGTGGGACATCGATTCGCCCTATTCGAGCAACCGCGGTGAGTTGTTCCCCATCGGCTCGTTCGGCCACACGGGCTTCACGGGGACCTCGGTTTGGATCGACCCGTTCACCAAGACGTACGTCATCCTGCTGGCGAACAGCGTGCATCCGGATCTGCGGCCGGCGATCACGGGGCTGCGCTCCAAGGTGGCGACCATCGTCGCCGCGGCGGTGGGGGTTGGTGCGCAGGGCGTCACGGTCACGGGCTATAACGAAACGGTGACCGCCGCCGGCACTCGCCGGGAAATCGCACGCAACGGAACCACGCGCACCGGCCTGGATGTCCTGGTGGA
>PMTT01000350.1 GCA_003167275.1 Bryobacterales bacterium | reverse complement strand
AGTTCACCTCCACGAACGGCTCGGCGGCGCGCGGGCTCAGAGCATGGATGGCGTGCGCCACCAATTCCTTGCCGGTGCCCGACTCGCCATAGATCAGCACGCGCCCATTGGTCCCGGCCATCAGCGTGAGTTGCTGGCGCAACGCCTTCATCGGCACGCTTTCCCCGATGATGCGATGGCGCGAGCCGGTGTCGGCCTTCAGTCGGCTGTTCTCGATCGCCAGGCTGCGGTGGGCCAGCGCGTTCTTGACCACCACCGAAACCTTGTCGATGGAGAGTGGCTTCTCCAGGAAATCGAAGGCTCCCAGCTTGGTCGCCCTCACGGCGGCCTCAATGCTGCCGTGGCCGGAGATCATCACCACCAGGGGCCGCTCGCTGAACGGAATCTCCTGGATGCGCGCCAACACTTCCATGCCGTCCAGGCCGGGCAGCCAGATATCCAGCAGCACCAGCTCGAAACTGGCGCCGGGCACGGCTGAAAGGCACTCTTCGCCGCTCCCGACCGACTCCACCAGGTACCCTTCGTCTTCCAGAACGCCGCTCAAAGACTGACGGATACCGGGCTCGTCGTCCACCACCAGGATTCGGTGCTGCTTCATACTCGGGCGGCCGCCGGCCGTGGCGCGATCGGGGCCGCACTCTCCAGGGCATCGAGCTCCAGAAAGGCCGGGATTTCTACGGTGAACCGCGCACCTACCGGCTGATTGTCCTCCACCCGGATCTGCGCATTGTGTTCGGCGACGATGTGGCTCACGATCGCGAGCCCCAGGCCGGTGCCGCGATTCTTGGTCGAAAAGTAGGGCAGGAAGAGCTTCTCCTTGTCATCGGGACTGACACCGCATCCCGAATCGGCGAACACCAGTTCCACCGTCTCGGCGGCGCCGGGCTGTGTGGCGATAAAGAGTTTTTTCACAAGAGAATCCTGCATGGCTTCGGCAGCGTTGTCGACCAGATTCACTACTACCCTCTGGAACTGTTCGCGGTCGAGGTTCACGGGCGGAAGTCCAGGCGCGAAGCTGGTCTGAATCGTGATGCCTTCCAGGCGTCCTTGGAATACCGCGAGGGCTTCGGCCACCACTTCGTTCAGGTCGCTGCGCACAGGTTGCGCCGAAGGGAAGCGCGCGAACTGCGAGAACTCGTCCACCAGGGTCTTTACGGAGTCCACGGATTTCGAGATGGTGGCGGCGCATTCATGCAGGATGCGGTCGGCCGCCGGCGGTAGCTCCAGGCGGTCGAGTTGGCGGCCGATGCGCTCTGCGGAAAGAGCGATGGGGGTCAGCGGGTTCTTGATTTCGTGCGCTACGCGCCGCGCCACCTCGTGCCAGGCGGCGGACTTCTGGGCGCGCAACAGCTCGCTGGTGTCTTCGAGCACCACCACGAAACCGGAGGTCAGCTTTTCCTCGAGCGCGGAAACCGTAATCGCGATCTGCAATTTCCGGGTGGCCGTGCGTAACTCGATCTGCCGGGTAGCGGTGCCCGTGCGGCGCGCGCGCTTCATCAGGTACTTGATTTCGGCGGTGTCTTCACGCGAAAACAGGTCCTCCAGGCGCGTGGCTTTGGCCACCATCTCCTCGGTAAAGATCTTGGAAAGCGCGCGGTTCACGCGCTTGATGCCGCCGTCGGCGCCGATGGAAATCACGCCGGTGGGAATGCTCTCCAGGATGGCTTCGGTGAAGCGGCGGCGGCGATCGAGCTCGCGGCTGCTGGATTCCAACTCCTCGGTCATCTGGTTGAAGCCGCGCACCAGGGACGCCAATTCGTCCACTGCCCGCACCTCCACGCGCTTGAAGTTTCCCTGGCGCACTTCCTTGGCGGCGTCGACCAGAGCGATGATCGGCACGCTGATCTGCTTGGCCAGGAAGAACGCGACCCAGGTGGTTACGGACAGCACAAACAGCGTGATCAGGATCATCAGCATGGTAGAAAAAACCTTGACTTCCCTTTGCTGGTCCCGTAGCAAGGTCGTTTCATCGCTGTATTTCTTGATGGCGGAGACCTGATCCTCGATATCCACCGGAATGGGAGAAATCAGCTCGGCGTACCCCAGAGTCTTGCCGCCGGCGTATACCGGGGCTCGGGCCATAACGGTCTGCTCCGGGGCCGCCTGAGTGGCTCCGGCCCACGAGTCGGCCGGCATGTTGCCCGAGGCCGGAAAGATGGCGGCGAACTGCGACTCTTGCGCCTTGGCAAACCGTTCCAAAAAGCCCGGCGTGGGCGATCCGCCTGTCAGCAGTTGGAGGGTTTCCGGTTGGGCCGCCAGCAGAGCGGTTTGTGCGTTTACCTCGTCCTGCATCTCATGGACGAGCTGTTTCGCCATTTTGGTAAAACTGGTCACCTGGTTGTCCAGGGGCTTGGTGAACCAACGGTTCAGACTATGGCTCAGCACTTCATAACTGAACAGGACCAGGCAAAATACGGGCAGGCAACTGATGGTCAGCGCGCCTAAAACCAGTTTGGTACGGATCCGCGAACCGATTTGATTGCTCTGGCGTGCAATGTAGAGCTTGACTAGCTCCCGGAAAAGATAGAAGCCGAGAGTCACCATCAGCACGAAGATCAGCACCGAGGTGGCCCAGAAGATGAACGTCTGGTGGAGGCTGGAGGGGTCGAAGTCTCCGAGGCTGAAGGAGCCCTGCCATGCCACCAATAGCACGGAGAGTGCCAGCACGACCCCGCCGAATCCGAACAACAGGCGCTTTTTCATGGAATTGGGCCCTTCTCCTCGATTATACGTGGTGGGGCAAGGGAAGAATTTCGGTGCTGTCCTAAAAGTGCAATCAGGATACCACCAGAATTTCTCACCAGGACGGAGTGCGTAACCGTTTGGGATTTCGCGTTTCAACCCCGCAGCACCGCTCCCTCACGGTCGCGGCTCGGTTGCGACCAGGAAAGCCGCGCAGAATGACATTCCCAACGAACCGCGGAGAGCCGGTTTTCCTGAACCCATAAGGGCACGACCGCACCCAGCGTGGCTGGCCAGGTTGCGCGGTACGGAAAAGGACAATGGAGAAAATGACGCCGTAGAAAGACAACTGGGGGTGTGCTCCAATACGAACTGGATTCCAACTCCAACTGGAAATACTGCGTTACAGCCCTTAGGACTTGGGGCAGATCCTTCCCCGGCCGAATGACACGGGGCCGGGGTGCAATTGTCAGTGACACGCGAAGACGAAACGAGGGACACGGAATGGAAACGGTCTGGACGGTCGGCGCTGGAGGGGTGTTGATGCTGAACGGCAGCAAAGCCCCGTTGATCAAGGGGGGTAGTTTATTCTCCTACACCCATCGGGGGGAGCTATGACATCGAGCCTCACGGCGACTTCTACATCGGCGGAGAGGGGGAACCCTCCTACTTTCAGTGGGCTCCCTGGTGGAAGCCCGACATCGACGCCATGGCCGACGCCGGTGTCAACGGCATCCGCACTTACTCCTGGTTTTTGTGGATGCCCACCCCACAAAATATGGCCGCCGCGAAGGCTGGCGACCTGCCGGAAATAGAACGCGACCACACGAAGTTCCTCGACTACTGCCAGAAGAAAGGCATTACCGTGCTGATGGGCGTGGGGTGGAATCCGGTGGACTTTCCACTGAAAGCCGTAAACCGGGGGAACGGCTTCAAGGAATTTTACATCGAGAACTGCCGGGCAATTGCGAAGGAATACGGCAATCACCCGGCGGTCCTGGGACTGGTGCTCGGCAACGAAGTGGACAACGGCGCTACGTTTGCGGGGGACAATTACGATCAGTACCTGGCAATCATGAACGGCTGCGCGGACGCGGCCGCCGAGGCTGGCCTCAAGGGCAACAAAATTATCCTGCCGGCCCTGCACGACAACCCATTCGCCTACGGCAATGAAGACGCCGACGGCAGTCCAGTCATGCGGAAGCACGTTCAAGCGGACCTGTCCAAGAGTTTTACGGCCACCGGTATCAACACCTACCGCGGCCCGAACGGCATCCTGCCGCAGGAATACAAGGAGTTCCTCATCGACGGGAAGAAGATCGATCGACCCCTGCTCATTACCGAATGGGGCAGTCCCTATTCCATGAGGGTCAGCGGCCAGGGCGCGGAGATTACCGGGGATATGGTGAAGACCCACGGAGACTGGGTGCGGGGTTGTTGGAAGCAGTTCAGCGACTCCGCCAGCTTTCCTTTCCTGGCCGGAGGCTACTATTTCGAGTGGACTGACGAGTGGTGGAAGGCCCCCGAAATAAAGGACGGCAACCAGCGGGGCCAACACGACTTCAATCCCGAATCCTCGCGCAACGACGCCTTCCCAGGTCGCTACAACGACGAGGCGTGGTACGGCGTCAATGGCGTGGCCGTCTCCAATGGCCGCGACCCCATGGTCTATTGGGACGCAGGCGCGAACACCCCCAAGGCTCCCGATCGGCGCATCCAGCGCAACACCTACAAGGTGCTGCAGGAACTCTTCAAGGGATAGCAAGCATCATTGGTTCGTTTCCCACTTCTATGCTCCTTGATGGCCTTGGCGCCACTTAGATCAGGACGCCCGCCAATTTCGTCCACGGAAAGTATATTTTCATACAAAACGATAATCTGGAGGGGATCAAACACGGCGTCGGGCTCGTATCCTTGCTAACGGCCGCCGATTTGTGTCGTTTGTATGGCAGGCGGACTGAGTTGGGGGAGGTGATTGATAGATGAAAGCGATCATGGTAGGTGCGGGTCTTGGGATTCTCGCGGTTGGCGGACTCTTCGCGCAGTCCGCGGCGGTCCCCCTGAGCTTTGAGGTGGCGTCCATCAAGCTAAGTTCGCCCGATGCTCGCAACTCGTCGTTGACACTGAAGCCCCCCAACGGGATGCAAGTTTCGAACGTACCCTTGAGAATGCTGATCACCTTTGCTTATAACATCCGGGATTTTCAGCTCTCCGGCGGTCCGGCGTGGATCGGCACCGAGCGGTACGACATCCTGGCGAAGGCGGAGCGTTCGGCCAGTTCCGAAAACGTCCCCGACGATCCTCGCAAAATGACCGATGAACAGCGGATGAAGACGCAGGAGGACATGCGGGAGCGGGTGCGCGCCCTGCTGGCTGAGCGGTTCCACCTGACGATTCACCGCGAAACCAGAGAAGCTCCGGTCTATGCGCTGGTGGTTGCCAAGGGAGGGCCGAAACTTCAGGCGGTCCAGGAGTCGGCCGATGGCCAGGTTGGCTTGCGGGGCGGAAGAGGTCAGCTCAACGGCATGGCTGCGCAAATACCGATGCTCGCGAATCTTCTGTCCAATCAGTTGGGCCGTCCGGTGATCGATAAGACCGAGTTGAAAGGAAAGTACGACTTCAAGTTGGAATGGGCGCCCGACCCGAGTCAAGGCGGCGAGCCGGGCAGATTGCCTCCGGGAGTCGAAGTGTCTCCTACTTCTAGCGACCCCGACGGCCCCAGTATCTTCACCGCTTTACAGGAACAACTCGGACTGCGGCTGGAATCGCAGAAAGGGCCAGTGGAGACGATCGTGATCGACAGGGTGGAGAAGGCCACGGAGAACTAGCAGGCTGCGGAAAAA
>PMTT01000788.1 GCA_003167275.1 Bryobacterales bacterium | reverse complement strand
GTGGCGGGCAAGGTTTTTCAAGCATGTGGCGTCGCCTTGCCCCCTACGCTGAGATCATGCTGAACTTCTCTCCAAATAGCCAGCAGCGAGAAGGCGTGTCACTACACTTTTTTTGACGCGCTAACCTGTTGCCAACAAGCACCTTCCGAAACTATGGTGTCGAAGACGAGCAATAGCGCGCTAATCCACTCCTCGTGTACCCTGGCAGACCACTTTGCCCGAAACAGGCCGGTCAGGGCGAGATGCATCAGCAGATTTCGCAGTTCCGAAGGATACAGGACGCTTGCGTCAAAGAAGGCCGTAAACCCGACACGCCGCTCAGATTCCCAGTTCCTGGTCATAGGCAGCCAACTCGGCGAGTACCGCGCGCCGGGCAGCATCGGCTTGCCGCTTGTACCTCATCAAAGCGTCGAACCTTACACGCCGATGAGTGCCAACGCGGCGGTAGTCGATCTTACCGTCCTCCAGTAGTTGAATCAGCGAAGGACGCGAAATGTTCAGCGTGTCCGCCGCCTCCTGGGTGGTGAGCTCGGCATGTACTGGAATCACCGTCACAGCATTGCCCCGGGCCATTTCCTCCAGGATGCGCACCAGCAGGCGCACCGCCGCCGCGGGTAAGCGGACAGTCTCCGAAGACGAACCATCCAGGATCCGCAGACGCATCTGTTCATCGTCACCCAGATGCGATCCGAGGACCCGACTGGTCTCTTTGGCTAAGGCTGCGTCCGCTTCGGAAGGGAGGACGGAGACAGATGTGAGTTGGGACAACGTCGTGCCTCGTTTCTTAAATCCAGCATACCATTTATTCGAAGCAAACGAAGGTATCCGATCCATCCGAAACGGCTTCGCACAGTCAGCTAGCTCCCTAGCTCCACCCGCCCCCCAGCGCCCGATAAAGCTGCACCACCGACACCCGTTCCTGCAGCCGCAATTGCGCCAGCACAAGCTGCCCGCTGAAGAGATTGCGCTGCGCGTCCAGCACCTGCAGGTAGCTATCCAACCCGCCGCGATAGCGCAGGTCGGAGAGTCGCACCGTCTCCTCCAACGTGCGCACCAGTTGCTCCTCCTGATTGCGCTGCTCCCGCAATCGGTCGAAGCTCACCAGCGCGTCGGCAACCTCGCGCAGCGCCGTGTATATCGACTTTTGGTAAGTGATCAGCATCTCCCGCTGCTGAGCCTCGCTGTAGCGTACCTGATTGCGAATCTGTCCGGCGTGAAAGATCGATTGCACGGCGCCGGGCGCGACGCTGTAGACCCGCGCCGGCCCACTGGCGAGTTCCAGCAGCGACCGGGCCTGCCCGCCCGCGAACGCGCTCAGCGAAAGCTGCGGAAAGTACAGTGCGCGGGCGGCCCCGATTTCGGCGTTGGCGGCCACCAGGTTCTGCTCCGCCTCGCGGATATCGGGACGCCTCTCCAGCAGGCTGCTCGGTAGACCGGTCGGCATCCGCGCCGGCATCGAGATCTCTTCCAGCTTCCGTCCGCGCGCCTGGGCCGCCGGCGCACCGCCCTGCAGCAGGCTCAGCAGGTTCTCGCTTTCCGCAATAGCATGTTCCGCCGCCGCGCTCTGCGCCCCCGCCGTGTAGAGCAACTGCTCCGCCTGGCGGACATCCAGGCCGGATGCCGCGCCGCGCTGGCGCCGCAATTCCACCAGGCTCAGACTGTCCTTCGCGATCCCCTGGGTCTTCCGGCTGATCTCCAGTTCCAGATCCTGCTCGAGCAGTTGAAAGTAGGCCTCCATCACCTCGGAAACCAGCGAGACGCCCACCGCCCGGTGGCCTTCCTCGCTCGCCAGATAACGGGCCCGCGAAGCTTCGGTCAAGCGGCGGAGGCGCCCCCAGATATCCAGCTCCCAGGAAAGCGCCGCTCCCAGCGTGGTGTACGAAGCGCTCAGTTTGGTGCCGGCGGGCACCGGGAAATTGGAATCGGTGGAACTGCGCTCCGCAGTAAAGTTCAACTGAGCATCCAGGAACGGATACTGATTGGCGCGCGTGATCCCGAGTTGCGATCGCGCTTGCTGCACGCGTTCCGCCGCGATCAGCAGATCGAAGTTGTGCGCCAGGGCCGTCGAGACCATCTGGTTGAGGATCGGGTCCGGAAACAGATCCTGCCACTTCGTGTCGGCAATCGACCCCGCAGGCTCGGGCCCCGCCGCAGGCGCGCCGCGAAACTCGCCGGGAAGCGCCAGTTGCGGGCGCTTATAGTTCGGCCCAACCGTGCACCCGCAAAGGGCCAGGACGCTCACCGCCAGGATGATCCTCTTCATTGGGCTGCCTCTGGGACCTGCGTGGAAGCGCCCGCGGGACGCCGGCGTTCCACGAAGCTCTCGATGATCACGTAAAGCACCGGGACGATGAAGATCGCCAGCAACGTCGCAGTCAGCATGCCCCCGAAGACCGCGGTACCCAGCGACCGCCGCGCCGCCGAGCTCGCGCCGCTAGCCAGTACCAGCGGCAAAACGCCGAGGATGAACGCGAACGACGTCATCAGAATCGGACGCAGCCGCAGATGCGCCGCTTCGATCGCCGAGTCGCGAACACTCTTGCCATGCTCATGGCTCTCCTTGGCGAACTCCACAATCAGGATGGCGTTCTTTGCCGCCAGTCCAATCAGCGTGACAATGCCGATCTGCGTGTAGATGTCATAAGGATAGGCGCGCAGGAAGACGGCGCCCAGCGCGCCGAACATCCCCAGCGGCAGCGCGAACAACACCGCAAACGGGATCGACCAACTCTCGTAGAGCGCGGCCAAAAACAGAAACACCAGCACCGCCGCAAAGCCGAAAATCGCCCCTTCGTTGCCCTGCGCCTGCTTCTCCTGGTACGTGGTGCCGGTCCACTCGTAGCCGAATCCTTGCGGCAGTGACGCGGCCGCCACCTCTTCCATCGCGGCGCTCGCCTGCCCGCTCGAGTAGCCCGGCGCGGGAGTCCCCAGCAGTTGGATCGCGCGGAAGCGGTTATATCGATAGATCACGTCGGGACCGCCTGAAGGAGTGATGGTGGCGAGCGTGGAGAGTGGCACCATGCCGCCGCTCGAATTGCGCACGTAGAAGCGCCCCACCGAGGATGGCTGATCGCGAAACTCGGGCTCGGCCTGCAACAGCACCTGCCACGTATGGCCGAACTGGTTGAAATCGTTGACGTACAGTCCGCCCAGAAAAGTCTGCAGCGTGTTGTAGGCGTCGGTCAGCGAGATCCCCATGGTCTGAAGCTTGTCGGTGTCCATGTCGATGGAGTATCCCGGCACCGACGGACGGAACGTGCTGATCACCGTCCCCAACTCCGGCCTCCCGTGCGCCGCCGCCGTCAGCACATCCGCGGCGTGCGCCAGGTTCGCGATGTCGCCTCCCGCACGATCCTCCAGCATGAACTGGAACCCTCCGGTCGGGCTCAGCCCCAGAATCGGAGGCAAGCCAAAAGCAAACGTAAAGGCCTCCGGAACCTTCGCGAACCCGCGCTGCGCCGCGCCCAGAATGGCATCGAGCTGCGTCTCCGCGCTGGTACGCTCTTCCCAGGGTTTCAGCGTGGCGATGACCGTCGCGACATTCGAGTTCGATGTGCCCGTAGCGATATCGAGCCCGCCCAGAACGAAGTACGTGTCCACCCCGGGAAGTTTGTTGATCACCGCTTCAATCTTGCGCGCCGCGGCGTCGGCCCGGTCCGTCGAAGCGCCATCGGGCAGACGCATCGAGACAAAGAACGCGCCCTGATCCTCACTCGGCAGGAAGCCCGCCGGCAGCCGCTTGAACAGGCCGAACGTGAGCAGCGACACTACGCAAAGCACAAGCACCGGCAACGCCGTGCGCCGGATCAGCACCACGACACCGCCAAGATACCGGTTGGTAGTCCATGTGAACGCGCTGTTGAACCAGTCGAAGGGACGCGAGAGCCAGGAGCGCGATTTCCCGTGCGGCCGCAACAGCAGTGCCGCCAGCGCCGGACTCAGCGAAAGCGCGCTGAAAGCCGAGAGCAGCACAGAGACCGCGATAGTCAGCGCAAACTGTTTGTAGATCTCCCCGCTGATCCCGCCGATGAAAGCCACCGGAATAAACACCGCCGCCAGAATAAACGCGATCGCGACCACCGGCGCCGACACTTCCGACATGGCGCGCGCCGTGGCTTCCTTGGGACTCATCCCATCGTCGATATGGCGCTGCACCGCTTCCACCACCACGATGGCGTCGTCCACCACGATCCCGATCGCCAGCACCAGTCCGAACATGCTCGTGATATTGATCGAGAACCCCAGCAGCGGGAAGACCGCAAACGTGCCGATGACCGCGACCGGAACCGTGAGCAGCGGAATCAGCGTGGCGCGCCAGTTCTGCAGGAAGATGAAGACCACCAGAATCACCAGCCCGATCGCCTCCATTAAGGTCCGCAGCACGTCCTTGATGGCCGCACGCACGAACATGGTGGAGTTGTACGGCACCAGGTAATCGATCCCCTTGGGGAAGCTCGGCTTCACGCTGTTCACGAACTTGATGACCTGATCGGCGGTCTCCACCGCGTTGGCGCCGGGAGCCAGGTACACGATCACGTTGGCCGAAGGCTTACCATTCAACCGGCTGAACCCGCTGTAGGTCTGCGCGCCGAGTTCCACGCGGCCGATATCCCGCACCCGCACCAGCGAGGCGTCGGGCTGCGCGCGCACCACAATATCCGCGAACTCGGCAGGGTCGGTGAGGCGCCCCGGGGCGCTCACCGCATATTGGAAATCCGTTCCGCGCGGCGAGGGCGCCTGCCCGATCGCGCCGGCCGGGTTCTGCCGGTTCTGCGCCTGCACCGCGTTCGACACATCGGTTGCGGTGATGCCGAGCTTTGTCATCTTGTCCGGGTTCAGCCAGACCCGCATCGAGTAGACCTGCTGCGAACTGAGCCGCGACTCTCCTACCCCCGGCAGGCTGCCGATCTGGTTGACCAGGTTGATCTGCGCGTAGTTCGTAAGGAAGAGCGCATCGAAACGATCGTCGGTGGCGATCAGGCCGACCGCCATCAGGAAGGCGGTCGAGACCTTCTTGACCGTGACGCCCTGCCTCTGCACTTCGGGAGGCAGCCGTGGCAGCGCCACGTTGACGCGATTCTGCGTCTGCACCGCCGCGATGTCCGGATTCGTCCCCAGCTTGAAAGTGACGGTGATGACGAGCTGGCCGTTGTTCGCGCTGGTGGACTGGTAATACAACATGCCGTCCAGCCCGACCAGTTGCTCCTCGATCGGTTGCGCGACTGTTTTTTCCAAATCCTGCGCGTTGCCTCCGAGATAGGTCGCCGTGACCTGAACCGCCGGAGGCACCACCTGTGGATAGGCCGAAATCGGCAGGCCAGGAATTGCCACGGAGCCAAGAATGATGATCACGATGGCGATCACCATCGCGAACACAGGACGGTCAATAAAGAATCGTGCCATTTAGCTTATCTCTGTGGGGTATGCTTTAGCTTGCCCATCCCGCCGCCGCATCGACACGTTTTGTGCCCTCGGTTAGCTCCCCTTCTTCAACTCCGACACCGCAGCCTTCTCCTGATAAGGAGTCGGATTGACCACCACGCCCGGACGCACGCTCAGCAACCCTTCCACTACCACCCGGTCCCCCGCCTGAAGCCCCTGTTCAATCAGCCACGAATCGCCAATCCGTGCCCCCGCCTTCACCACGCGAGCTTCGATCTTGTTCCCATCCCCCACGGTGAACACCGTCTGAATGCTCTGATTCTGCTGCACCGCGCGCTGCGGCACCAGGATCACGCCAGTCCGATGCTCCGCCACGTAGCGGACCCGCCCGAACTGGCCCGGGAGCAGCCTGTGCTGAGGATTGGGGAACTCGGCCTGCAACTCCAGCGTTCCGGTGCGCGGATCCACCTGATTGAGCGAATTCGCCACTTTGCCAGCCTGCGGAAAGACGGAATTATCGGCCAGGATCAGCTCCAGTTTCGGATCTTCCTTCGCCGGTCCGCCTTTCTTTCCCATGAACGACAGGTACTGTGCTTCGCTGACCTTGAATCGTACCCAAATGGGGTCCAGCGGAACGATAGTAGTGAGCGGCTGAGTGGCATTCGGATTGACCAGCCCGCCCACCGGCACCAGAGTGTCGCCAATCAACCCGCTGATCGGCGCCTGGATGGTGCCGTACTGAACGTTCAGCTTGGCGGTCTCGAGCGCGCCCCGTTGCGCCTCTACCTTTCCTTGGGTGGATTGCACCTGGGTATCGGTGGTGAGCCGCGTCTGCTCCACGTTCGCCTGATTGGCCCGCACGCTCGCCTCGGCGGAGCGCAACGCCGCGACGGCTGCGTCCAGATCCTGCTTGGCGGCGGCGTCCTGCTCCACTAGCGGCTTCAGCCGTTCGTAATCCTGCTGTGCCTTCACCAGATTCGACTGGGCTGCGGCGAGGTTGGCCTCCGCCTGCCGCAGCGAAACCTGATGCTGCGCAAAAACCAGGTCGGCCTGGGTCTGCTGCAGCGTCCCCTGAGCCTGCTGCACCTGGGCCTGGAATGGCCGCAAGTCCAGGATGTAGAGAGGTTGCCCCGCAGTGACTTCCTGACCGGGCCGGAACAACCATTTTTCAATGTAGCCCTCGACCCGGCCGCGGACATCCACCATATTTCTGGCGTAGGTCTGCCCCGGATACTCGGCGAAGATGTCGGCGTCACCCGCCGATACCTGGGCGATTTCCACAGTGGGCGGAGGCGCCTGTGCCGCGACGTTCTGTGGTCCTCTAGACCCGCAACCAGCCACCCCAGCGAGCAATGCGATCGGGATAACACCCGACCATTTTGACAGTTTCATCGTCACTCCCAGTGCATGTACAACCCAGACGGTCCATTTATGACCCGATGGTCAGTTTGATTCCAGTTTAGCGCATAGGATTCAGATATTCAGGAGGCCAAGGCGGCCGATGGGTAACCGTTTTGGGGATTTTGCGGTTCAAGTGGGCAACCGCTCCCTGACGGTCGCGGCTCGGTTGCGATTGTTGCTGATTCAGCGTGAGTTACCGAGCCGCGACCGTGAGGGGAGCGGTGTTGACTGGTGAGGAAATCCCCGGAATGGTTAACCAGCCATGCCGGCCGATAGGTGTATAATTACTGACTGGGTAGTCATTTTCACAATGGCGGCATTTTCAGGTGTTCGAAAAGCGGCCGGGGAGCAGCGTCGAGGTGCCATCCTCCAGGCCGCCCGGGCCGTGTTTGCCCGGCAAGGCTACGCCGATACGGTCGTGGAAGACATCGCGACCCAGGCCGGCATCGGCAAAGGCACTCTTTACCTCTATTTCCCCTCCAAGGAACAGATCTACCTGGCGGCACTACTCGAAGAGGCCCGTCAACTGGACACCGACTCCCGCGCCGCCATGAGCGCGGCGGCCACCTGGCGGGACAAACTGGGAGCCTATCTCAAGGTCCGTCTGGACTATTTCGGGGCGCACCAGGACTTCCTCCGCATCTACATGACGGAATTCCGCGGCATGTGTATGCAGGGCAAGCCATTCGCCGCCGAGTTCATCCACCTGGTCGAAGCCGGCGAGGCGCAGCTCGCGCAAATGTTCGCCGCCGCAGCCGCGCGCGGCGAGGTCCGCCCCATTGACCCGGAGCTCGCGGCTCTCACCGTCTCCGACATCACCCGCGGCCTCATGGAGCGCCAACTCCGCAACTGGGGACGTCCGGTTGGCGTCGACGACGCTACCTTCGCCTTCGACATCCTCTGCCGGTCCCTGGCCGCATCACCCACCTGCTGAGGGATCGGCTGCGGCGATGGCGGAGAGAGTGGGATTCGTATTCTTACAGCCTATTGATTCCATGTAACTTATTGAAAACGGTTTCGAACGGTTCGCTCGATTCGCCGGAGTTGCGAATAGTTGGGACGTATCAGATACGCGGAGCGGAGCAAACAATTCCCGCGTCCGATGTTCTGGGCGTACAATGGAATCATGCACTACAAAGTTTCCCTGAGAGGCGACGACAAAGCTGACCGCCTCTGGCTTGCATCGCATGTGGACATGTTCAAGGACAAGGGGGAGTTCATGTTCGTCGCCACCAAAGAGGAACCGGCTCGGTTCACGGAAGAACTTTCGAGGACGGGCGCGTCGGCGACGTTCACGCCGGTATCCAAGAGCGATTTCGACACCCAAATGGGTTTTGTGAGCTAGGCAAAAGTCCATACCCAATCCTCCCTCACCCACCGACAATGGGCGAGACGCAGGGATTCGCAGTTCTATCGTGCAGAAAGACGGACATGATAGAATCGGTGAGCGATGCGAATTGTACTGGTGGCCATCGTTTTCCTCGTGTGTTTTCAAATCCCGCTCAGGGCAGCAGACATTACGGTAAAGCAATACCACAAGGTGTTCATTCGCACGATAAGCCTACGGTCGAAACCATCAAAATGTACGTGATGGCAGTCGGCCAGGGGATTTCATGGGCAAACACCGCTGCCGAGAAAAACAATGCCCCGCTCTACTGTCAACCAGCGAAGTTCTCGATGAATGGGAACAACTACATTGAGATTCTCGACAAGATGATTGACACATTAGCTTCAAAGACAACGGCGAAAGATTTGGATGAATTCCCGGTGGCAATGGTGCTCCTTCTCGGGCTCCAGCAAACGTTCCCGTGCCAAGCAGAAAAGGGATAAGGTGCGAAGGCTACATCTTGAGCTTATACCGATTCACCTCGCCAGGCGTGCTCTCCACTTTCAGGTATCCGGCGTCCTTCAATTCCCTGATTGCGCGTGTGACGGTCCGGTGATCGCACCGCGATTCCTTGGTTACCGTGTCGATTCTCGGGAAGCAGCCCTTGAGAAGATGCACGGTGGGCACCCAGTAAACGAGTAGCGCCGAACGGCCGATGTTGGGATTGAAGATCAGGGAGTTGGGAAGCATTTCGAAACCCGAGTTTTGCCATGCGGAGAACTCCGGCAACGAGCGCGACAGGGAACTGGTGATGCTCAAGGCCCTGACGATGGCGGACGGCTTGCCCGTGGCGAGCGACCCCGTGGCCCTGACGGACAGGCACGAAATGATAGGCGACGAGATGCAGCCACGCACGGCGATGGCGTGGGCGAGCGGGAACCGGCCCGCCGACGATTAAAATCGAGAACAAGATTATGGAAGCCATGAAGCGAGATACAATGGCGGTTGAATGGAATCGCAACCCAGCTTGGGACCAGGGCCGCTGCAGTCTCAAGCGATGCCGGCCGTGGAAATCCGGTATATCGGAATCAGCCAACTCACTCTGTACATCATTTCTGAAGACGAGCTTCGAATGATCGAGAGTGGCGGCCCTTCGGCGACGTTGTTGAACCTCGGTATAGGGTTTTTCTTTATGGCTGGCGGACTTTTGGGGTCGCTCTTGTTGAGCGACACCTCTAAGTCGATTTACAAGTTCAGCGTGTTTGTCATATTGCTTGTGTGTAGTTTCATCGCCGGTGCCGTTCTGCTTATTCTCTGGCTCCGCTTCCGTAAGGACGCCTCTGAAACAATAAAGCGCATCAGAAAACGCGCCGTTAGTTCCGCAGGCGCGGCGGTCGTGGAAGGAACTGTCGGCGATTCTTCGGTGGCTCCATGAACTTCCTACACTACGAAGTAGAACTTGGGTCGAAAGATTCAGTGAAGGTAATCTTGACTGGAAATGCTGCCAATGTTTTGTTGCTCGACGAGAGCAACTTCAGGAACTATCAATCGGGTCAACAGTATCAGTATTTTGGCGGCCATTATACCCGTTCTCCGGCGATTCTTCGGCCGCCAAACGCTGGACATTGGCATGTCGTAGTGAATCTTGGCGGCGGAGCTGGCTCTGTGAACGCTGTAGTCCAAGTCGTCTCTCGCCGCTGAGTCGATATGGGGCTTCGCCATCGAAGACTCGGGCTCGCCTCGCTGGCTGGCGGCGACGCACGGTTCATCTCTCTTTCATTCTCTTTCAAAGCTGGCAATCTATTATCGCGGACTCGGCGACCCCGAAAAGGCGAAAAGGTTACTGTTCTGGAAGGCGTTTTCGGAGATCACCTCACGAGTACCCAGCCAATTCTACGACCCCTCACCGCGTAGCCCTTCAAGTGCCGGCCGGACCACTGCTGATCCAGTGTCCAGGGAGCAGCGCGGAGAGCTTCCGGCGTGATTTCCGGCGATCTCGCGGCGCAAATGCGACGCACGGTGCGGGCAGCGTTTTTGAAACATAGAAAGGTGAGAATCTTCTTGATGAGATAGCACTCTGTAGGTGTAAGGTCGGCCGGAATCACCCGAATTGATCCTGAGCTGCCATACCTCACAGTCATCAAGGAGGAATATGCTGAGATCTATTCTGAAATGCTTCGCCCTGATTGCCGTACTTGTCGGCATGTGCCCTGCTCAAGGTCCCTCCGACGCTGAAATTCGGGAAGCCGTATCCCGAGGAGAATCAGTCCCCGCCAAGCGATTGTGGGAAGAGATAAAGAAGAAGCAGCAATATCGACTAAACCGAGCTGGATTCGGCGATCCCATCGAAAAGAAGGTGCTCGTTCTTTCTGATCTAGATCGAATCGCTTTGGAATCTGCTGAAGCAAAACGCCAACTACGCGATATCAGCGTTGACCTCATCAAGAGCACTCTCCCACTTGGTGTTATGGAGGTCCTGCTCGAAGCGAATTGTTACAACAATCTCTACGCCGCCAGTCTGCCAAAATGGGGTCCAAGTGGTGGCGTCCATGTGGTTCTGAAGGTCGATGGCAAAGTTGTTCAACCGCTAGAAAGGAGGGACGGCTTACGGGATGCCGTCGCCGTCTTGCCCCAAGACCGCGGTGTTTTGTCCAGGCAAGGAAGTATCGTCACGTACACGCCACTGTACAGGACCGCGATTTACGAGCGTGCCTCGGAGCGCGCGTGGTTCACATTCCCGGCGCAATCATCCGACGTCAGAACCTTCGTCGTAACGGCAATCTCTGGGGAAGGCAAACAAAAAGAGAAGGAAATCGGAAATCCGCTGCGTTGACGTAAGCTATTGATTCTATTATGGCAGGGTATCGAAGACACTTTTAGAACTTTGGCCATTTCGGGTGGTCTGGCACCACGCTTTCGACCGTTCCTATCACTTTGGCCTAAAGGGAGTTCTGCCTCATCGGCATAGGCAAGCTGGAATTGGCGGGTGGGCACGAGGTGTGGACACTTTTCGAACAAGATCGTAATCCAGCGCGGCCCACGAAGTCCCTTCTCCAGCATCAAGGTAGTCTGACGGGCCCCCACGAACAGCGTTGCCCAGTGTACCCTCTGCGGGAAAACGGCCTTTTGGACACCACATTAAGCCGCAATTCAACAATCCGAGCACCAGTCTGACCTCGACCCGGCCAGGCATCCTTGGCCTTGACTCAGGGTCAACGATTCAGCGCAACATCCAGTTGTCGCCGTACAGAAGAATCTGACCTTCGAGATGCCAGCAGTTGGATTGGGGAGAACGGACACTACTCCGAGAGCAACTCCCTGTACCCGACATGGTGCAGGCCTCCACGCAAGAAGTACGGCACGTCTTGTAAGTTTTCGTACAATCGCCTGGGACCGTCGCTGAACCTGCATGCCAATATGCCCCTGTTTCTGCTCCCTTCATTTGTGGAGAGTGATTTACTGGGATGGAACGAACAATCGTACGTAGCAAATGGTTTGCGACCGCCTCCTCGGCGGTAGCGATGGCAGGGCTATGGTTCGGGGTGGCGATCTTCCGTCCTTCCACCGGCAAAGCCTTTACGCTGATCGAGAGATCGGGCTTTATCTTTCCGGAGGTAACCGTTCAGGGCAGTGACAAGTTGATGCTGTGCACAAACAACCTGACGGGCAACGGTAACACCCAGGTCCTCATTGGACTGTTGGATGTCGCCGACTCGACCCGTTTCCTGGCCGGGACTTCGCCCGTGAGTGCATCGCTAAACGCGCAGCAGGGTGGGTGCTCGCTGCTTCTTCCGGCCGTGCAGACAACAGCCGGGATCCTTGCGCCCGTCAGGACCGGTATACCCGTAGTCTTCATCATGGGAGGCGGTTCGAACCAATCGGGTGGTGGTGGCGGCGCGGGTAAAGGCCTGCTGTCTTCGCTCCAGTTGCTCTCAGGGGACGGATCGGTTCGATTGATCACGACCCCGACTCTGATGGACGGTTTGCTGCTTCCCGCGGTGCAGCTTCCTTAATTCCCGCCGATAGATCGAGGTTTTAACGTGTCACTCATAACCGCTGCCATCTCGGGTGCCGTGGTCATGGCGCTCGAGGTGGTTGCATTTCGACTCTACGCGCCGTACTTCGGCTACTCTATCTACGTCTGGGGTAGCATGATCTCGGTGGTCATGCTGGCCTTGGCGCTGGGATATGGATTCGGCGGCCGCTTGGCCGATCGAAGCACCACCAGTGCCCCGCTTTATACCGTCATCCTGGGGAGCGCGATATACCAACTGGTGATCGTCTTTGCCGGGCGGCCGCTGCTGGCTGCCTTGTCTGGCTGGGGCGATTTTACGGGCACGGTCACGGCGACCCTGGTGATTTTCGCCCCGCCCATGACCGCCCTGGCGGGTGTCGGGCCGTATGTCATCCGCCTCCTGGCGCGCGCGGGCGACGTCGGGGCGACCGCGGGACTGGTCTACGCGGCTTCAACCGGCGGCAGTATGGTGGGCGTACTGGCGGTGAGCTTTTTCCTGTTGCCGCAATTCGGAACGCAGGCGACCCTCGAAGTACTCTGCCTGGCGACCGCCGTGATTGCCGTCGCGGGGCTGGCGGCGCGGAACCGAAATGCCGCAACCGCCCTCGTACCCTTCGCGCTACTCATGGCCGTGCCGAAATTCTCCTGGTCCAACGACACCATCTGGACGAACGAATCGGCTTACAACCTGATTCGTGTGGCGCACCAGGGCAAGCGCCTGGTCCTGCTTCTCAACTCCCGGGACTCCGTGCACACAGTGCGGGACGAATCGTCGAACTGGACCGGCTTTTACTACGACGATTTCGCATTGGGGCCGCTGCTGGTGCCGGCCCGGAGTGTCATGGTCTTGGGGATGGGAGGCGGCGGATCGATCCAGGCGTCCCGCATCACCGCGCCGGAGACCGCCATCGATGCGGTCGAAATCGACGGCAAAGTAGTGGATGCGGCGCAGCGCTTCTTCGGCATCCACGCCGATCCGCACCTGCGAATTCACGTGGCCGACGCCCGCCCGTGGCTCAAGCGCAATCGAGGCCCGTACGACATCGTGCAGGTGGACCTCTATCATGGCGGCCCCTACGTGCCGTTTTATCTGACCACGGTGGAATTCTTCCGCCTCGTGCGCAGCCGCATGAGCAATGATGGCGTAGTGATGATGAATGTCTTCGATGTGGGCAGCCAACAGGAAGTCCTTGCGGCCATGGTGGCCACGCTGAAACAGGTCTACCCGTCCGTGATGGTTCTGCCCGCGGGCTATTTCAGCAACAAGATGGTCTTGGCCTTCACGCGGCCTCAAACCTTGGACTCCGTCCGTGCGCGGCTCCGGGCGATTGAGGGCAATAACCCCTGGCAGGCGTTGGCCCGCAAATCGGCCGCGGAGATCACGGAACCTTCGGTCCAGCCTGGGGCCATTGTCCTCACCGATGATCGCGCGCCGGTCGAGGAGATGACTCGGCGCATGCTCTCCAAGTAACCATCCTCCGGCAGAGCCGGAGGCTTTCGGTTGCTGGCCCCTCAAAGGGGCCTGATCGCAACCGCCCAAAACAGAGCCCGCGCCCGAACCTGAGTTTCCGTCCGAAGCGTACGGCGGGTGCGGCAAATCGGTCTCTCATCTCACAGGAGGAGCGATCGGCGCAAACCCAGATCCCCGGAACTGTCAAACTTCTACTGCCTCCCCGGCAGAGCCGGGGGGTCTCTCATCGGACTAGACTCGGGCCGCCCTCCCTTTAACAATGTAACGGCCCAGCAGATCAGGATCAACCCAACCAGCCGAAACCACCACGAAGGGTGTTTAACGTCCAAGGGGAAAACAGGCCATTCCCGTAACGCCGTTCCGGGCCATTTTCCGCGTGGCCGAAGATTACCGGCCAGCGCCCGATGCTTTCCAGAACGTCGTTTCCGCCTCTGAGGGACAATCCCGAACTGCGAGTACGCGACCAAGGGGGCGATCAGGGAGGCACGTATCGGCGTCCACAGGCACACCATGCCTATTACCAGCAGTGGTCGCCGAGGATTGCCGGGGGAGAAGTAGTTAGAGCCACGTTGCGTTAACGTCATATTGGCTGGGGAACATGTTGAGATACTGCACTACCCGCGGCGAGGTGCCAAGGTTCGGTGTTGCTCCATGCGGCAACGCCTGGTGCCAAATGATTAAGTCGCCCACCCCTCCTGCGATTGGAATCGCCCGCAACTCCCTTGCTGCCATGGTGCGCGGGTCGGCGCCCGCAGGGATCCCCTTCAGCCACGCTTCAAGCTGCCGGTGAAAACCCGGGACACAACTAAACGCGCCTTGATCTTCAGCGGTATCGGTGAGGTACAGAATAGCCTGCGTGCCGAACCTCAGGGGCGGCGCCAAGGTCATATCCCAATGCAGCGGAGTGCCCTGAAAAGAGTATCCCGGGCGCAGCGGCGGATTCACTCCGCAAACATCGACGTTGATCCAGAGATCGCTGCGGCCCCAGATTTGAGCGAAAACGGTATGGATGCGTCGCGAATTCCGGTTCGCCCATAGCGCGGGGTGGTGTGCCAGCGGAATCCAGAGGCCCCCCTTATACCAGGAGTCAGGCCGCTCCATCGACATGCCCGCGGAGGCGAGGATCGCCTCAACCGCGGCCCGGCATGAGTCAACGCCCGCAGCCTGCTTGACCAGGATGTAGCCGTGTTCGTCCCAAAACGCCAGATCCGCGCGAGATAGTACTGGCTCCGGCAGGATGCTCTCCAACGCAAACTCGGCGTCTCCCCGCAATGCACCGTTCAGCCGCGCTACCCGCGCCGGCTCAATGGCGCCTCCGTTCTTCGTAAGCACCCACTCCTCGAACTCTTCGAATGAGGGAGTCCCCTCCATCAGAAAGTTGATCGTCTCCCGCACACCCAGCCTCAAACCCGCTAACAACACGTTGCCTGCCCGCAGATCATCCGCGCTTGATGGATGTCGGTTCCCACCCGTGCGCGAAGCGGTCTTTTGCGCCCAGAAGCGCTTGAGGCAGAGGATACCTAATGCGCCGGGCTCCCCGGCATTGGCTGAGACGGCCGGATCCAACTGTTTCACCGTGTCCACTTTGTGAATGATACTCCAGCTCTCAGCGTCTACGCAGGAATCAGAAAGTTGCTCTCNNCTTTGATAGGATCGACCGCGCAGATTGGACCTCCGCTTCGAACCCGAAGTCCGGCTCTATGAGGTTGCCCGCCAGCTCTGATCGGATTACGTGCGACTCGGAAAGAGGGATTCACGAGCGGCCCGTGACGCAGGTCGGGTCGCGGGTATTGGACCAGGTCCGACCGCCCGTAAAGCTCGATGGCCCGCACATTTCCCTCCCGCTGCGCCGCGTAGGATCCTGCCGTCTTGGACCCCTGCGCTTTATGCCATCAAGGCCGACCGGATTTGGATCGAGACGCAACACGCGATTGCGCTCGCCGACGCCAATACCGTTGCTGATGGCCACATGATTGTCGCCCCGCGCAAATTCGTCTCGACCATCCACGCGCTCCCAATCCCAGAAGTCCGCAGCCTCGCCACAGGCAATCTGTCCGGGCCGTCTGGCGCGGTTCCTGCCGTTGAGCCGAGCACGATCCGGTGTATAGACCGTGATTTCGGGATAAATTGCGACCGGCCTTCTTAATGTCGCCCCGTCGGATGGTCGCAAATGCGGACCAGCCATTTCCCGGGGCGCTGAAGCACTCATGCGCCGGAGCTTTCGGCCACCCGGCACCGGCCGCGAGCAGAGAAGGTACCAGATTGACGTTCAATCAGATTCGGCGTAAGCTGTGAGCGTGCTGCAATGCAGCACCTTGAAGGTAGTGAAGCCCTCTGGTTTTCGGCCTTACTAGGCCGCCGGGAGTGGAAGTGAGCAAAGCGAGTCGCGTATATCCCACCGATCTTCTGGGGCTCAGCCGGCTAGCCATTGACGGCACCTTGCGCTTGACCGACCTGATCGAGATAATGCACCACAACATCACTGCTGGCCCTGGGATCTTCGGTACGCCAGAGCCGGGAGCAACCAGCGGCATTACCGGCCTGGTCTACAACGCGGTCCGTGCCGTGACTGGATTAGTGGGCACTGAGATTGATACCATTCTCACTCCACTGATACCGATGCTCGGGGACGGGAGGCCGACACCCGAACGTGACGCCGTGCTGTCCGCACTAAACGGCGTAATCGGTGACTACCTGGCTGCCACTCACAACCCGCTCGCCATAACCATGCGCTTCCGCCGGAAGGGCGAGCCCTTGACGCTGGAAACGCCGGCTCTGGGCGCAGCGATTCCTCACCCGAGCAGAAAGCTGGTGGTGTTGGTTCATGGTCTGTGCATGAGCGATCGGCAATGGACCCGGAAAGGGCACAATCATGGGACGGCGCTGGCCCGGGATCTGGGCTACACGCCGATAGATTTGCACTACAACGGTGGGTTGCACATTTCCACCAACGGGCGAGCATTTGCGGCATTGATCGAAGACCTTCTCGATCAATGGCCCGTACCTCTCGAAGAGTTTTCTATCGTTGCACACAGTTTGGGCGGCTTAGTGGCCCGCAGTGCCTACCACTATGGCGCGGCTGCGGGATATCGGTGGCCGCGCCGTTTGGGCAGACTCATCTTCCTCGGCACGCCGCATCACGGAGCGCTGCTTGAACGCGTGGGCAACTGGGTAGACTTCATCTTAGAGCAAAACCCGTGTACTTCCCCTTTTGCCCGTCTCGGCAAAATTCGTAGCGCCGGTATCACCGACCTGCGTTACGGCAACCTCCTGGACGAAGATTGGGAAGGCCGCGACCGTTTTGACCATTCGGGAGACCTGCGCCGCCCGGTGCCACTACCCGCGAATGTACAGTGTTGCGCGATTGCCGGGACAACCGAGAGGCAGCACGCCGGCCTCAGTTGCGGGCTTCCAGGGGATGGGCTCGTATCGGTAAGCAGCGCCTTGGGCCGTCATCATGAGCCTGGCCGGTCTTTGGCCATTGCCGACACCCGACAATGGATTGGTTATGGTATGAACCACTTGGACCTCCTCAACAGACCTGCAGTCTACCGAAAAATCTTGCATTGGCTCACGGGAAACTGAGAGACTGTACTAATATATTTCAGACCTGATACTCCCTAGGCAGAGAAGGAGGGTATCGCTTTTGGGGGCGCCCAAAGTTTCCGGAGTTGGGAGCATTCGGGGAGTTGGGCGGCTTTGCTCTACCCGAATCCGGCAACGAGTGAAGTGGAAGTCTTCCAGGTTTCGAATGCGTGGCGCGGCATCAGCGCTACTATGGGCGGGGACACCAGTTGCTGAATCTGGAGCACTATCTCGACGTGCTGGAGAAGAAGCCGGGCGCCATGGCCGGAGCGACTCCGCTCCAGCAATGGAGGGAGGTGGGCCGTTGGCCGGACCAGCGATCAACTTCAAGGCGTCGGCAGGCCAATTAGGCAACCGACGTCGGCTGGCACTTCGGCGAGATGGCGACTATACGCTCAGGTGCATCATGGCGTGCGACCGTCCCCGGGGGATGGCACATCCCGGTAGCCGGACATATCGGAGGCGGCCGCGACACCGGAAGAGCAGCCCGCCCTGATGCGGAAGCTTTTCGGATCGACGGTCGCCAAACCATAGCCGCCGGCCTGCGAGGGCCGCGATAGCTTGCCCGATGCCGAATCCTCCCTTAGTTCCTCCAGCGCCAGCTTGATATCGTCGGCGTGCTGCGCGCGCCGCTCTAGATCCTTGCGCAGGCAGGTTGAAAAGTCGAAGATCCCCCTTTGAATCCGCTCGGGGAGCGGGGCGCCTCGCTCATCGCTATCATTAGGATGTGCGGTGGCAGCCGCGCCGAACCACTCGATTGCCCATGTTAAACGTTCTGCTCCAAGCTGCGAATCGTGGGCACTCCGTCTTTTCGATATTCCGCCACCTGGGCGCATTCGGGCTTTTTTCTCTCACTATTCTCGATAGCTCTCCACTGCCAACTTTTGGTGGCCCCGACATCCTCATCGCTATTCTGGTTTCCACCCACAGACTGCCATGGTACGAGTATGCCGTCGTGGCAACAGTGGGCTCGACGATCGGCGCGTATCTTACCTTTCGGATGGCGCGCAAGGCCGGCCAAGCTTATCTGGACAGCAGATTTGGAACAGCCAGAGTGGCCGCATTCCTGGGAATGTTCAGGAAGTGGGGCACTGGGACCTTGGTGGCTTCTACGGCCATTCCCTTTCCCTTCCCCACCAGTCTGGTTTTCGCGGCCGCAGGCGCTTCGGAATACCATTTGGGCCGGTATCTCAGCGTGGTCGCCATCTGTCGAGGCGTGCGGTATGCAGGCCTCGCCCTTCTGGTGGAGCACTTTGGCCGTCATCTGATGCGGGTGGTAGCGCATCCGACGCAATACTGGGGCTGGTTCATGCTGTTCGCTGCCGTGATTTTAGTTCTGATTGGCGGGGGGATTCTGGTCAATCGGCGGTTTCTAACTGCGCCGGGGATGGACCCCGATTCTTAGGAGAGTCGGTCCCAGAAGGGTTCGATTTTCTGCGACTGCGCAGCCGCGGTACAGGTAAACCTCGCGTTCAACCTTCTATTTGGAGTTCAAATCGCGCGACACCATCAGCTTCAAGGTCAGCCTGTCGGCTCCGCCTGTGACACCGACCCCAACGCCGGCTTCGATATTCACAATCTTGCTGTTGTGATCCACGACGGCCCAGACCTCATGGAATTGATCGCTCACCGGATCGAAGCGGCGGAGGGGCCCGAAATCGGAATACTCCTCGGCGGCAACGGTCCAAGTGTTGTTGAAGTTATAGGCAACCCGCGTCGCAGGAACGAATTCGAGGTTTCTGAAGCCGCCCGTGTAGTCGGTGTCCACGATTGGATTGAAAATGAAGTCTACTTTATGAAGATGCAGGCCGACGATTGGCCGGACCTCGGAGGTGAAACGCTTGGGCTCCCAATAGTGGTAATTGACGCTGAACTCAAAATTCACGCCGTAAAAGAACAGGTGGTCTTTGGCATGAGGCCGCACGAAGAGTTCGCGAATTTTGAATCCGTTCAACGATCCGCCACGACCCTCGGAGTAAGGACTCCACACCGGCATATAGAGGCCTTGCTCAAACCAGTCAGTCACGCCGTAGGCCCATTCGACGGCGCCGTTAACCGAGTCGTTTGGAATGATGCCTCCGGGGTAGACGGCAGTCTTCCGCCCGATCGGAGTGAAATTGGTGTGGATCATCAGGTTGAACACACCGTGATCCGCAATCGCAGCATCGTAGACCTGGATCTCGTCCGTCTGAGCTACAGCCACTACCGGTACCGCGAACAGAACGAAGAGCAGCGCAGCGCGGCTGCGGCAACACGGATCGATCGACCGGAACTCCATTGTCCCTCCTGGGCACTAACGTGTATTCACGCAATCATCCGACGTTCTTACGTCTCTCCATTTCAGCCGGCCCGACCACCCACCCGTCCTGTCGGCACGGATAGACGCGAGGATTTCGATGGGCTGGGCGAGTTTGGGTACACAGAAAGCGCGAATGTTGGATACAGGTAAGTCTAGCCGATCAGAAAGCGGTTTGGGGAATTGCATCGCGTCGCTTGCCGGTCTCCTCGTCGCGTTTTGAGCAGATGGATCAGTCCTCGACACGCGCGGCTCGTGATTATGACCGTTGTGCATCAAATCACTGTCTGTGGCGCGAGTTCAAGGACGCAGAAAAGGTGGAATTCGGGCCCCTGCGCCCAGGGAAATGAGCCCCCCTCTTTTTCCGCGATTGCGCAGCCGCGGGGTCAGAAAAACGTTAGCCCACTGTACGAGAACATCCACATATCGTTCCCGACACTGGGCGGAGGCCGCTGGATTTCTCCAGCTTCAGCCCGAGTTGTTTTTCAAGGGCCGTAAACAGATCGGGAGCAGCGTCGGGCTGGCCGGCTTCGCCTGGCGACGGCGCCGCGAGGCCCCTTCCCATCGGACCCAGCGGCCCCGCGTTCGAAAACTCCAGAGTGAAATCGTACGGGCCGGTCAAACCGGTCTTCTCCACGGTCCGGCAGGGCGACAGCTGAAACTGGAGCAGGTTCAACAGTTGCTAAGGCGTCTCCATCCGGAATGTCCAGCGGGTGACCCCATTCGTGGAAGCCTGTTCCTGGAGGGTTCGCGAACGACCCGAAGGCCACTCCGGCTCGGATTGGATCGGCCAGCGCAAAAACGGCGCGATTCGGCTCCGTTTGAGAGGCGAGGAGACCCCGCCCTAAAAAGCAAACTGCGGCGTGGAGCAGCGAGCGGCTTTGCGGGAGCCGTAACTGCCACGCCGTCATCTCCAGACCAAGTTGGACGCGGAGCCGGAACAGACGGCGCGGCAGCTCATGCACTAAGCCTTATCGGCAAGTTTTGTTGGAATGTGAGCGCGGGTCAGGGAATGCACCCGCGCACAGTTTAAGGGACGTCATAACATGAGCAAGCCAAAGAAACCTTTCTCTGTACCGCGCAACTGCGCTGCTTTCAGAAACACCGATTGATGCGCCTTCAAAAAAGCGGACAATGGTAGGTCATGCCGGAGATATCGAGGAGCGACGTCACGCGGCTGCTCGCCGAGTGGGCGGGCGGATCCGCATCGGCCCTGGAGATGCTGATACCGATCGTCTACGCCGAGCTGCGTCGTATGGCCGGCAAGCATCTCCGCCGCGAACGGCCGGGCCACTCGCTCGATTCCGTTGCGCTCGTGCATGAGGCGTATCTCCGGCTGGTCGCCCAAACTCCGGCGAACCTCGGGAACCGGGCGCATTTCTACGGAATCGCCGCGCGCTTGATGCGCCAGATCCTTACGGACCATGCCCGTAACGACAAGGCTGCTAAGCGAGGTGGTGGAATCGAGCGTGTCCCTTTCCGGGAATCGCTCCACTACGCGCCCGAGCATGCACGCGACGTGATCGCCCTCGATGACGCTTTGACGGCGCTGGAGGCCTTCGATGCGCGCACCGGTAAAATGGTGGAATTGCACTTCTTTGGGGGCTTCACGGTGGAGGAGACGGCGGAGGCGTTCGGTCTTTCCCGCGCCGCCGCCGGCCGGCAACTGAAACTCGCCGAGGCGTGGCTCTACCGCCAGATCAAGAGAAGCTCCGCATGAAGCCGGAACGTTGGGCCGAGATTCAAAGGGTATTTCGATCCACGCTGACGCTTGCGCCCGGTTCTCTCACCCGCCATCTCGAACGGGTGTGCGGTGACGACAGCGACCTTCGCCGCGAGGTCGAGTCGCTGATGGCCGCCGGGAGGTCGGGTGAAGGCTTCCTCCAGGCGGTCGTCGGCCGTGCGGCGGCCCATGTCCCGGACGAGCCGGAATTTTCGGGCAGCGACCGCTTTATTGTCCAGCGCCGATTGGGGAGCGGGGGCTTCGGCATCGTCTATCAGGTCTATGACCGGCGCCGGGAGGCCGTTCTCGCGTTGAAGACGCTGCCCCGCGCGGAGGCCGGCCCGCTTTATCGGTTTAAGCAGGAATTCCGCGTGCTCGCTGACATCGTGCATCCCAATCTGGTGGCGCTGTACGAACTGCTGTCGGACGAGGGGCGGTGGTTCTTCACCATGGAATTCATCGATGGGGTCGATTTCCTGCGGTACTCCGGTTCGCCCGGCGACGGCTTCGATCGGCTGCGAAGCGCCATCCGGCAACTGGCCGAGGGTGTCTGCGCGCTGCATCGATCTGGCAAGCTGCACTGCGATTTGAAGCCCCAGAATGTTCTGGTCAACGCCAGCGGCCGCGTCTTGATCCTCGATTTTGGACTAGCCACGGATGCCTGCCCGGCCGAGACAGCCCGTGTCGGCCTGCTGTTCGGCACCCCGGAGTACATGGCCCCCGAACAGGCGGCGGGCTGTGCCGTAACTCCTGCCAGCGACTGGTACAGCGTCGGCGTGATGTTGTATGAGGCGCTCACCGGGGCCTTGCCGTTGTCCGGATCTATTTCCTCCATCTCGCACGACAAGCAGACCCTCGACCCGCCACCAGCCTCCCAGTTACGGCCCAACGCCCCTGCCGACCTTTGCGATCTCGCCATGGCCCTGTTGCAGCGTGACCCGTTGCTGCGGCCGGCCGGCGTCCAGGTGCTGCGCCGTCTGGGAGTCCCCGCGGAGGAATCCGTCCGGGCCGCCTTGCTCGATCGGACTCCATTCATCGGGCGTGAAAACGATCTGGCAACTCTACGCGCGGCGCTCGACGACTCTCAACGCGGGCGCCCGACCACCGTCTTACTCTACGGACCTTCCGGCGTGGGGAAGAGCGCGCTGGCGCGGCGCTTTCTAGACGAGGTGCGCGAACGGAAAACGCACCTTGTGCTGGAGGGACGATGTTATGAGCGCGAGTCGGTGCCGTATAAGGCGCTTGACAGCCTCGTGGATAATTTGAAGCGTTGGCTGCTCGGTCTTTCGACTGGAGAAAGGAAGGCCCTCTTACCGGTCGATTTTGCCGCCCTTGCGCGCCTCTTTCCAGTACTTAGGGACCTCGCCGATCGTCGCGATCCGGTCGAGATGCCGAATCCCGCCGAACTGCGGTTGCGCGGCTTCCAGGCGTTGCGCGATATGCTGGCCAGGCTCGCGGCGCGTCAACCGGTGGTTATGCTGATCGACGATTTGCAGTGGGGCGACATGGACAGCTCCGCTCTTCTCCTCGACCTGCTTTGCGATCCGGATCCGCTGCCGATACTTTTTCTGGCGTGCTACCGCGGTGACGAAGCGGATACCAGTCCGCCGCTCCGCGAGTTGCTCCGTGCGCGAGGGCTGGGAGTCTCCAATCACCGGGTTGAGTTACCCCTCCAGGACCTCGAGTACGGCACGGCGCGGGACCTCGCGTTATCGCAGTTGAGCCGGCATGAGTCCGCCTCCCCTTCGCTGGCCGGGCAGATCGCACGCGAATCATGCGGCAACCCTTTCTTCCTCGGAGAGCTGGTGAAGTATTCCCAACTGGAGGCTCGGAGTGAAGTGCACGCCGGAACATCTGAGGACTGGCCCTTCAACCGGTCCATCACGCTGGACGATCTCGTTCGCCGGCGCGTGGCCCGTCTACCAGAAGACGCGCGGCGGCTTCTGGAGGCCATCGCTCTGGCCGGGCAACCGATCGAGCTGAGCATCGCGAAGACGGCGGCCCGGCTCGGCGCCGGCGCGTATCTGGAGCTGGCTCACCTTCGGAGTCATCGCCTGATCCGTACCCGCCTGACCGCGGCATCGGAAGAGATTGAACCCTATCACGACCGGATTCGTGAGAGCACCGAGAGTTCGCTGTCGAAGGAAGCGCTGAGAGAATGCCACTATCGACTGGCCATGGCGTGGGAAACCTCCGGGCCGCCCGACCCCCGCTTTCTGGCGGTCCACTTTCGTGAGGCCGGTGTGGCCGATAAGGCTTTCGGGTATTCGATCCGCGCCGCCAACGATGCAGTCGCGGCCCTGGCATTCGACAATGCCGCGCAATTCTTCCGGTTCGCACTGGAATTTGCCCCGGAGGATGGCCCCGAACGCGAGTCCCTGCAGGTGCAATTAGGCGATGCGCTCTCAAATGCGGGCCGTGGCGCGGAAGGAGCTCAGGTTTATCTCGACGCCACGGGAGGGCGGCACCATGCCGGGACGCTGGAGCTGCGCCGTCGGGCCGCCGCCCAGTTTCTCATGGCCGGCCGTATGGAAGAGGGACTTCGACTGACGCGAGAGGTTCTGGGAGTTGTCGGCATGTCCCTGCCTCGGTCGCCCTGGCAGGCCATGCTGTCTTTCTTTGTCCGCCGGCTCTGGCTTTGGGCACGCGGCTTGCAGTACCGGGAGCGCCCGGCTTCCCGGATTCCCGCCGGCGATCTCCTCCGCATCGATATCTGCTCATCACTGGTGCGGGGCCTGGCGATGGTGGATCCTATCCGCGCGCATCCCTTCCACGCGCGCCTGCTGTCGCTGGCATTGCGATCCGGCGAGCCCTGCCGCGTCAGCACAGCTCTATGTTCGGAGGCCGGTTATTTTGCGCTTCAGGGCGGCCGTAAGAAGAATAAGGTAGAGAGCCTGTTGGCTGCCGCGGGGGAGTTGGCCGAACGCACCGGCGATCAAAATGCCATGGGTTTGGTGGCGCTGGCGAACGGTATGGCAGCGTTTCTCCGGGGGCAGTGGAAAACAGCGGTCGCCCAAATGATGCTGGCGGAGAGCATCCTGCGGGAACGCTGCACCGGAGTCGCCTGGGAGGTCGCCACGGCCCACATGATGGGGAGCGTCTCTCTGTTTTTCATGGGAGAGCTGAAACAATTGAAGCACCGGCTGCCGCGCATCGTCAAGGATGCCGAAACCCGCGGCGACCGATTCGAAGTGACCGATCTGCGTACTCGCCTCGCCCACGCGCTCTGTCTGATGGAGGACGACCCCGATCGCGCCCACCGGGAGATCCGCGCTGCCATGGCCGAATGGCGGCGTCAGGACTTCGATCTGCAGCATTGGTGGGCATGGATCGGCAGCGTGGAGACCGACCTGTATGGCGGTAAGCCTGCGGACGCCTGGGCGCGCATCCAATCGAATTGGCCCAAGCTCCGCTGGTCGTTTCTGACGCGCGTACAGTATGTCCATATTGAGTCCCTGCACCACCGCGCGCGGGCCGCACTTGCGCTCGCGGCGGCCGGGCCTGCCGGTGCGGCGCGGCTCGCGTTATTGCGCCGCGCCGAACACGATGCTCGCGGCATGGAGCGTCACAACATGCCCTGGGCGGCAGCTCTCGCGGTTTTGCTCAGGGCCGGCATCGCCGCCGCGCGCGGCGCCGGTGAAGAGAGCGTGAAACTGCTGGAGATCGCGGAGCACCAGCTCGCCGCCGCGGACATGGCTCTTTACGCCATGGCGGCGCGGCGCACGCGGGGTCTGCTCCTCGGCGCCGGGCGGGGACGCGAACTCTCCGCCTCTGCCGACGAGTGGATGCGGGGACAGGAGATTCTGAACCCCGAACGGATGACTGCCATGCTCGCGCCCGGATTTTAAATCCCACATTTCTGAGATAAACCTCCGCCGTTTCCGCATTACGGGACAGAGGGAAAAACGGACAGCCCGATCTGCCTGGAATTTCGAGCCCGAAGAGTCTACGCGGACCGGGCTGCCCCCCTTTTCCCGAGGAGA
>PMTT01000492.1 GCA_003167275.1 Bryobacterales bacterium | reverse complement strand
GCGTCGAGACTCGTCTCGACGTTTTTCGCCTTGGGGAAAATACGCAACCGTACCTGCGAAACGGTGTTCACAGCCAATAGACCCACTGTGGGTGCAGTCAATCCTGGCTGCAGCCGCCTTTCAGGCGGCCAGGACTTTCCATGCCCACTAAGATCTGCTTCGCATACTATTGGGCCACCTCGGGAGGCGTGGAGAGGGTCTTCCTCAATCGCAGCGAGGCGCTCCTGCGCCGTTACCCGCAGCTCGAAATCGACATTTACTTTTTTCAAGATCGCGGCGGGGTCGCCCTGGTCAGACGCTATAGTAAAGCACGCGGGCTCAGTGCCCGCTTAAGAGTGATAGACACCTTCGACCCTTCTCCGTACAAGGTCGTCTTCGTGGTCGATACGCCACAGCTTCCCGCCGCTCATCCGTCCGTCGTCGGCAAGATGGTCATGGAATGCCATACGCCTTATGCGGAGAACCGAACCTGGCTCCAGGAGTGGCAGAGCCGCATCGACATCCTGCTGGTGCCTTCCAGTGGATTTCTGCGGGTGATTGAGGACGAATGCCCCAGCCTGCGGGGAAGAGTCAAGGTGGTGCGCAACTTTGTTCCCCAGTTACCACCCATCGATCGCTCCATATATCTGCCGGCCTGGTGCGCCACCCTGTTTCTATACTTCTCGCGGGTCGACGAGTTCAAGAATTTCGCCGAATTTGTGGAGGGACTCGCTCTCTCCCGGGAGTATCTTCGGCAGGAGCCTCTCGGCATTGTCAGCGGTCAGATTCTTGGCGGCTATCCTTTCATGGAGATGATCGAGAAGAACGATCTTCGCGGCTCTGTCGCGATACTGCCGCCGGTCCCGTTTGAGAACAGTCACGTACTGATGCAGATGCTGCGGCGGAAGAAGGCGGTGTTTGTCTCCACCTCGAAGGGCGAGAGTTTCGGACTCTCGGCCGCGGAGGCGATGACCGCGGGTTTGCCGGTAATCCTTTCCGATATTCCCCCCCATGCCGCGCTGGTCGCGAACCGGGCGAAGTTTCTCTATCCGCTGGGGAATGCCCGGGAGCTGGCCAGGAAGATGGCCGCGTTCGAAGAACAGTACGACGAGCTGTCGGCGGAGTGTGTGGAGTTATCGCACGCGTTTTCGGAGGAACTCTTTTTGGCGGATTGGGACGGAGTCTTTGGAGGCGGCATGAAGGTCATGTCGGGAGTGGCGTGAGGCCTACCAGGATCTGTTTCGGATACCATTGGGCTACTTCAGGAGGCGTGGAAAGAGTCTTCCTGAATCGCAGTGAGGCACTCCTGCGCCGATACCCGAAGCTCGAGATCGAAATCTACTTTAAATACGATTGCGGCGGGGTCGCTCTGATTGAGCGTTATAGCCAGGCGCGGAAACTGGGCGACCGGTTGAGGGTAGTCAAGACCTTCGATCCCTCCAGGTACGCTGCCATCCTGGTTGTGGATACGCCCCAGATTCTGGTCGATCACCCCTCGATCCAGGACAAGGCGTACATGGAATGTCACACGGCTTACGCCAAACATCGCACCTACCTCCAGGAATGGCAAACCCGGTTGAAAGGACTGATCGTACCTTCCAGTGGATTCCTGCGCGTGATTGAGGACGAATGTCCCGGCCTGCGGGGCAGAGTCAAAGTAGTCCGCAACTTTGTTCCCCGCTTGCCGGAGATCGATCGGCTTCCTTCCCTGCCGGCGTGGCGTGCCCCGTTGTTTTTATACTTTGGACGCATTGACGGGCACAAGAACCTGGGAGAATTTATCGATGGTGTCTGTTCCGCGAGTCACAACCTGCGGAAGGAGACCCTGGGCATTATCTGCGGGCAGATCGACCCGGCTTATTCCCTGATGGAGGCGATCGAGAAGAGCCATGCTCGCGGCACCATCGCCGTACTGCCGCCCGTTCCATTTGAGAATGCTCCTGTCATTCTGAAAATGATGCGGCAAAAGAAGGCGGTATTCGTCTCCTGTTCGACGGGCGAGAGTTTCGGGCTTTCGGTCGCGGAGGCCATGACCGCGGGTTTGCCGGTGATTCTTTCCGATATTCCCGCGCATGCCACGTTGGTAGCCAATCGCGCGAAATTCCTGTATCCACTCGGCGACGTCCGGGAATTGGCCAGGAAGATGGCTGCGGTCGCCGGACAGTACGACGAGTTGGCGGAGGAGTGTTTGGAGCTGTCGCGCGAGTTTTCGGAGGATGCCTTTTTGGCGGATTGGGAAGGGGTGTTTGGGGAAGAGTGTCAGGCGTGGGGTGAGCCAGTCGCACGGTTGGAGGCGGAGCTAAGCTCACCCGTGAAGACCCGTGCCACAAGTCTGGGTGTTTAGGAGCGATTTTTCGAGAGATGGCCGATAAAAGTGTGGAGGAAACAGGTACCGGGATTTCGTACGCTACGTGGCAGGATCGTCAACTCGCGGTGATCCTGGCGCGGACCACGGAATTGTTGCGCGAGTTTCGCCAAACCAACTCGGCCGCGAGTCGTAACGAAGAGCTGTCACGGGAGATCGGAGGGGCGGCCGCGCTTTTGGAAATTCGGGAAGCGGAACTGCGGAAGATCCAGGGCGATACGCAATTCTGGCAAGACAAGGCCGCCGCGCTGGGCAGGCAATTGGAGCAGCAGACGGTCGTCGAGATCGATTTGCGGGCAAAGCATCGGCAGCTTCAGGAAGAGGTGGCACGGCTCTCGGCAATCGAAAGGAACTATGCGGCCGAGACTCAGGCCTTGAGTTCCCGGGCGAACGCCGCCGCCATCGAAGCGGCCAACCTTCGCCGGCTCACTACCGAACTCGAGAGCAGCCTCTCCTGGAAGATCACCGCTCCGCTGCGCTTCCTGACCAAGCCTCTGTTTAAAGCCCTTCGACCCAAGCCCGGTCCACAAGAAAGTCCGCGGCAGGAAATTGCGGTTGCCGCGGACGGCGCGATTGCCGCGATTGACCGGCCGCTCCCCGCACCGCCGCTGTCGCCCGGCGAACAGCTTGCAAAGCTGGTGGAATCCATCCTGCCGGAGCTGCGCCGCGCCCAATCGATCGCCATCATTCCTTGCGCCATTCCGTTCAGCGCCACTCTCAATCAGCGGCCCATAGCCGGCGCCCGGTATCTGGCGGATCATGGCGCCACCGTTCTCTACGTGGCCTGGCAATGGTCTCCCGGCGAAGCCATTCCACAAGCCGGAGAAGAGGTGTATCCCCGCGTTTTTCACCTTCCGCTTTACGCGTTTCTGAATCACGTGGAAGACATCGCCTCGGCATCCTACTCGAAAGGCTCCTATTTGTGTACGCTGCCGAGCCCCGCCCTGGTGGAAGTGGTTCGTCCCCTGCGGGCGGCCGGCTACCATATCCACTACGACATCATGGACGANNCAGAAGTTCGACCACCTGCGGTCGGATATCGCCGTGGTGCGAAACGGCTACCAGCCGGCGGCGCTCGGTTGCGACCAATTCATCGCGGCCCGCGCACCCCTGGAGAGGCCCAAAGTGGTGGGGTACTTCGGCCACTTCAGCGATGCCTGGTTCGATTGGGATACGGTCATTTACGCCGCGCAAAAGCTCCCGGAGGTGGAGTTTGAAATGATCGGCTGGGCCGTTTCGGAACCCACCCGCATGCGTCTGAACGCCGTCCCGAATATTCGCCTGGTAGGGATTGTTCCGCAGAAGGAGTTGCACCGCTATGCCCGAAAGTGGTGGGCGGGGATGATTCCGTTCCAGGCCACGGAGGTCTCCGCGGCGGTGGATCCGTTGAAGATCTACGAGTATCTCCATCTCGGCCTGCCCACGGTGGTGACAGGGATTCCCGGAATCGCCGATTATCCCCTGGTGCAATTTGCCGGCGATCGGGAGAGCTTCATCGCGGCTCTCACCCGGATCGTGGACCGTCCGGACGAGCAACGCCTGTCGGAGGTCGCCGAATTCCTGAAGTCCTGTGTCTGGGAGGAGCGCTTCGCCAGGCTGAATAGTATGCTCGTCGAGCCGGCGGGGCTGGCATTCCTGTATGCCCGCTGAGATCCAAAGGGGAAGCTGATGGGCAAGGGCCGTAGTCCAAGCGCAGGCGCCGGGAAACCGGTGCCGCCAGGGGTTCCAGAGCCAGCCGCCGCAGGCCAGGGATCGGGGCGGGGGAGAGTGCGTGAGGCGGCCGCTGTCGCCGTCATGCTGCTGGTGGTGCTGGCGGCGTACGCCAATCACTTTCACAATGAATTCCACTT